>SKRW01000295.1 GCA_007118295.1 Paracoccaceae bacterium | reverse complement strand
TGTCGCAGGGCAGTGTCACCAGCACGACGGACCCTTGCGGACCCAGCCGCCCTTGCAGCCATTCGCCGAAATGGCCTGCGACCTGCACATAAGGCATCAGCCTGCCATCCGGTTGACACAGGCGACTGACCAGTCATGCCTCGGAAAGACGCGCAGCATTGTCACCGACAATGGCGCAATCTCGAACCCCAGCGCCGCAGGTCCCACCCCCAGCGCCGCCCGGATCACACCCGCATGCGCGACAACCGCCACGACACCGGGCGCGGACGCGATTTCTTGCAGCGCAGGTGTGACGCGCGCGCACAGGTCGGTGAAACTCTCGCCCCCCGGCGGGCAATGCGCGGCCAGATCGGCGCGTGACAGGTTGCCCAGATCAGGCAGGTCGGCAAAGGCCATCCCTTCCCATGCGCCGAAATCCTGCTCCCACAGGCGCGCATCCTGCGAAGCATCCTGCCCCGGCCACAGCACGCCAGCCGTCTGGACGCAACGCCGCGCAGGGCTGCTGACCCTGCGCGTGACCCCTTCGCGCGCCAGCATCGCGCGCAGGGCGTCGAACTGCGCAGCATCGCTCAGATTTGCGGCGACATCGCGCCGCCCCGCAAGGCGCCCCTCATGCAGCGCCGGCGCATGACGGATCAGGATCAGTCGCGTTTCGTCCACTGGCTGCATCCGCTGCATTTCCCCTTGCTGCCCCGCTGCCATATCTGCTTTACACGCGCCAAAGGGGCAAGGGGCAGCATGGGCCAGATCCTACTTATCACGGGCGGTGCGCGGTCTGGAAAATCCCGCCATGCCGAGGCGCGGACGCTCGAACTCGGACAACCGGCGGTCTATATCGCCACTGCCGAGGCCCATGATGACGAAATGGCGCGCCGTATCGCCGCGCATCAGTCCAGGCGCGGCCCCGAATGGACCACCCTTTCCGAACCGCGCGACCTGCTGCGCGTGCTGCGCGACACCGATGGCGGCCCGCCGCGTCTGGTCGATTGCCTGACCCTGTGGCTAACCAATCTGATGCTGGCGGGCGAAGACTGGCAGGCCGCCACCAATGCGCTGACCAAGGCCCTGCCATACCAGCGCGCACCTGTCCTGTTTGTCACCAATGAGGTCGGCCTTGGCATCGTGCCCGACAACCGCCTTGCGCGCGAGTTCCGCGACGCGGCAGGGTTGGTCAATCAGGCCATTGCCGAAATCGCGGATGAGGTGATCTTCATGGTCTCGGGCCTGCCACTGAAAGTAAAATGACGATGTTCAAATCTCTTGATGATATTCCCGCTCTTGCCGAAACCCTGCCACAGACGGATATGGGCGCGCGCAGTGCTGCACTTGACCGGCAAAACAGCCTGACCAAGCCCCCCGGCGCGCTGGGGCGGCTGGAAGAACTGGCAATCTTTCTTGCAGGCTGGCGCGGCACGGACCGACCACAGATAAACCACGCGCAGGCACTGGTATTTGCGGGCAATCACGGCATTTGCGCACAGGGCGTGAACCCGTTTCCGCAGGCCGTCACAGCGCAGATGGTCGCGAATTTTCAGGCGGGCGGGGCCGCGATCAACCAGCTTTGCGCTATCAACGGGGCGGCGCTGGAAGTCATCGCTCTGGACCTGGACGCCCCGACGGAAGATTTCACCACTGCCCCCGCGATGTCAGAGGCCCAGACACTCGACGCGCTGAACACCGGCGCGCAGGCCGTGGACCCGCAGGCAGATATCCTGATCCTTGGTGAAATGGGCATCGGCAACTCTACCATCGCCGCTGCCCTTTCCGCCGCTCTGTTCGGGGGCAGTGCCGCCGAATGGGTCGGGCCCGGCACCGGGTCGGACGCGGCGGGCATTGCTCGCAAGATCGCCGCAATCGAGACGGGCTTGCGCCGCCATGCCGGGCAAAGCGCAATGCACACACTTGCTGCACTTGGCGGGCGCGAACAGGCCGCGATCTGCGGCGCTGTGCTTGCGGCACGGGCGCAGCGTATTCCGGTCATTCTGGACGGGTTCATCTGCACGGCGGCTGCGGCCTGCCTGCATGCGGCCGATCCGCGCCTGTTGGCACATTGCCTTGTCGGCCATGCCTCGACCGAACCGGGACACCGCAGGCTGCTGGCAGCACTGGGGCAAAAGCCTGTTCTGGAATTCGACATGCGGCTGGGCGAAGGGTCAGGCGCGGCCTTGGCGCTGGGCATCCTGCGCGCAGCACTGGCCTGCCATAACGGCATGGCCACCTTTGCCGAGGCCGGAGTGTCCGAGGCATGATCCGCGACAGGCTGGCGCAGGTGCAGCTAGCCATAATGCTGCTCACGCGCCTGCCTGCGGGCCAGTTGCCCGACCCCGCGCCCGGTATCGGTAGCGCTGCGTGGGCCTTTCCGCTGGCAGGGCTGGCCGTGGGCGGGGGTGGGGCGCTGACCCTCTGGGCAGCGCTGGCGCTGGGCCTGCCGCCAGCCCTCGGCGCTGGTCTGGCCATCCTTACCAATCTGCTGCTGACAGGGGCCCTGCACGAGGATGGCCTGGCCGATCTGGCCGACGGGTTCTGGGGTGGTCAGACCCACGAAAAACGGCTGGAAATCATGCGCGATTCGCGCATTGGCAGCTATGGCACGCTGGCATTGATCGTCAGCATCGGGCTGCGCTGGCAGGCGTTGGTCTATCTGGCGCAGGCAAATCTGGATGTGACGCTGGTTGTCATGGTCGTCATGGCCATGACCAGCCGCGTGGCACCTGCCGCAGTGCTGGCCTTTGTCCCGCCTGCCCGGTCAGATGGTCTGGGCCATTCTGCACGCGCCACGCCGCCCTCGGGCGTGGCCATTGCCGCGCTGATCGCGCTCGTGCCGGGGTTGCTGCTGGATTCGGTCCTGCTGTTGCCCGTCCTGATGGCCATTCTGTGTCAGGCCATCGTCACCGTCGGGCTGGCGAAACTGGCGCAGCGCAAACTGGGCGGACAGACGGGCGATGTGCTGGGCGCCAGCCAGCAAGTGGCCGAGATTGCGGGCTATCTGGCGTTATGCGCGGTGCTGGCGCTCTGATCGCCCTTCGCAAAGACCCCTGCAACCCTTATATCCGTGCCAAGGGAACGGAAACACAGGAGAGACCGATGGACGCACAGACCCGGACCGAGCTTGAAGCGGCAGCCTTTCGCACGCTGCTGGAGCATCTGAACAAACGCAGCGATGTGCAGAATATCGACATGATGAACCTGACCGGTTTTTGCCGCAACTGCCTGTCGCGCTGGTATCAGGAGGCCGCCAATGCCCGCGGGATCGAAATGGACAAGGACGCCGCACGCGAGATTGTCTATGGCATGCCCTATGACGACTGGAAGGCACAGCACCAGTCCGAGGCCAGCGCCGAACAGCAAGCCGCCTTCGAACAGTCCTTTGCCGAGAACGTCGGCAAGAAAGATGCCTGAATGAAACCTGCAGACGATCTTGCGCTCTTTGTTCAGGACGGGTTGCGCGCCGGTCATAACCCGACGGAACTGCGCGCAGCACTGTCCGGAGCAGGGTGGTCCGCAACCGAGATCGACTCTGCCCTGAATGCATGGGGCGATGCTGGCCTGCGCCTGCCTGTCCCACGCCCGCGGCCATCGGTCTCGGGGCGGGATGTGCTGATCTACGGGTTGATGGCGGTCACCCTGCTGGGCGTGACCTGGCATCTGGTGCAGTTGAGTTTCGGTCTGATCGATATCTGGCTGGCCGACCCGTTCCGCGACAGTTTCCACAACGCGGCATCAATGCGCTGGTCGATTGCAGTGCTGATTGTCGGGCTGCCGTTGTTTCTGTGGCTGAATCATCGCGCAGAAACCACGTCACACGCCGATCCGGGCCAGCGCAAATCGCCCATTCGCAAGAAATTTGGCGCGGGCGCGCTGTTTCTGTCAGCGCTGGTTCTTTTGGGAAATGCAGTTGCTGTGGTCTACACAATCCTCAGTGGCGAGATGACGGGCCAGTTTGTTGCCAAGGCTGGTGTGGTGGCATGCGTGGCGGTTCTTGTGCTGCTATGGGGGCGCAGTTTTCTGCATGAAGACTGACATGCGCCTCGCTCTCTTGGGCCTATTCGGGCTGGCATTGGCCGCCATTGCTGCAGCATTCTGGACCATCGGGGGCCCCATTCAGGCAAGATCCGAACAGCGCGACATGATTCGCATGCAGGATCTGAACACGCTTTATCGCCATATTGATTGTCTGGCGCGCGACGACAGCGCCGCAACCGACGAGTCCAGCGCCTGTGGCCCACGCCCACGCGACGCAGATCCGTTCACGGGTGAATTGTATCGGATAGAGGATGCGTCCGCGCGTATGATCGTGCTTTGTGCCGGGTTCGAGAACAATCAGACCCCCCACCAGTTGTATTTTGCGCAGAATTTCGACGCTGCACGCGGCTGTGTGACTTATCGGCGCGCGGATGGCGCGCCCTGAAGGGAGACTGCCTGCCGTTTGCCGTTGACTTTGTTGGCGACGCACCCTCACGGTCCTTAACATACAAATAAATATTGGAAAAATCATGGAACCGGGCCTTTTCTTGATGCTGCTTGGACTTGGCGTGCTGTTTGTGTTCGGTGATTTCTTCAGTTCCACAGAATCCGAAGACAGCGATGACGCGCAGCCAGAAGAAGAGGCCTCAACCGGCACCCGCAGCGGCACCGATGGCGACGACCTGCTGTTCAGCAATGGTGGCGAGGCGCTGGAAGGTCTGGGTGGGAATGACACCCTCATGACCGATGGCGACAGCACGCTCCTTGGCGGTGCCGGAAATGATACCCTGATCTCTATCGGCGGCGGTGCCCTGCTGAACGGCGGCGAGGGCGAAGATATCTTTCAGATCGCGCTGCTTGGCGTGGCCGATGATGGCACAATTCTGGACTTTAATGGCCAGCCAGTCGCGCCCACTGTCATCGAAGATTTCGACCCTGACGAAGACCGCCTTGTGCTGGACCTGCGCCAGAGCGCGCTTTTGCCCGAAGATGACAGCCCTGTCCTGTTGACCGGCATTCCCGCCCCGGATGGCGACGGGCTGATGGTGCAGGTCGATGGTGTGAATGTGGTGCAATTGTCCAATTATGGCGGCACCGACATGCAGGACGCGCTTGAATTCGTTGATATCGACGTGATCGGGGCGGCATTTGCATTCCCTGACCCAGAGGACGACACACTGCCGGACGACGGCACGCTACCCGACGATGACACTCCGCCAGCAGGCGTGACACTGCCCGGAACCCTGATCGAACCCGGCCTGTCACAGGTATCTGGCCCCGGAGCCAACACCACTTTCTTTGTCTCAAATGCCTATTCCGGTGATGGCAACTATTCTGGGATGGGCGGGATGAATACCGTTGATCTTACCTTCTACGACGGAAATCTGAATATCACGGTGGATGAAGACGGGTTTCTTCTGATAACCGATTCTGCATCTGACGATATGGCGCTTCAGTTCGAGTCCATTCAGACGGTTATTCTGGGCGAAGGCACCAATACTCTGGATTCATCCGGATCAACGGGCGATATCAGCGTCGTGTCCAACGGGGGTGAAAACACCATAATCGGCGGCCAGGGCGAAAATATCCTCCGGTCGAATGCCGGGAACGCGCAGATGGTGGGTGGCGCAGGGCTGAATCTGTTCTACGCGACAGACGCAAATGACACGATCATCGGCGGCGATGGTCAGAATTTCATCTTTGCGGCCAATGACGGGCTAACCACCGATATCTCTGTCGAGGGGATGACAACCATCATCGGCGGACCCGGTGATGATGAAATTACCGCAGGGCTGGGCGATGTGATCACCGGTGGCGGTGGGGCGGATACCATCGCGATCAGGGGGGGCGCAGGGCCGGACATTGGCCCCGCAATCGTTACCGACCTTGACCCCGAGGCAGATCAGTTCTTCTACACACCTGACGCGACGCATACTGGAGTCCCCGTTCTTGAAGAACGCGATGATGGCAGTGTTGCCCTGACCCAGGGCGGGCGCGTGGTCGTGGTGTTCGAGGGCGTCACCCTGGCAGAAATTGATGCCATGCGCGAGGCTGGCAATTTCAGTGTGATCTGAACCCTGCTTTGGGTATCGCAGCGCGAACGACGACGCCGGGGCAAGCGCAAGCCATACCCCGGCACGTTTTCAGATTGCGGCCTTGCGGCTTTCGTCAATGTAGATTTCCCGCAGCCGTGTCGCCAATGGCCCCGGTGCACCTGTGCCCAGCTTAGCCCCGTCAATCTCGACCACCGGCATGACAAAGGTGCTGGCCGAGGTGACAAACGCCTCATCCGCCGATTTTGCCTCATCCACGGTAAAGCTGCGCTCCTCGACCGGCATCTGCGCTTCCTGCGCGAAACGCAGCACAGCGGCGCGGGTGATCCCGTGCAGGATGTCATTGGACAGCGCCCGTGTAATGATCCGCCCGTCCTTGATGATATAGGCGTTGTTCGACGTGCCCTCGGTCACTTCGCCATCCTGCACCATCCAGGCATCATCCGCACCCTGTCTGATGGCCATCATCTTGCCCATCGACGGGTAGAGAAGCTGCACGGTCTTGATATCGCGCCGCCCCCAGCGGATATCGTCGATGGTCACCACCTTGATGCCCTTGCGCGCTTTCGGGCTGTCGACCAGCGCAGGGTTGGATTGGGTGAACAGAACCACCGTGGGCGTGGTCGCTTCCGGGTCAGGGAAAATGAAATCCCGGTCACCGGGCGCACCGCGTGTGACCTGCAGATAAACCATCCCCTGATCCACCCCGTTCTGCGCAACAAGCTGGCGATGCACCTCCAGCCACGCATCACGGTCCATCGGGTTTGTGATGTCCAATTCGCCCAAAGACCGCTCCAGCCGCATAAAATGGCCATCGAAATCGATCAGCTTGCCGTCAATAACCGTCGTGACCTCATACACGCCATCAGCCATCAGGAAACCGCGGTCAAAGATGGACACCTTGGCCTCGCCCTCGGGCAGGTAGTCGCCATTGACATAGACGATACGGTTCATGCTCACAATCCTTCGGGGAGTTTTCGGACAGCCCCGTGCGCCGCCGAAGTGGTCAGTGCCGCATAGGCTTTCAGCGCTGTCGTGACCTTGCGCGGACGGGGTTTCGCGGGTTTCCAGCCCTTGGTGTCCTGCACAGCGCGGCGCGCAGCGATGGTGGCGTCATCGACCGCCAGATGAATGGTCCGGTTCGGAATGTCTATCTCGATCAGATCGCCCTGCTCCACAAGTCCGATCAACCCGCCCTCTTCGGCCTCAGGGCTGACATGACCGATGGACAGCCCCGATGTGCCGCCTGAAAAACGCCCGTCGGTGACCAGCGCACAGGCCGTGCCCAGCCCCTTGGATTTGATATAGCTGGTAGGATACAGCATTTCCTGCATTCCCGGCCCGCCGCGCGGCCCTTCATAGCGGATCAGGACGACCTCACCTGCCTTGACCTTGCCGGTCAGAATGCCGCTGACAGCGTCATCCTGTGATTCGAACACATGGGCAGGGCCGCTGAACTTCAGGATCGAATCATCCACCCCGGCGGTTTTCACGATGCAGCCCTGTTCGGCCAGATTGCCAAACAGAACGGCCAGCCCGCCATCCTGACTGAACGCATGCTCTCTGGACCGGATCACACCCTTTTCGCGGTCGGTATCCAGCGACGCATAGCGCTTGTCCTGACTGAAAGCCTGCGTGGTGCGCACCCCGCCCGGTGCCGCCGCAAAGAAATCATGCACTTCCGGATCATTGCTGCGCGAAATGTCCCAGATATCGATTGCCATGCCCATCGACTCGGCATGCACAGTGGGCAGGTCTCGATGCAGCAGCCCCGCGCGGTCCAGTTGGCCGAGGATCGACATGATACCGCCCGCGCGGTGGACATCTTCCATATGCACGTCATCCTTGGCAGGCGCGACCTTGCACAGACAGGGGACCTTGCGCGACAGCCGGTCGATATCGGCCATGGTAAAGTCGATCTCGCCCTCATGCGCCGCCGCAAGCAGGTGCAGAACCGTATTGGTGGACCCGCCCATCGCAATATCCAGCGACATGGCATTCTCGAACGCCTGAAAGCCGGCGATATTGCGCGGCAGCACGCTGTCGTCATCCTGCTCATAATAGCGCTTGGCCAGATCGACGATGACATGGCCCGCACGCAGGAACAGTTTCTTGCGGTATGCATGGGTCGCCAGGGTCGATCCATTGCCCGGCAGCGACAGGCCCAGCGCCTCGGTCAGGCAGTTCATGCTGTTGGCCGTGAACATGCCCGAGCACGACCCGCACGTGGGACAGGCTTCTTCCTCCATCGCCTGCACCTGCGCGTCCGAGTATTTGTCATCTGCCGCCCAGACCATCGCATCGACCAGATCAACCGCCTTCGACACGCCATCGACCTCGACCTTGCCCGCCTCCATCGGCCCGCCGGACACAAAGACGCACGGAATGTTCAGCCGCATCGCCGCCATCAGCATGCCGGGCGTGATCTTGTCGCAATTGGAAATGCACACCATCGCATCCGCGCAATGGGCATTGACCATATACTCGACCGAATCCGCGATCACCTCGCGCGAGGGCAGGGAATACAGCATCCCGTCATGGCCCATCGCGATCCCGTCATCCACCGCGATGGTGTTGAATTCCTTGGCGACGCCGCCCGCCTTCTCGACCTCGCGCGCGACCATCTGCCCAAGGTCTTTCAGATGCACATGCCCCGGCACGAACTGGGTGAACGAGTTGACAATCGCGATGATCGGTTTGCCGAAATCGCCATCCTTCATGCCTGTTGCACGCCACAGACCCCGCGCGCCTGCCATGTTGCGGCCATGAGTTGTGGTGCGGGAACGATATCTTGGCATGGGGCAATCCTCCTGAAACTGCGTCACCCTTAGCGCATGGACGGCGCCTGGGAAAGACGTGTCAACCCCACAGCGCAGACAAGGGCGGGTGCGCACCTTTGTCATCATACTGCAGCGGGGGCTCGCGATCCTCGGCCAGCAACAGCGGACCATCCAGATCCACAACCTCTGCCCCCTGCGCAACCAGCACGGCGGGTGCCATGGCAAGGCTCGACCCGACCATGCACCCCACCATCACCCGAAACCCCGCCGCCCGCGCCGCGTCATGCAAGGCAAACGCTTCGGTCAGACCGCCCGTCTTGTCGAGCTTGATGTTCACCATGTCATACTTGCCGCGCAGCCCCGGCAGGCTGGCGCGGTCATGGCAGGATTCGTCCGCGCAGACTGGCAATGGCCGCTCAATCTCGGCCAGCATGTCATCTGCCCCTGCCGGCAGGGGCTGCTCGACCATCGCGACCCCCAGACGCAACAGATGCGGCGCCAGATCCGCATAGACTTCGGCGTTCCAGCCCTCATTGGCGTCAATGATGATCTGCGTGTCCGGTGCCCCGCGCCGCACCGCTTCCAGTCTGGGCATGTCATCGGGCGTGCCCAGCTTGATCTTCAGCAAGGGCCGGAACGCATGCCTGCGCGCCGCCGCCTCCATCTTTTCCGGCGACTCAAGCGAGAGCGTGAACGCCGTCACCACGGGCACAGGAGGCGCAATCCCCGCCAGATCCCACACGCGCTTGCCTGCGCGCTTCGCCTCATGGTCCCACAGGGCGCAATCCAGCGCGTTGCGCGCCGCACCTGCTGGCAGGGCCGATTGCAACGCATCCCGCGTCACCCCGGCCTCCATGCTCTCGATTTGCGCGCGGACAGATGCAAGGCTTTCGCCATAGCGCGCATAGGGCACGCATTCGCCGCGCCCGGTCACACCATCGCGCTGCACCTCGACGCGCAGCACATCTGCATGTGTCCGCGACCCGCGCGCAATGGTAAACACCTCTGCCAGTGCAAACCGATCCTCATGAACACGCAACACGACCTGCCCCTTTCATCTTTGCAAAAATATCCTGGGGTGAATTGGCGCAGCCAAGAGGGGCAAAGCCCCTGCTTTTTCGGCTGCCGCTCACACCCCCGCCAGAGCATCCACCAGTCGGCCTGCCCCGTGACGGAACGGGTCAACTGTCGGCAGCCCCATCCGCGCCTCGATCTCGGCGCAGCAGGCCTGCGCCTCTGCGTCGGACAGTGCCGCCGTGTTGACCGACACACCGACCACCTGACAGGCGGGGTTGGCCACCCGGGCCAGCGCCAGCGCCATGTCACGCAAGGATTCCAGCGACGGCAGGCCATAGCCGGGCAGGCCGCGCATATGCGTGCGCGTCGGCTCGTGGCTGAGAATCAGTGCATCAGGCTGCCCGCCGTGAATTAGCGCAAGGGTCACACCCGAATAGGACACATGGAACAGACTGCCCTGCCCCTCGATCAGATCCCAGTGATCGGGGTCATTATCGGGCGTCAGCCATTCGACCGACCCTGCCATGAAATCCGCGATCACGGCATCCAGCGGCACGCCATCCCCGGTAATCAGGATACCTGTCTGCCCGGTTGGGCGGAACGTGGCCTTCATGCCGCGCGCGACCATCTCGCGCTCCATGCACAGGGCGGTGTACATCTTGCCGACCGAGCAATCCGTCCCCACGGCCAGACAGCGCTTGCCGCTGCGTTTCTCGCCATTGGCGATGGGGTATCTGACCGAAGGGATACGCACGTCATGCAGCACGCGCCCGGTGGCTTCGGCCACGGCTTTCAGGTCCGGCTCGTCGCGCAGCAGGTTGTGCAGCCCCGAGGCCAGATCGAACCCTTCCTCCAGCGCGGTGACCAGCACCTTTTTCCACGCATTCGAGATGACGCCCCCCCGATTGGCCACCCCGATAACCAGCGTTTTCGCGCCAGCGGCCTTTGCCTCGGCCAAGGTCATGTCCGGCAAGCCCATATCCGCGCGGCAGCCTTCCATGCGGAACTGGCCCAGGGCATATTCGGGCCGCCAGTCCTTGATACCCTGCGCAACCTTGGCGGCCAGCGGGTCGGGCGCATCGCCCAGAAACAACAGATAGGGTGTATGGATCATGGCAGACTCCTCTGGGGCACAGGGCTTTCAACTAGCTTCGCGCAAACTCTCTGCAAATTCTTGGGGAAGACAGAAGGATAAACCAGAATCTTACGAAGATTCTGCGCGAATTTCCGGAATAAGCGCAAGAAATGCGCAGTGCATTCGCCGCGTTGCAGCATAGCTCCTTTGCTACCGCAGAAACGCCCTTGCACCTATCGGCGCAAGATAATACCAAAAATCCTGACAAAATCGATACATCCTGACCCGAAAGGTGCCCTCATGAGCTTTCGCATCCAGCCCGCCCCGATCGCGCGCCCCAATCGCTGCCAGTTGTTCGGCCCCGGTTCGCGCGTGGCCCTGTTCGAGAAGATGGCAGCATCTGCGGCGGATGTGATCAATCTTGATCTGGAAGATTCGGTCGCCCCCTCGGACAAGGACAGCGCGCGCGCCAATATCATTGCCGCCACGCATGATGTGGACTGGGGCAGCAAGTGCCTGTCGGTGCGGATCAACGGGCTGGACACACCTTTCTGGTATCGCGATGTGGTCGATCTGCTGGAACAGGCCAGCGACCGGCTGGACCAGATCATGATCCCGAAAGTGGGCTGCGCGGCGGATGTCTATGCCGTGGATGCACTGGTTTCGGCCATCGAGGCCGCAAAGGGGCGCTCGAAGCGAATCAGTTTCGAGGTGATCATCGAGTCGGCAGCAGGTATTGCCCATGTCGAGGAGATTGCAGCCTCATCAAAGCGCCTGCAGGCGATGAGCCTGGGTGCCGCCGATTTTGCGGCCTCGATGGGTATGTCCACGACAGGCATCGGCGGGACGCAGGAGAATTACTACATGCTGCGCGACGGCGCGAAATTCTGGTCTGACCCGTGGCACTGGGCGCAATCAGCCATCGTGGCGGCCTGTCGCACGCATGGCGTGCTGCCGGTGGACGGCCCGTTCGGCGATTTCTCGGATGACGAGGGGTATCGCGCGCAGGCACGGCGTTCGGCCACATTGGGAATGGTCGGCAAATGGGCGATCCACCCCAAGCAGGTGGCGCTGGCAAACGAAGTATTCACCCCGTCCGAAGACGCTGTAGCCGAAGCGCGCGAGATCCTCGCGGCGATGGATGCGGCCAAGGCCCGCGGCGAGGGGGCGACCGTCTACAAAGGCCGGTTGGTCGATATCGCCTCGATCAAGCAGGCTGAGGTGATCGTGCGGCAATCCGAGATGATTGCTGGCTGACCTCTCTTTCATGAGAGGGGTGTGGTGTCCCAAGAGGGGGGCGCGCCTGCGGCG
>SKRW01000223.1 GCA_007118295.1 Paracoccaceae bacterium | reverse complement strand
CGCCTCTATCGGCCCAATCCGGGGCTGAACACAGTCTATCTTTTCGCCTCGGTGCCGCTTCGCTGACGCCACGCGCTGCGCAGTTGCGCGACAAGTCGATCTGACGTAAGGCAGACACGTCCGGCCTTTCCGGGGGGCCGCCCAACCGATCTGTCAGGAAAGTCCATGCAAAGCCACGAGTATCTTGCCTTGCCCGCACCGAGTCGAAGCCCCAAGATCAAGGGGTTGAAAACACCGACCGAGCGATACGCGCATCAGATTACATCACTGCTGAACGAGCTTGCCGCCGAAGGCTGGGAATTCTGGCGCAGCGAATGCCTGCCAAGCGAGGAACGCAAGGGGCTGACCGGCACGATGACAGTGCAGAATCACCTGCTGATCTTTCGCCGCCCCAGCGCCGAGGCGCTGGCCGAACACCTTGCACAGACCGAACCGGCGGCGATTGTTCCGCCTGCGTCGCGCCATGAACCCAGCGAAGAGCCCAGCATTGCCCGGCCTGGCACCGATGCCCGTATCCACGACAGCCGCCGCGAGCCTGCCTTTCTGACACGGCGGGTGGATATGCCGGGTGCCGATTGACGGCACCTGCTACGCCCCGATATCAAGCGCCAGCGCGTGAATGCGTGCCACCAGATCAGGCCCGAGTGCAGCATGCACGGCACGGTGCCGGTTGACGCGACTCATTGTCGCGAACCGGGGGGCGCGCAGCTTCACGTTGAAATGGGTCTCGCCGCCCTCGCGCCAGCCACCATGGCCACGATGGCTTTCGCTGTCGTCTTCAACCTCCAGCACCTCGGGGTCGAAAGCGTCGCGCAGGCGCGACTCAATTTCTTCACAAATCCGCATCCTGTTCCCTTGCCTCTTCAAACCTTTGACAAACATATCTAGACTGCTGCCTCCGAGTCGGAAAGCCCTGCATGGGCGTCAGGCTTGGCAGAGTGCGACACAAGAACCGGACACAAGACCCAAAGCAGGACGGACTGACAGCATATGGACCGCAAGCCGCTTTTCGATTTCGACATCCGCGCATCGACCGACAAGAAGAAGCGTGCCCGCGGGCGGCGCGGCATGTCGGGCGCGTGGGAGACATCGGTGCGGCAATGCGAGCATCCCGGTTGCACGCTGGACGGCAAGTATCGCTGCCCGAAATCGCCTGATCAGTTGAATGAATATATCTGGTTCTGCAAGGATCATGCGCGCGAATACAATCTGAAATGGAATTACTTCGACGGTCAGAGCGAAGCAGAGATGCTCGACTCAATGGAGAAGGACCGCGTCTGGGGGCGGGCCACCAAGCCCCTGGGCGAGAATGACGAACGTCTGGCCTGGCAGCGGTTGGGCATTGAGGACCCTCATCAGGTTCTGGGCGACAAGGCGACGCAGAACCCCGGCCGCCGGGCGTCACCCATGGGGGGCACGCGCAAACTGCCCCCCACCGAACGCAAGGCAATCGAGATTCTGGAGGCGCGCGATAGCTGGAGCCGCAGCGAGATTCGCAAGCAATACAAAAGCCTTGTGAAAGACCTGCACCCCGACCGGAACGCTGGCGCGCGCCATGACGAGGAACGTCTGCAGGAAGTCGTCTGGGCCTGGGACCAGATCAAGGACAGTCGGAATTTCCGCGACTGAACCGTGGGACCGCCAACCACTGCGCCAGATACGCCCGCAGCCGTTGCGCCATCTGCAAGGACGCGCCCGGCTGCATCCGGTCCAGATGATCAATGGACCCTTCAAGCCGTCGCAGGGCGTGCAGATCGTCAAGCAACGTGATGTCGTTCTGGCGCAAAGGCATCGATTCCCCTCCTGCAAAGATGCGTGCCGCAAGCATCGGCAGGCGCAGGGCAAGGCTACAGGCTGAAGATTACAGTCGCGTTACACCACGGGCCCGATGCGGGAAAAAACGCCGCGCGCGCAGAATTCCCTCTTGCAGGAGGCAGGGATAGTTTGTACATCGCGCTCACCTCAAAGGAAGCGGGCGTAGCTCAGGGGTAGAGCATAACCTTGCCAAGGTTAGGGTCGTGAGTTCGAATCTCATCGCCCGCTCCATACAAAAAGACCGTTGCCATTGCGCAACGGTCTTTTTGCGTTCTGGCCCCCTGGTTTCATCAAACTTCGAGTCGTTTCAGGGACTTGGCGCACCCGCGACGCGGTCAAGCGAAAATAGCCTGCATTCGGGCAAATATTTCCGTTGACGCCCCCCCCTCAAATACGCCAGATTGTGGCTTGTCATCGGGACACCCACTAAATCTGGTAAATGGCGCAAAAACGCGACAGTGGGGAACGGGGCAGGGATTTTGACGTATCACCCAGTCGAACGCCAGTCATGCAGACTGGCGGACGCGACCGTGTGGCCGCGCGCGTTCCTGTGACCCTGTTGTCTTGTGACATTGCATCCGGGCGACCGGCAGAAACGGGTCAGAAACTTAGAGGGCGATTGGCAGATGATCATCGAGCGGCACTTCACCACAGCAGACAAAGATGCTTACGCGGCGCTGAACTTCACCACGACGGTGTCGGAAATCCGCAACCCCGACGGAACTGTCGTGTTCCGCAATGACGCAGTCGAAGTGCCCGCTGGCTGGAGCCAGGTTGCCTCGGATGTGATTGCGCAGAAATATTTCCGCAAGGCCGGTGTGCCTGCCCGCCTGAAGCGCGTGGCAGAGGATGGCGTGCCCGAATTCCTGTGGCGCTCGGTGCCCGATGACGCGGCGCTGAAAGACCTGCCCGAAGACAAGCGTTTTGTTGGCGAAACATCCGCCAAGCAGGTGTTTGACCGGCTGGCCGGGGCGTGGTGCTACTGGGGCTGGAAAGGTGGCTATTTCGCCAGCGAATCAGACGCGCAGGCCTATTTCGATGAAATGCGCTTCATGCTGGCCGCGCAGATGGCAGCCCCCAACAGCCCGCAATGGTTCAACACCGGCCTGCACTGGGCGTATGGCATTGACGGCCCAAGCCAGGGCCATTTCTATGTGGACCCGTTCACCCACAAGCTGGTGAAGTCAAAATCCAGCTATGAACACCCCCAGCCGCACGCCTGTTTCATCCAGAGTGTCAGCGATGATCTGGTGAACGAGGGCGGCATCATGGATCTCTGGGTGCGCGAGGCGCGCCTGTTCAAATATGGTTCCGGCACCGGAACCAACTTCAGCTCACTGCGTGGCGAAGGTGAGAAACTGTCGGGCGGCGGTAAGTCCTCCGGGTTGATGGGTTTCCTGAAAATCGGTGATCGGGCTGCTGGCGCGATCAAGTCGGGCGGGACCACGCGCCGCGCGGCCAAGATGGTCATCTGTGACATGGACCATCCCGATATCGAGGAATTCATCAACTGGAAGGTGATCGAAGAACAAAAGGTCG
>SKRW01000318.1 GCA_007118295.1 Paracoccaceae bacterium | reverse complement strand
CAGGCTGAACGCGAAGCTGACAAGGGTTCGCGCTTTGGTTTCGGCTCTCTGATCAGTCGTATGGCCGGACATTCCCACGAACAGGCAGCGCCCGCCGCGCGCCGTGCCGTGCCACCGATGTCGCATTATGACGAGGACCCGGCACCGTCAGCTTCGGATGAGCGGATCGAAATTCCGGCATTCCTGCGGCGTCAGGCAAACTGACGGCAAGAAACCCGGTCACAGTTAATCAAAGATCAAAGCCAGCACTGCTGGCTTTTTTCGTTGTATAACAATGCTTTATATTCAAATTTATCCTTTGAGCGGTTTTCTGCCGCTGCATTTCCGGTATGTTACACAGGGTCACAATCTGTGAGTTGCACCCCCTCCGGCCCAAGCGTTAGACATTCGCAACTGCGCATGTAGCGCGCTATCGGTGTTGATTTTCATGCAGAACACGCTTTCCTCGGAACGCCTTATCGTCGGAACAGGGCTTCACTCGGGCGCATTGGTGCGCCTGAAACTGCGCCCTGCTGCGCCTGATACGGGCATTGTGTTCCGGAGAGTGGATTGCGCGCCCAACGTAAACCAGATCGCGGTCAGCCCCGAAACATGGGTCGAGGCCAGCCTGTGCACTGTGTTGCAGAACGCACATGGTGTCCGGGTCAGCACGGTCGAGCATCTGCTGGCCGCTCTGCATGGCTGCGGCATTCACAACGCAATCATCGAAATTGACGGACCCGAAGTGCCGATTCTGGATGGCAGTGCAGCGCCTTTCGTGGCGCAGATCCTTGCGACCGGCATCCGGCGTCAGGATGCGCCACTGAAAGTTGTGCGAATTCTGAAACCTGTCGAAGTGACGCGGGATGGTGCCATCGCGCGCCTGTTGCCGGCACCGGCGCTTGAAATCTCGTTCGAGATCGAGTTTGCCGATACGGCAATCGGGCATCAGAGCAAGGCACTGGAAATGTGCAACGGCACCTTCCTGCGCGAACTCAGCGATTGCCGGACCTTCTGCCGCCGCGCCGATGTCGAGGCGATGCACAGCCGTGGTCTGGCCCTTGGTGGCACGCTGGATAATGCCGTGGTATTCGACAACGGCGCGGTGCTCAGTCCGGGCGGATTGCGCCGGACAGATGAACCTGTACGACACAAGATGCTGGATGCAATGGGCGATCTGTATGTACTGGGCCTGCCGGTCATCGGACGCTATGAGGGTGTGCGCGCCGGTCATGCACTGACCGGGCGGCTGCTACAGGCACTGCTTGCCACGCCTGATGCGTATGAGATTGTCACCTGTGATGACCAGATGCGGATGCGCATGCCGGGGGTCGGGATTACCCCGCGCGATCTGCCGCTTTCGGCCTGAGAACCTCACTTGCCGGAACAGGACCACAAATGGCGTTTTGCGCCCCGGTTTTTTCTGTGCTAGGAGAACCATAAGACCTTCGCGGAACAGGATAACGGACATGATTTCAAAGGCTGGCGTCAGGCGTTTGGGGGCTGTCATTGCTGTTCTGGGTGCGGTTGGCGCTCTTGGAGCCTGTAATCGCAATCAGGGCCCGGACGAGTCGCTCTCCGCGTTTTCCGCAGAAGAGATTTTTCAGCGTGGCGAGTATGAGCTTGAGACATCGCGTCGAGCGTCGTCTTCCTTGCGCTATTTCAAGGAAATCGAGCGGCTTTACCCTTATACCGAATGGTCGCGCCGTGCGCTGATCATGCAGGCCTATGCCCATCATCGTGCACGCGAGTATGAGGAAAGCCGCGCCGCCGCGCAGCGTTTCCTCGATACCTATCCCAATGACGAGGAAGCGCCCTACGCCACCTATCTGCTGGCGTTGTCCTTTTACGATCAGGTGGACGAAGTGGGCCGCGACCAGGGTGTGACCTTTCAGGCCTTGCAGCATCTGCGCCGCCTGATCGAGCAATACCCTGACAGTGACTACACGCGCTCGGCGATTCTGAAATTCGAACTGGCGTTCGATCATCTGGCCGCCAAGGAAATGGAAATCGGGCGCTACTATTTATCCCGCGGGAACTATAACGCCGCGATCAACCGTTTCCGCGTCGTGGTCGAAGATTTCCAGACATCAACCCACACGCCCGAGGCGCTGCACCGGTTGGTGGAATCGTATCTGCGGCTGGGCTTGCGTGACGAAGCGCAGACTGCCGGTGCGGTTCTGGGCTACAATTTCGAAGCCAACCCCTTCTATCAGGATACGTTCCGCCTGCTGGCCGGTCAGGGACTGACGCCAGAGGCGCAGGGCGAAGGGTGGTTGCGCACGATCTATCGTCAGGCGATCCGTGGCGACTGGATCTAGGCGGCGCTTGCGCAAACTGGCAAAGGGCTGAGTGCGCACATGCTGCTGGCGCTCGATATTCGGGACATGCTGATCATTGACCGACTGGAACTGCGGTTCCAGCCGGGCCTGAACGTGTTGACGGGTGAAACTGGCGCGGGCAAATCCATTCTGCTGGATTCGCTGGGGTTCGTGCTGGGCTGGCGCGGACGCGCGGATCTGGTGCGCGCAGGCGCGGCACAGGGCGAGGTCGTGGCCGAGTTTTCCCTGACCGCGACGCACCCCGCGCGGGACGTGCTGCGCGATGCCGGGTTCGAAAGCGCGGATTCCTTGCTGCTGCGACGGGTCAATACCAGCGATGGGCGCAAGACGGCCTATGTCAACGATCGCCGCGCGTCGGGCGAATTGCTGCGCGCACTGTCAGAGCGGCTGGTCGAATTGCACGGCCAGCAGGATGACCGGGGGCTGCTGAATCCGCGTGGCCATCGCGCATTGCTGGATGCTTATGGCGAGTTCGACGCCGAACTGTCCGCGTGCCGCGACACCTGGCGCAGCCTGCGCAAGGCGCTCAAGGCGCATGCCGAAGAACAGGCGCGGTTGGCCGAGATGGCCGCTGAAGAGGATTTCCTGCGCCATGCCGTCGCGGAACTGGACAGTTTGTCACCTGAACCGGGCGAAGAGGCCACGCTCGATATCCGCCGCCGTCAGATGCAGGCGGCTGAGCGTTTGCGCGGCGATGTTGCCCGCGCGCAGGCTGCCCTGTCCGAAGACGGGGCCGAGCGACTGCTGATCGATGCGACCCGCTGGCTGGAAGGAGCATCGGACGGGCTGGACGGCGCGCTTGATGCCCCGCTTGAGGCTCTGGCCCGCGCGATTGACGCCTTGGGAGAGGCGCAGCAGGGCGTCGATGCCTGTATCGCGCAACTCGACTTTCACCCCGGCGCGCTGGAGGAGGTTGAAGAACGTCTGTTCGCGCTGCGTGGCCTTGCGCGCAAGCATAATGTGCTGCCGGACGATCTGGGCACCCATGCGGATGACCTGCGCACGCGCTTGGCACGGCTGGACAATGGCGCGCGTCT
>SKRW01000185.1 GCA_007118295.1 Paracoccaceae bacterium | reverse complement strand
CTATGAACGTCACCGCCGCGTGGTCATCGGCGGACGGCTGTTGCGCGCGCGGGGTCGCCGCCACAGGCGCATGCGTTCTGCCCTGTTTCAGTGAAAATCGCGGCTGGGAAAGAGTTGTCTGGCCTGATCGCGCGGGTGGCGCACCGAGCGGGGCTGACGGGTGATTACGGGGCGGCGGGCCTCGTCAGCGCGCCCGGCCGTCGGGTCGATCACCCCGCGCCCCAGTGCCGCCAGACGATCCGAGAGGTCTGTTACGGTTTCCGCGATCACATGGATCACGGCCCCTTCGCGCTGCACGCGACCCCGCACGCGCAACAGCCGTCCGCCGATGACCACGCGGCGGTGACGTTCATAGACGCCCGGCCAGACAACGATATTGCTGACCCCGGTTTCATCCTCCAGTGTCAGGAAGATCACACCCGAGGCCGTGCCGGGGCGCTGGCGGGTGATGACCAGCCCGCAGACCTCGACCCGCCCTTGTGCCTGCCCCAGCCCCTGATGCGGGGTCAACCCCGGCAGATGCGGGCGCAAGAGTTCCATCGGATGCGCACGCAAGCTCAGGCGCAGGCTCAAATAATCCTCGACCACCGCCTCACCCAGCGAGAGCGGGGGCAGGGTCACTGCAGGTTCGCTGATCCCTTCGTCATCGAAGCCTGCGCTGAACAGGGGTAGCGGCCCCGGCGCGCGGAGCGCGCGCACGGCCCAGAGAGCCTCGCGCCGGGCCAGCCCAAGGCTGGCCAGCGCATCGGCTTCGGCCAGCCGGGTCAGCGTGGCGGGCGCAACCCCGGCACGCCGCCACAGGCTTTCGGCATCGGGGTAGCCATTGCCACGCGCGGCCACGATCCAGTCGGCATCGTCCATGCCCATGCCGCGCACCTGCCGGAACCCCAGTCGCAGCGCAAGGCTGCCATCGGCGCGCGGCTCCAGCGTGCAATCCCAGTGCGAATGATTGACCGAGACGGGCCGCACCTCGACCCCGTGCTCGCGCGCGTCGCGCACGATCTGGGCGGGGGCATAAAAGCCCATCGGCTGAGAGTTCAGAAGCGCGCAGGCAAAACCCGCCGGGTGGTGGCGCTTCAACCAGGCCGAGGCATAGACCAGAAGCGCGAAACTGGCCGCATGGGATTCCGGGAAACCATATTCCCCAAAGCCTTCGATCTGGGCGAAACAGGCTTGCGCAAAGGCCGGATCATAGCCGCGTTCCGCCATGCCCGCCAGAAACCGGTCGCGGAAGCTGCCAATCGTGCCCATCCGCTTGAAGGTCGCGAGCGAGCGGCGCAGGCGGTCGGCCTCTTCGGGGGTGAAGCCTGCTGCGACAACGGCGATCTGCATGGCCTGTTCCTGAAACAGCGGCACGCCAAGGGTGCGTTCCAGAACGCCGCGCAATTCGGGCGAGGGCAGATGCACCGCCTCCTTGCCCTGACGGCGGCGGATATAGGGGTGCACCATGCCGCCCTGAATCGGGCCGGGGCGGACAATCGCCACTTCGATCACCAGATCATAGAAACAGCGCGGCCGCATTCGCGGCAGGAAATTCATCTGCGCGCGGGATTCCACCTGAAACACGCCAATCGCATCGGCGCGGCACAGCATGTCATAGGTGGCGCTGTCCTCGCGCGGCAGGTTTTCCAGACTGTAGCGCGCGCCCCCGTGTTCCGCGATCAGGTCGAAACATTTGCGGATGCAGGTCAGCATCCCAAGGCTCAGCACATCGACCTTCAGGATACCGAGTGCGTTGATATCATCCTTGTCCCATTCGATGACGGTGCGCCCCTCCATCGCGGCATTTTCAATCGGGCACAATTCATCCAGCCGCCCCTTGGTGATCACAAACCCGCCGACATGCTGCGACAGATGACGCGGAAAGCCGATGATGTCTGCGATCAGCGCCGTGGTCTGCGCAAGGCGCGGCTCGTCCGGGTCCAACCCCAGTTCGCGCAGACGCTCGGGCGCGGGCGGGCCAGAGCGCCAGCCCATCGAGGATGCGGCCAGCGCCGAGACCACATCCGCCGACAGGCCCATGACCTTGCCCACCTCGCGCACCGCGGCGCGCGAGCGGAAATGGATGACCGTCGCGGTCAGTCCCGCGCGTTCGCGCCCGTAGCGGGCATAGATGTGCTGGATCACTTCCTCGCGGCGCTCATGCTCGAAATCGACATCGATATCGGGCGGTTCGCCGCGCGCTTCGGACATGAAGCGCTCGAACACCATGGAAATCGTGTCAGGGGGCACTTCGGTAATGCCCAGCGCATAGCAGATCACGGAATTTGCGGCTGACCCGCGCCCCTGACACAGAATGCCGCGCGACCGCGCGAAATCGACAATGTCATGCACTGTCAGGAAATAGGCCGCAAAGCCCAGAGCCTTGATGATGCGCAATTCCTTCTCGACCTTTATGGCCGTGTCCGGGGGCATGCCTTCGGGGAACCGGTGCCACAACCCGTCGCGCACCAGCCGTTCCAGCCGGGCTTGCGCCGGTTCGCCATCGGTGATCTCGTCGGGGTATTCATACGATAATTCATCCAGACTGAAGGCACAGCGATCCGCGATTTCCAGTGTGCGGCGCAGGGCTGCCGGATACTGGGCAAAGATGCGCGCCATTTCCGGGGCGGATTTCAGGCGCGCCTCGGAATGTGGCATGGCGCGGGCACCAAGGCTGTCAATGTCGCAACCGACGCGCAGACAAGTCAGCACATCGGCAAGCTTGCGGCGCTGGGCCGTGTGCATCTGCACATCCCCCAGCGCAACCATGGGCAGGGCAAGGGCGCTGGCATGGCGTGCCAGCCGTGCCAGCCGTTCCGGGTCGCGCCCGTCATAGCGCGGGGCCGCGCCCAGATAGCATTGGCCGGGATAGGCGCGCGCAATCTGGCGCATCTGGACATCGCCCCCGCCCGTTTCGGGGGGCAGGGCGATCAGCACCATATCGCCTGCATGGTTCAGCAGGTCGGCATGGTCCAGATGGCATTGGCCCTTGGGCGCGCGCCGTTTGCCAAGGCTCAGCAGACGTGACAACCGGGCATACCCCGCGCGACACAGCGGCAGCGCCAGCCAGTCGACAGCGCTGTCGCGCAAGATCAGCCGCGCGCCCACGATCAGCCGTGGCAGGGGCGCATCGGGGACCATCAGCCCTGTGCCTTCGGCGGTCTGGCGGCTGGACGTGTCGGTCTGACGGTGCGAGCGGATGGGCAGCGCCTCGCGGGGCAGGCGGGCCAGTTCGCGCAAGGCCGCATGTGCGCGCACAACACCCGCGAGCGAGTTGTGATCGGTCAGGGCAATGGCGCGCAGCCCCAGTTCTGCCGCGCGCGTCACCAGTTCTTCAGGATGCGAGGCGCCACGCAGAAAGGTGAAATTCGAGGTCACGCAAAGTTCGGCAT
>SKRW01000040.1 GCA_007118295.1 Paracoccaceae bacterium | reverse complement strand
GAAGGCCCCAGCGGCTGGTAATGCTCGACACAGGCGCGCGCCACATCCTCGGACAGGCCCGCCGCCCGCGCGTAATAGCTGCCCATCAGCCCCTGCAATTCGGGAAACTCGCCCACCATTTCCGAGCGCAGGTCCGATTTCGCCACCCGCGCCGCCAAAGCGGCCTGTTCCGCATCCGCCCCCACCAGCGGCGCAATCTCGCGCGCCAGTGCCTCTACCCGCGCCACGCGGTCGGCTTGCGACCCCAACTTGTTGTGGAAGGTCACATCTCGCAAGCCCTCCCCCATCGCTTCGAGTCCTTTCTCAAGAACCACGCGCAAGTCATTGTCCCAGAAGAATTTCGCATCCGACAAGCGCGCCGCCAGAACCTTCTGATTGCCCGCAAGGATCGTCGCGCCGCCATCCACCGTTTCGCGGTTCGCGACTGTCACAAACCCGGTGATCTGCCCCAATTTCGGATCGCGCACCGAAAAGAATTTCTGATGCTCTTTCATCGAGGTCTGCAACACCTCTGGCGGCAGGCCCAGAAACGCCTCGTCAATCTGCCCCATCAGCACGACAGGCCATTCCACCAGCCCCGCGACCTCTGCCAACAGCCCGCGATCCTCGACCAGTTCCAGCCCCTGCGCAAAGGCCATCTGGCTGGCCTCGTTCCAGATATGATCGGCGCGCTCAGACGGGTCCAGAATGACCTTGGCACGCTTCAGCTTTGCCGCGTAATCCTCGAACCCTGTTACGGAAAACGGCTCTGGTGCCATGAAACGATGGCCGTGCGTCACGTCCCCTGACCTGATCCCGTCCACATCCAGCGGGACCACTTCGGCCCCGCCCTCGTCCGACAGGATGCACAGGATAGAATGCAAAGGCCGCACCCAGCGCAGACTGCCCGTCCCCCAGCGCATCGATTTCGGCCAGGGAAAATTGCGGATCACGCGCTCCAGCGCCTCGGCCACGATCTCGGCGGCGGGCCGCCCCTCATGCACCAGCGTCGCGATATAGGCCTGCCCCTTCTTGTCGTCGCGCACCTCCAAATCGGCCATGCTCAGCCCGGTCGAGCGCAAGAACCCGTCAACCGCCTGTTGCGGCGCGCCAACCTTCGGCCCGCGCCGTTCCTCGCGGGTGGTGGGCGATTGCGCAGTCAGCCCATGCACCGCCAGCGCCAGTCGCCGGGGCGTGGCAAACGCGCCCGCATGGGCATAGGTCAGACCCGCCTCGACCAGCGCATCGGTCATCTGGCGTCTGAGCGCCTCTGCCGCACCTGCCTGCATGCGCGCGGGGATTTCCTCGGAGAAAAGCTCGATCAGAAGGTCAGGCATGGGGGCCTCAGCGTTCGGGGGGTGGAGGGCAGCCATCGGGGACCGGGTCGCCATCGAAATAGGCCGTGCCGCAAGGGTTGATCTGCTGCCATGAATACCCGCGCCCGTCCATCAGAACCACAACGCGGTCAATACCATAGCGGATGTTGTTCACCCCCGCCACGGCCTGCGCCCGGCCATCTGACAGCGCATTGGTCAGCACACCCGCATCAAAACAGTCGAACCAGCCGGGCGCGATCAGGGGGGTGGCACCGGGATAGGGCGTCAGTTGGTCGGGGGTCACGTCAATGTCGAAACAGGCCCGGTAGCGGATGGGGGAACTGTCCGAGTCGATGCCCTGAAAGTTGCGCACCGCAAAGGGTTGCGGCGCGGCGGCGGCCAGCGGGGTCAGCATCACGCTGTCCTGTTCGGGCAGGCGGTCGTAGAACGCATGCACCTGAAGATACCACGCGCCCACCCCCGCAAGCAGCGTCGAACCCAGCAAAAAGATCACGAGGATACGCCCCATCAGGCAGCAGCCCCCCCGGCGTCAGTCTGCACAAACGCATCGGCGCAGAGTTTGGCCAGCGCGCGCACGCGCCCGATATAGGCCTGCCGTTCCGTGACCGAAATGACGCCGCGCGCATCCAACAGGTTGAAGATATGGCTGGCCTTGATGCATTGGTCATAGGCCGGGTGCACCATGGTATTGGGGCGATTGCCGAGGCTCGGGTCGGCCGCGTCAAAGCCCAGCAAACGGGCACATTCGGCCTCGGCCCTGCTGAAATCCTCGAACAGTTTTGCCGTGTCGGCCCCGTGGAAATTGTGGCGCGAATATTCCTGCTCTGTCTGGCGGAACACATCGCCATAGGTCAGCGGAATGCGCGCATCCGGGCGGTTGAAGGGCATGTCCATGACATGCTCCACGCCCAGCACATACATGGCCAGCCGTTCCAGCCCATAGGTCAGCTCGCCCGAAACGGGGTGGCAATCATGCCCGCCAACCTGTTGGAAATAGGTGAATTGTGACACTTCCATCCCGTCGCACCAGACTTCCCAGCCAAGGCCCCACGCGCCAAGGGTCGGGGATTCCCAGTCATCCTCGACAAAGCGGATGTCATGCAGGCTGTCATCGATCCCGATGGCGCGCAGCGACCCGAGATAGAGGTCCTGCAGATCGGGCGGCGACGGTTTGATGATGACCTGAAACTGGTAGTAGTGTTGCAGGCGGTTGGGGTTCTCGCCATAGCGCCCGTCAGTGGGGCGGCGCGAGGGTTGCACATAGGCCGCGGCCCACGCCTTTGTGCCCAGCGCACGCAGGGTGGTGGCGGGGTGAAATGTGCCCGCGCCCACTTCCATGTCATAGGGTTGCAGCACCGCACAGCCCTGTGCCGCCCAATAATCTTGCAGGCGCAACAGGATATCCTGAAAGCACTGTGGCTTTTGTGATCGGTTTTCGGGGCTTTCAGGCATTGCCGCCTCTTGTCATGCACGCAGTTTTTCTTAATGCTGCGCCTCAATAGGCAAGCCTCTGCCAAGGGTCAACGGGATAAACCCGCGCACGCGGTCTGACCAAGGCGGGCCACAAGGAATTCGAAAGAGGACATCTGGGAATGACATACTTGTTCAGCCGGCTTCGCGCATGCGTGGCCACGTTCGGTCTGGCTTTGATGCTGCTGGTAATGCCAGCGCAGGCGCAGGAACAGCGCTGGGTTCAGATAGAGGCCCATCGCGACATAGAAACGGCGCTGGAGCGGGCAGCACTCATAGACGCAAGGCTGGGCAATGTGCGCGGATTTCGTTTGCCAAGCGACTGGTATGCCCTGAGCATTGGCCCCTATGAAAGCGAGATCGACGCCTTCACCGTGCGGCGTCAGTTGCGCGCCGAGGGTGCGATCCCGGCAGATGCCTTTGTGAGCAACGGCTCGGATTACGGCGAACAGGTCTTTCCTGCGGATGGCGCGGCCGCATCGCCGGTTGTTTCGCCCGCTCTGCCCGAACCGGAAGCCCCCGCAGATGACGCTGTCTCCGAGGCACCAGAGCCCGAAGCAGAGCCCGAGATGGAAACCGCACTGCCCCCCCCTGTCGTCACAGAACCGGAACCCGCGCCGGAAGAAACCCTGCGCGAGGCGCAGGCATCAGAGCGGTTGCTGGATCGCGACGAACGCGCCGAATTGCAGACAGCGCTACAGTGGTTCGGATTTTACGACATGGCAATTGATGCCGCGATCGGACCCGGCACGCGGCGGTCGATGGCCGCATGGCAGGAAGATCGCGGTCATGAGGCGACGGGCGTTCTGACCACACGTCAGCGGGCAGAGTTGCTGGACAGCTACACATCGGAACTCGCCGCACTGGGGATGGAAACCGTGGTGGATGAGCGCGCGGGCATCAGCATCGACCTGCCGCTGGCAATGGTGCAGTTTGACCGGCATGAAACCCCGTTTGCACATTATGCATCGCGCGACGAGTCCGGTGTTCAGGTGCTGCTGATAAGCCAGGAGGGCACGCCCGCATCGCTGTTTGGCCTGTATGAGATCATGCAGACGCTGGAGATCGTGCCGCTGGAAGGCGCGCGCGAGCGGCGCCAGAATTCGTTTCTGCTGACCGGGCAAAGCGATACGCTGCGCTCGCACACAGTGGCGCAATACCGCAACGGTGCCGTCAAGGGCTACACTCTGATCTGGACACCAGAGCGCGACGACCAGATGGCGCGCGTGCTGCCGATGATGGACTCGAGCTTTGCCGCCCTGCCCGGCACCCTGCCTGAAAGTGCCGGTCAGGCCAGCACAGTGGCGCAGCGCGACCTGCTGTCCGGCCTGACGGTGCGGCGGCCCGAATTTTCGCGGTCGGGTTTTTACATCGATGCTACGGGCACGGTGCTGACCACGGCGGCGGCAGTGGCGCAATGCGGTCGTGTGACGATTGACGAGGCCTATAATGCCCGTGTCATCGCGCGGGACGACGCGCTGGGGATAGCGGTCCTGCAACCAGAGACACCGCTGGTACCGCTGGCCTTTGCGCAGTTCAATGACCGCGACGCCCCCTTGGGTGCCGAGATCACCATCTCGGGCTTTTCCTATGCCGATGTCATGCTCCAGCCGGTCCTGACCTTTGGCCGGGTCGAGGATGTGCAGGGCCTGTCGGGCGAGACCGGCATCCTGCGGCTGAGCGCCGATGTGCGCGAGGGGGATCTGGGTGGCCCTGTCTTTGGACCGAACGGGGCCGTGATCGGGCTGCTGACGGGGCAACTACAGGACAGCACCCGCCAGCTTCCATCCGGGGTGAATTTCGCGGTCGACTCGCGTGCCATCCTTGAATTTCTGAACGGTGCCAATGTATCCGGGGCCACCTTGCGCGAGGATGTGATCGTTCCGGCCACGACCCTGACACGGATCGCGCCGGACCTGACCGTGCTGGTATCGTGCTGGAACTGAGCCTGATGGCCTAGTCGCGCGCGAAATGGCGCGCGAAATTGGCAAGGATACGGCCTGACATGTCTGTGTGCACATCGGCGCAGCGGGCGGTCAGGCTGTCGGCCTCGTCCGGGTGGAAATAGCCCTTGGCGCGGTAAACCCGGATGCGCAGAGCAAAGCTCGCGCCATCGGCCTCGGGGTGGAATTGCGTGGCATAGATACGGTCACCATAGCGCAGCATCTGGATAGGACAGCGGTCCCCTTCCAGCAGATGCGTGGCACCTTGCGGCAGCGCATCCAGCGCCTCTTTGTGGCCCACCAAGGCGGTAAATTGCTGCGGCACCCCTTCCAGCAACGGATCATCCGCGCTTTCGGGGCGACGGGTGCAGGTGATCGGGCCGATGGGTTCGCCGTGATAGTCCTTGGATACCGGCGCACCCAGATGCGCGCCCAGAATGCCGATCCCGTAGCAGCAGCCCAGAAAGGGGGTGCCCGTGTCCACGATGCGCGGCATAAGGCGCAGCACCTGATCCTCGATCCGGGCCTCGACCGGGGTCTTGATCTCGGGCGGGTCGCTGACACAACCGGGGCCGCCGCCCACGATCACACCGGAATAGGCGCGCAGGTCCAGCGCTTGCGGCAGGTTGACGCGGTCCAGCCGCACCCGCTCGACCTTGTCGGCTGACAGGGCTGCGCGGCGCAGAAGCGCCTGAAATTCCTCGTCAGCGGCCTCGCATTCGGGGCGCAGTTGCAGGATCAGAAAAGGTTTCATCGGCATGCCCCGGCAGCTACCTTGCCCAATTACGCGCCTGCGCCCGCGCGCGCAAGCACGCCCGTCAGTCGCGCCAGAAACGTGGCAGCAGCAGCACCAGCACAGTCAGCACCTCCAGCCGACCAAGATACATGCCAAGGATCATCAGCCATTTGGCGGCTATCGGAAACCCCTCGACCGCGCCACTATCGCTGACTTCGGTGCCAAAGACCGGCCCCACATTGCAGATCGCCGTCCACGCCGCCGTGATGGCTGTGCGCAATTCCAGCCCCGTCAGTGACAATGCCAACGCCAGCACCATGAAGCTTGCGACAAAGAGCGTGAACATCACGATCACCGACGAGATCACGTCATCCTCCAGACGCTTGCCCCCCAGACGCAGATGCGTGACCTCATTGGGGCGGCGCAGTCGCTGCATCTGGCCGCGGATCGCCTCGAACAGCACAAGATAGCGAAAGATCTTCAGCGCGCACCCGGTCGAGGCCGTGCAGGCCCCGATGAAGCCCACCAGCACCACCACCAGCAAGGGGAAATCGCCCCATTCCGAGACATCCTCGCTGCCATAGCCTGTGCCGGTGAACAACGTCACCACGTTGAACAAGGTGCCCCGCAGGATGTCGAGAAAACCGGCGTCGCTGGTGATCATCCGATACAGGATGACCGCCCCGACGGCATAGGCCGTCCAGCGCAGAAAGGCGCGCACCTGCACATCCTGCAAAAACGCGCGCCACGACCCGCCCAAAAGCTGGATGAACCGGATAAAGGGCAACCCCGCCAGAATCATGAACAGCACTGACACATATTCCAATGGGCCTGTGAATTTCGCGAATGACGCATCAGTGGTCGAAAACCCACCTGTCGCGATGGTGGTCATGGCGTGGTTGACCGCGTCAAACCCACTCATGCCAAAAGCCATATAGGCCACGATGGCGGCCAGCGTCAGCCCGACATACACCTGCAGCAACCCTGACGAAATGTCATAGACGCGCGGCAGCACCTTGCCCATCGTGTCAAATGCCTCGGACTGGAAATGCTGCATCCCCCCGACCCGCAAGGCAGGCAGAAAGACCAGCGCGACGATCACAATCCCCAGCCCGCCAAGCCATTGCAGCATCGAGCGCCAGACCAGCACACCGGGCGGCAGGTGTTCCAGTTCGGTAAAGACAGTGGTGCCTGTGGTGGTCATGCCCGACATGGCCTCGAAATAGGCATGGGTCAGATCAGCCGACGGCGCACCCAGCATGAAGGGCAGCGCGCCCAGCGCGGGCAGCACGGCCCAGAGGCTGGCCGTCAGCAGAAACGACTGGCGGCGCGACAGCCCTTCCTGCAGGGCATTGCGGGTGGTCAGCGCCGAAATGCCGCCCAACAGGCACACGACGAAGCTTGCGCGCGCAAAGGCGCTCCAGTTCGGGTCGCCTGCGCGCCAGTCAACGGCCATCGGGGCCAGCATCAGCCCGCCCATGGCCAAGCCAAGCAAACCGATCAGATGTAAGACTGGGCGGGCGTCAAGCATAGGCAGCAGCCTTTGCGCGCAGGCGCGGGCGTGTCAAGGTGCCAGTCGGGTCAGCGCGCAGTCGGGCGCGATCCGCGCCACATCGGCAGCGCGGCACAGGGCGGACCCTTCGGTCATGACAGCGCCTGCAGCGGCGGCAGTGCCCGCGCGCAGGGCCTCGGATGCGGGCTGGCCCCGCGCCAGCGCCAGCGTAAAGGCACCCGTGAAACTGTCCCCCGCGCCGATCTTGCTGACAACCGGCACAAGGGGCGGACGGCAATCCCATGTGCCCCCCGGTCCGGCCAGCACCGCCCCTTTGGCCCCCCGCGCAAGGCAGACATGCTCCGCCACCCCGCGTGCCACCAAGCCTTGTGCAAGGGTGTGCGTATCGTCCAGTTGTGGCAGCGCGTGGCCTGCGACATGCTCGGCCTCGGCCTGATCGAGGCGCAGCAGCAATGGGCGCGCGGCGGGGTCGGGGTGATCGATCAGTTGGCGCAGTGCCGCGCCTGATATGTCCACCACCAGCCGCCCCGGCCCAAGCCGCCGCGCAAGGTCCTGCGCAAAGCGGGCCGCAAGGCCCGGCGGCTGGCTGCCTGACAGCACGACCAGCCCCTGCGCCATCGCGCAGATATCGTCCAGCGCGGCGCGGCCCTGCGCATCGGTCCAGTCGGGGCCGGGCAGTTGCAGACGGAATTGCTGCCCCTCGGCATCCATGATGGCCCATGTCGCGCGCGTGTCACCCGGCGTGTCGAAGACGCGCAGGTCGAGCCCCTGCGCTTCCATCAAGGCGCGGTGCTGCGCACCACTCGCGCCGCCCAGCGCAACCCATGCCGTCACTTGCCCGCCCAGTTCAAGGATCGCGCGCGCGACATTCACCCCGCCGCCGCCGGGTTCGACCAAAGGGGCGCTCAGGCGCAGCTTGGGGCCGGGCATCATGGCATCAACCCGCGCCGACAAGTCCAGCGCAGGGTTGACGGTCACCGTCAGGATGGGGGGCTGATCATGTGTCATGACAGCATGTTAGCCTATTCAGCAACGCGCCGGAATATTCTATGTGCAAGGTCAGGGCCTGAGATGCGAAGCTGCTGACCCCCGCCACAGTGCGGGGGCCAGTGCTACGTTCCGAGCCTCAGCCGACGTGGAACAGCGTTGCGAACAGGCGCGGGTCAAGGCTTGCGGCCTGAAAACTGGCGCCCCGCGTCAGGACGCTGACGGCGTCATGGCTGTGCAGGCTTTCCTGATGGCTGGCGACAACGCGGAAATCGCCAATGCGCGGGTCGCGGTCCAGTTGTTCGCAGAAACTGCGCGCGGCATCCTCGACAAAGATAGGGTTGGCGGCGTTCAGTTCGGCAAAGGCCTGTTCATCTTCGCGCTTGACCATCACTTGCGTTTCTGTTGGCACGGCGGCCCGGCACAGGTCGATCATGTCTTCGAACCACAGAATTTCGCCTTCCAGCACCTCGACCGAAATCCGTGCGACGGAGCGCTGCGAATGCGGGGTCGCCAGTTGGCCGCGTGTCGCGCGGGCATGTTCGCTCAGTTCCAGCGAGCAGGGGCAGGTCGAGGAATAGACATAGTCCAGATGCAGAAAGGTCTGGCGCACACCGCCCTGATCGACCAGTTCCAGCGCGATATCGTAATACTGATAGCCCGACAGGTTCGAGCGCAGCGACTGCACCTTCATCGGAAAGCTGAAGCGCATCATGATCCGGGCATCGAAACTTTCCAGATCGGCCTTGTAGTCATCAAGTGCCGCGCGGATGACATCGGCACTGAAGGTGCGTTCGGCATGCGCATAGAAACTGCGCATGATCCGGCTCATGTTGATGCCCTTTTTTTCGGCCTCAAGGCTGACCGTGCCCGTCACCGACGTCTCCAGCGTGACATCCCCATTGTCGCGGGTGTGGTAGCGGATCGGCAGACGGAAATTGGAAATGCCGACATGCTGGATCGGTGCCTTTGCCCCCACGATCAGGCTTGCAGGGCCGTTCTGCAGGTCGGGCAGGCCCGCCTTGTAAGTGATGTCGGCGTCGAACCCCTCGGGGTAGTCGCGGCTCAGCACCGGATAGGCCGCCGAAGGCAGAAGGCTCGTGACACCAGCATCAAGGAGCGCGCGCTCGTCCTCGGGGGCGGTGTCCGAAAACCTGCGCAGGATATCAAGCGCCGCCTCGGCCTCTTCGCGGCTGGGCGCTGTCTCAAGATTTGGGACATGCAAATTCATCGTGGGATTTCCTTCCTGTCTGCCATGAGGAAATAGGCAGTGGTTTTCGCTTTTCCACAAATTATACGTCCGGATTATCCGGTCAGATCATATCAAGACCCCGGCGCAAGTCCGCGATCAGATCCGCCGTATCTTCGAGCCCCACCGACAAACGGATCAGCCCCGGCGTGATTCCGAGTGTCTGTTTCAGGTCATCAGGCAGGCGTTGGTGCGTGGTCGTGGCGGGGTGTGTGACAATAGACCGCGCATCGCCCAGATTATTCGATATGACAGCGACTTGCAGCGCGTTCAGAAAGCGGAAGGCGGCCTCTTTTCCGCCCTTCAGGTCCAGTGCCAGAACTGTGCCAAACCCGTCCATCTGGGCCCGTGCAAGCGCGTGTTGCGGGTGGTTTTCCAGCCCCGGATAGATCACACGGGCAAGGCGCGGGTCCGCGTCAAGCGCCTGTGCTATCGCCTGTGCCGATGCGGCCTGCGCGCGCACCCGCAGATCAATCGTGGTCAACCCGTTCAGCATGATCCAAGCGTTGAAGGGCGACAGCGCGCCGCCTGTGTGTTTCATGAAGGGCTCGACTGTCTTGCGGATAAAGTCACGCGTGCCACAGATGACGCCGCCCAGCGCCCGGCCCTGCCCGTCGATATGCTTGGTCGCCGAATAGATGATGACATCCGCGCCAAGCGCGACCGCACGGCTGAAGACAGGCGTGGCAAAGACATTGTCGACCACGACCAGCGCGCCGACCCCATGCGCCAGTTCCGCCACCGATTTCAGGTCGATCACCTCCAGCGTGGGGTTCGAGATCGTTTCCAGAAACACCGCTTTGGTGTCGGGGCGCAGGGCAGCGCGCCACTGGTCCAGATCGGTGCCATCGACGAAGGTCACCACGACTCCGTAGCGCGTCAGCACCTCTTCCAGCACATACAGGCAGGACCCGAACAGCGCGCGTGACGAGACCACATGATCGCCCGCGCGCAGCATCGCCGTCAGCGCCCCCGAGACAGCCGCCATGCCCGAGGCCGTGGCAAAAGCGTCCTCGGTCCCTTCAAGCGCGGCAATCCGCTCTTCGAATACGGCAACAGTCGGATTGCCATAGCGGGCATAGATGAACTCATCCGCGCCCGATTGCAGGAAGCGGGCCTCGGCAGCTTCGGCATCCGGATAGACGAAACCCTGAGTCAGATAGATGGCCTCGGCCACCTCGCCATACTGGCTGCGCCGCGCACCATGATGCACCAGTTTCGTGCGCTTGCCCCAGTCGTCGCTCATCCCGCCCTGCCCCGGCCCCACGGACCAAAAGAAAAACCCCCGGACCAAGTGGCCGGGGGCGCTGCCCTGACCTCTTTAGCGGCTTGTTTAACGTGGCCCGCAATCCGGTAACAAAGCGCCACGGGGAAATGCGATAGGGCTTTTGTGCAAGGCGGTCAATGGGAGGGTGCGTTCAGGCCACCTTTTCCAGCACCGCCTGTGGCACAACCCCCAGCGCATGACAGACATCGCGCGTCAGATGGGCACGGTTGAGGGTGTAGAAATGCAGATCCTCCACCCCTTCGCGCACCAGTTTATCACACATCTCGGTGCAAAGCGCGGTTGCCAGCAATTCCTCGCGCCCGTCGCGGGTTGCCTTTTCGAACGCGTCATCCAGCCATGCGGGCACACTGGTCCCTGTCGCCAGCGCGAACTTGCGGATGCCGGACCAGTTCTCGATCGGGACAATGCCGGGGATGATCTTGCCTGTGATCCCCTCGCGCGCGCAGGCATCGCGGAACCGCAGGAAAGTCTCTGCCTCGAAAAAGAACTGCGTGATGGCGCTGTCGGCCCCTGCCGCGAACTTGCGCTTGAGCCATTGCACATCGGCCTTCGCATCGGGCGCTTCGGGGTGCGGTTCGGGATAGGCCCCCACGCGCAGCGTGAAATTGCCCGTCGCGGACAGCGCCTCGATCAACGCGACCGAGTTGGCGAATCCGTCAGGGTTGGGCGCAAACCGGCCCTGCCCTTTGGGCGGATCGCCCCGCAACGCCACGATCTCGGTCACGCCTGCATCGGCATAGGATTGCGCGATGGCCAATGTCTCGTCCCGCGTCGCGTCCACGCAGGTCAGATGTGCTGCCACGTTCAGGCCGAATTGCGCGCCGATGGTGGTCACGGCCTCATGCGTCAGCTTGCGGGTCGTGCCCCCGGCGCCGTAGGTCACGGACACGAATTCGGGCGACAGCGGTGCCAGCATGCGCACTGTGTCCCACAGCCGAAAGCTGGCCTCCAGCGATTTGGGGGGAAAGAATTCGAACGACACGCGCGGGGTGGTCATGGGGGATGCTCCATTCTGATTGCCCCCTTGTGCCACGCAAGCGAATGTGAAACCAATTCATTATCCTCAACACCATTATGAGCCTGACATGCATATCGAGTTCCGTCACCTGCGCACGATCAAGGCCATTCATCAGGCAGGCGGGCTGGCGCGCGCCGCCGATCTGCTGAACATGACGCAATCGGCGCTGTCGCATCAGGTCAAGGGGATCGAGGAACAGGCGGGGGTGGAATTGTTCGTGCGCCGCTCGAAACCGCTGAAACTCTCGGCGGCGGGGCTGAAGATGCTGCGCGCCGCCGAAGACATCCTGCCCCGTGTCGCCGCACTGGAAGAGGAATTCACCGGGCTGCGCAAGGGCAGTTCGGGCCGGTTGCATATCGCCATCGAATGCCATGCCTGTTTCGACTGGCTGTTTCCGGTGCTCGAGCAGTTCCGCAAGGCCTGGCCCGATGTCGATGTCGATATCCGCCCCGGCCTCGCCTTCGATGCCCTGCCCGCCCTACGCCGCGAAGAGGTGGACCTGGTCATCTCGTCCGACCCCGAAGAGATCGAGGGCGTGCAGTTCCTGCCGCTGTTTGATTATGAGCCGGTCTTCGTGGCCGCCGCGACCAGCCCGCTGGCGGGCAAGGATTGGGTCGAGGCCGGGGATTTTCGCGACCAGACCCTGATCACCTACCCGGTGGAGCGCACGCGGCTGGATGTGTTCACCCAGCTCCTGACCCCCGCCAAGGTCGAGCCGCGCGGGGTCCGGCAGGTGGAACTGACAGCGGTGATCCTGCT
>SKRW01000010.1 GCA_007118295.1 Paracoccaceae bacterium | reverse complement strand
TCGCGGTGGCCAGCCGCACGCTGTCGAAATGCGAGGCGATTGCCAAAGAGGTCAAGAGCCGCACCGGAATCGAGATCGAGACCTATCAGATCGACGCGGATGATGTGGAACAGACCGTGGCGCTGATCGAGGCCGTGCAGCCCGCGCTGCTGGTCAATCTGGCGCTGCCCTATCAGGATCTGGCACTGATGGCCGCCTGCCTGCGCACCGGCGTGCATTACCTGGACACTGCCAATTATGAGCCCCCCGAGGAAGCGAAATTCGAGTATTCGCATCAGTGGAAACTGCATGACCAGTTCAAGCAGGCGGGGCTGATGGCCGCGCTTGGCGTGGGCTTTGACCCCGGTGTGACCAGCATTTTCGCGGCCTATGTGCGTAAGCATCATCTGTCGGGTATCCGGCTGATCGATATTCTGGATTGCAATGGCGGCGATCACGGCCATCCGTTCGCGACCAATTTCAATCCCGAAATCAACATCCGCGAAGTGACGGCCGAAGTGAAGCATTGGGAAAATGGCGGCTGGGTGACAAGCCCTGCCATGACCACCAAGGTTGAGTTTGACTTCGATCAGGTCGGCCCCAAGAACATGTATCTCATGTATCATGAGGAACTGGAGTCGCTCGTGACCCATTTCCCCGAGATCGAGCGCGCGCGCTTCTGGATGACCTTTGGCGACGCCTATATCAATCATGTCACGGTGTTGCAGAATGTCGGCATGACCAGCATCGAACCGGTGGAGTATGAAGGTCACCAGATCATCCCGCTGCAATTCCTGAAAGCCGTGCTGCCCAATCCGGGCGATCTGGGCGAGCGCACCAAGGGCAAGACCAATATTGGCGATATCATCACTGGCCCTGCCAAGGATGGCTCGGGCGAAAAGACTTACTACATCAATAATATCTGCGACCATGAGGAATGCTACCGCGAGGTGGGTTCGCAAGCCGTCAGCTATACGACCGGCGTGCCTGCCTTTATCGGGGCGGCGCTGATGCTGAATGGCACATGGTCGGGCGCGGGCGTGTTCAATACCGAACAGCTTGACCCCGATCCGTTCATGGACCTGCTGAACCAGCACGGGTTGCCGTGGACACTCACGGAGCTGTCGACACCGGTTGATTTCTGATGGCGATGCCGACCTTCGCAGGTGATCCGGGCGCGTTTGCCCGGTTTGATCTGGGCCGCGTGCCGTCCCCCTGTTTTGTGGTGGACGAGGCGCGGCTGGAGGAGAATCTGCGCGTGCTGGAGGATGTGCAGGCTCGCTCTGGCGCGACAGTCCTATGCGCGCTCAAAGCGTTTTCGATGTGGGAACTCGCCCCCTTGGTGTCGCGCTACCTCTCGGGCGTCTGCGCGTCGGGGCTTTGGGAAGCGCGGCTTGGGCGCGAACATTACGGCGGCATCGTCGAGACATATTCGGCGGGCTACAAGGCTGAAGAGATGGGCGAGATCATCGCGCTGTCGGACCATATCGTGTTCAACACGCCTGCTGCGAAAGACCGTTTTCTGCCCCTGATCCGGCAATCGGTGCGCGATATCCATGTGGGCTTGCGCTTCAACCCCGGCCTGCCAATGGGCGAGGATGCGAAATACGACCCCGCCGCACCCGGCTCGCGCCTTGGCACGCCGCTGGACCAGATCGACGCGGCGGCGCTGGAAGGTGTGGACGGGCTGCACATGCATACGCTTTGCGAGCAGGATTTGAAGCCATTGCTGGCGATCTGGGAACATATCGCGCCGCGCATCCGTGACTTCGCCCCGCACCTGCGCTGGATCAATTTCGGCGGCGGCCATCACATCACTCGCGCGGATTACGACCGTGAAGGGCTGATTGCCTTCCTCAAGGGCGTAACTGAGGAAACCGGCCTGCAATGCTACCTTGAACCCGGTGAAGCGGTGGCGCTGGATGCAGGGATTCTGGTGGGCGAGGTGCTGGATGTGGTGGAAAATGACGGGCCGAACGCGATCCTTGATATCTCGGCCACCTGTCATATGCCCGATGTGATCGAGGCCCCCTACCGCCCGGCGCTGCTGGGCGAAGGTGGACCCGCGCAGGTTCGCTTGGGTGGACCAAGCTGCCTCGCGGGCGATGTGATCGGGCGCTATGATTTCGTTCGGGTGCCGGAAATAGGGGCGCGCGTGGCTTTCCTCGATCAGGCGCATTACTCGATGGTCAAGACCACCACCTTCAACGGCGTGCGCCTGCCGTCGCTGGCCATCTGGAACAGCGACACGGATGCGCTGCGCGTTATCCGGCAATTTGACTATCAGGACTTCAAGGGACGGCTATCGTGATCTTTCTCAAATCTGAACTCAGCCTTGACGAGCGCGGCCATGATGCGCGGTTCCATGTCGTGCCGATGCCACTGGAAAAAACCGTTTCCTATGGCTCTGGAACAGCGGCGGGTCCTGCAGCGCTGATCGAAGCATCAGACCAGTTGGAGCGGCTCTGGCGTGGCTTCGAGCCTTGCGCGGCAGGCATCTTTACCACACCCGTGATTGACTGCTCGGTGCCGCTGGAATATGCGCTGGACAGTCTGGCCGCGCGGACCGAGAGCATTGCCCGTACCGGCCATATCCCGGTCACGCTGGGGGGCGAACACAGCCTGACATGGGCCGCTGTCATGGGCGTGAAGCGTGCTCTGGGCCGCCCCATCGGTATCCTCCAGATCGACGCCCATGCGGATCTGCGCCGCGCCTATCAGGATTTCCGCCACAGCCATGCCTCGGTCATGCAGCTTCTGGTCGAGGAAGAGGGTTGCAGGTTGGCGCAATACGGCGTGCGGGCACTATGCGCCGAGGAGGGCGCGTGCCGGGAGCGCAACGATGTCATCTTCATTGATGCCGAAGATCTGGTGACAGGCAATATCCACGACATTACCCTGCCCGCCGATTTCCCGGAAGATGTCTATGTCAGTTTCGATGTTGATGGTCTGGATGCGGCGATCATGCCGGCCACCGGCACCCCTGTGCCGGGGGGGCTGGGGTATTATCAGGCGTTGGCACTGGTGCGCGCCGGTCTGCGCGGGCGCCGGTGTGTGGGGCTGGATGTCGTGGAACTCGCGCCGATCGAGGGCTGGGATGTGTGGAATTTCACGGCCGCGCAACTGACCTATGCGCTGATGGGGATTGTTGTCGAGAACGGCTAGGCGCTGTCATTGTGGAAAGGGCGGGGGGCTGTCTGCCCCCCCGCACCCCCCGAGGATATTTTTGCAAAGATGAAAGCACAATCTGGCAGGGATAAGGGTCCGCAGCGCACCGCTAAATATTGTGGCATGGACGTGACAACCCCGCCAGACTTGCCTATAAGGAGGCCAGTCAAACGAGGGTGTGTCCTGCATGTCAGCCGAAGCCGCCAAGCGCGAAGAATATGGCGCCGATTCCATCAAGGTTCTCAAGGGTCTGGACGCAGTCCGCAAGCGTCCGGGCATGTATATTGGTGACACGGATGACGGCTCGGGGCTGCACCATATGGTGTATGAGGTGGTCGATAACGGCATTGACGAGGCGTTGGCCGGACATGCCGATTTCGTGACCGTCACGATCCACGCCGACAGTTCGGTTTCCGTGATGGATAACGGGCGCGGAATCCCGACTGATATTCATACCGAGGAAGGTGTGTCAGCCGCAGAAGTCATCATGACCCAACTGCATGCAGGTGGCAAGTTCGACCAGAACAGTTACAAGGTTTCGGGCGGTCTGCACGGCGTGGGTGTGTCGGTGGTCAACGCGCTGTCAGACTGGCTGGAGTTGCGTATCTGGCGCGCGGGCAAGGAGCATGTGGCACGGTTCGAGCGTGGTGACACGGTGCGCCATCTGGAAGTGGTGGGCGATGCGGGCAACAAGACCGGCACTGAAGTGCGGTTTCTGGCCTCGACCACGACATTCTCCAATCTGGAATATAGCTTCAAGACGCTGGAAAACCGCTTGCGCGAGCTGGCCTTTCTCAATTCCGGTGTGCGCATCATTCTGGAAGACCACCGCCCGGCGGAAATGCTGCGCAGCGAGTTGTTCTACGAAGGTGGGGTACGTGAGTTTGTGCGCCACCTTGACCGGTCCAAGACGCCCGTGATGCCAGAGCCTATTTACATCAATGGCGAACGCGACGGCATTGGCGTGGAAGTCGCGATGTGGTGGAATGACAGCTATCATGAGACCGTGCTGCCTTTCACCAACAACATCCCGCAACGCGATGGCGGCTCGCATATGGCGGGCTTTCGTGGGGCACTGACCCGGACCATCAACGGCTACGCACAATCCAGCGGCATTGCGAAAAAGGAGAAGGTCAACTTCACCGGCGATGACGCGCGCGAGGGGCTGACCTGCGTGCTGTCGGTCAAGGTGCCCGACCCGAAGTTTTCCAGCCAGACCAAGGACAAGCTGGTCTCCTCCGAAGTGCGCCCGGTGGTCGAATCGCTGGTCAGTGAAAAGCTGTCCGAGTGGTTCGAGGAAAACCCTGTCCATGCCAAGGGCATTGTCGGCAAGATCATCGAGGCGGCGCTGGCGCGCGAAGCGGCACGCAAAGCGCGTGAACTGACACGACGCAAGACGGCGCTGGATGTGGCCTCGCTGCCCGGCAAGCTGGCCGATTGCCAGGAGCGTGATCCGGCAAAATCAGAACTGTTTCTGGTCGAGGGTGACTCGGCCGGTGGGTCGGCCAAGCAGGGGCGGTCGCGGCAGAATCAGGCGGTTCTGCCCTTGCGCGGCAAGATCCTGAATGTAGAGCGCGCGCGCTTTGACCGGATGCTGGGCAGTCAGGAAATCGGCACGCTGATCACGGCGCTGGGCACTGGCATCGGACGCGATGAGTTCGACATCTCGAAACTGCGCTACCACAAGATCGTCGTCATGACCGACGCCGATGTGGATGGTGCGCATATCCGTACGCTGTTGCTGACGTTTTTCTTCCGCCAGATGCCCGAATTGATCGAGCGGGGGCATCTGTATATTGCCGAGCCGCCTCTGTTCAAGGTGGCGCGCGGCAAGTCCGAAGTCTATCTGAAAGACAAGCCCGCGCTGGAGGATTATCTGATCGAACAGGGCGTGGACGGGGCCATGCTGCGGCTTGCCACGGGCGAAGAGATTGTCGGTGCCGATCTTGCCCGCATCGTGTCCGAGGCGCGTGCCGTGCGCCGCTCGCTGCAATCTTTCCCGACGCATTACCCGCAGCATATTCTGGAGCAGGCCGCGATTGCAGGGGCGCTGATGCCCGAAGCGCTGGCTTCGCACCCGCAGGAACTGGCGGACTCGGTCGCGGCCCGGCTGGACCTGATCGCCGCCGAGTATGAGCGTGGCTGGCAGGGGCGGCCCACACAAGATGGAGGTTTGCGCCTGAGCCGCGTGCTGCGCGGTGTCGAAGAGGTGCGTCGTCTGGATGGTGGGGTGCTGCGCTCGGGCGAGGCGCGCAGGCTGTCCGCCCATACGCCGGGGCTGCAAGAGGTCTACGCCAAGCCCGCCGATCTGGTGCGCCGCGACCGCAAGCAGAAAATCTATGGCCCCGTGGACCTGTTGAACGCGATCCTGACAGAAGGCGAAAAGGGGCTGTCGCTGCAACGCTACAAGGGGCTGGGCGAGATGAACCCTAACCAGTTGTGGGAAACCACGCTGGATCCGGAGGCGCGCACGCTGCTGCAGGTCAAGATCGATGATCTGGCAGAGGCGGATGACATCTTTACCAAACTGATGGGCGATGTGGTCGAACCGCGGCGCGAATTCATCCAGCGCAATGCATTGAGTGTCGAGAATCTGGACGCCTGAACTGGGCCGTCTGGTCGTCTGACACAAGGCTGACGCTACGTCACGGCTGGTGAGCCGTGGCCGCAGCTAGGGCGCATTGGTGCCGATGCATTGGGCAGCGCCAGAGCGCAGTCGATATTTCTCTTGCTCGAATTTCGAAAATCGCTGACACTCCACTCAACCGCACGAAATGCGGATGTAAAAATACAAGCGCAGGGAGTGTGCATGCCGGAAATCGGCCAGTCGGTACTGCAAGTGCAGGACCTCAAGACAGTATTCTCGACGCGCGCGGGTGACATTCACGCGGTCAATTCGGTGAGCTTTTCCCTGCAGCCTGGTGAATTGTTGGGCGTTGTGGGCGAGTCCGGATCGGGCAAGTCAGTTACCATGATGTCTCTGATCGGGCTGTTGCCGATGCCACCTGCCGAAGTGCGGGCCGGGACTGTCCAGTTCGGCGGGCGCGACCTGTTGAAGCTGGAGCAGAAGCAGTTGCAGGCTCTGCGCGGGCGCGACATCGGCTTTGTCTTTCAGGACCCCATGACCTCGCTCAATCCGGTGTTCACGGTAGGTTTCCAGATCATGGAGCCATTGCGAAAGCATATGGGCATGGACAAATCTGCGGCGCGACGTCGGGCAGTGGACTTGCTGGAACTGGTTGGCATCCCGGATGCTGAACGCCGCTTGCGGGACTTTCCGCACCAGTTTTCGGGCGGGATGCGTCAGCGCGTGATGATCGCCATTGCACTGGCTTGCGATCCCAAGGTGTTGATCGCGGATGAGCCGACGACCGCGCTGGACGTGACAATTCAGGCGCAGATTCTGGAACTGGTCAAGGATCTGCGGCAGAAGCTGGGCATGTCGATTATATGGATCACGCATGATCTGGGCGTGATCGCAGGCATCGCTGACCGTGTGATGGTCATGTATGGCGGGCAGGTTGTGGAATATGGCCCTGTGCGCGAGGTGTTCGCGAACCCGGCCCATCCCTATACCCGTGCGTTGATGACCACTGTGCCATCCGTGCGCGGCGAGCGCGCGCCCAAACTGAATGTGATCGAGGGCCAGCCGCCGATGTTGTCGCAGCACCCGACAGCCTGCCCGTTCCGGGCGCGTTGTACCCACGCATTTGAGAGGTGCGCCCGCGAGAATCCAGCGCGTTACACAGTGCTTGAGGGCCATGATGCCGCCTGTTTCTGGGACCACACCACTGGTGAGCCACGCAATGTCTGATCGGCGCAAACTGGTCGAGGTGCGTGACCTCAAGATGTATTTCCCGATCAATTCGGGCATCTTGCGCCGTCACACGGGCGATGTGAAAGCTGTCGATGGTGTCAGTTTCGATATCTATGAAGGCGAGACGCTGGGCATTGTCGGCGAGTCGGGCTGTGGCAAGTCCACTTGCGGGCGCGCCGTGTTGCGGCTGTATGACATCACCGCTGGAACGATAAAGATTGACGGGGTAGAGATCGGCACCAAAAGCCAGCATGCCTTGCGCAAGATGCGTCCCACCATGCAGATGGTGTTTCAGGACCCGCAAGCCTGCCTCAACCCCCGCATGACAGTGGCAGGTATCATTGGCGAACCGCTGGACGAGCATACAAAGATGTCCAAGGCCGAGAAACTCGACCGCATCTATGAGTTGATGGATGCCGTGGGCCTGAATCGCAGCTTTGCCAATCGATACCCACACGCGTTCTCTGGCGGTCAGCGCCAGCGCATCGGCATTGCGCGGGCACTGGCCCTGAACCCGAAATTCATCATCTGTGACGAACCGATTGCGGCGCTGGATGTCTCGATTCAGGCGCAGGTCGTCAACCTGCTGGAAGAATTGCAGGACCGGCTTGGTCTGACCTACATGTTCATCAGTCACGACCTGTCGATGGTGCGTCATATCGCCGACCGGGTGGCGGTGATGTATCTGGGCAAGATTGTCGAGCTTGCGCCCCGCGACGTGCTTTATAATGCGCCCCTGCACCCATATACCGAGGCATTGCTGTCTGCAGTGCCTGACCCGGACCCCGCCATCGAGGCGCGGGTTCAGCGGATTATCCTGAAGGGTGACGTGCCTTCGCCCTCGAACCCGCCCAAGGGCTGCAATTTCTGCACGCGCTGTCCAAAGGTCATGGATATCTGCCGCGAGATCGACCCTGAATTCCGCGAACTCGAACCGGGCCGCTTCGTGGCCTGCCATCTGCATAACACAGCCGGGTCAACCGGCGCCCCGAGGAACGAGCATAACCAACAAGGAGAAGACGCATGACTACCAGAATGGCCCTATTGGGCACAGCCGCAGCCATCGTGCTGGCGCCCGCCACGGCGCTTGCCGAACGCGAGCGCGGCTCATCCGGCAACCTCAACGTGATCTATTGGCAAGCCGTGTCGACCATGAACCCGTATCTTTCGGGCGGCACCAAGGAAATGAACGCCGCATCGATCGTGCTGGAACCGCTGGCGCGTTTCGACAACATGGGCGAGTTGACCCCGTGGCTGGTCGATGAGATCCCGACGCTGGACAATGGCGGTGTTGCCGAAGACCTGAAGTCGATCACCTGGCGGCTGACAGAGGGGCTGCTGTGGTCCGACGGCACGCCTGTGACCTCGGCCGATGTGGTGTTCAGCTATGAATACTGCACCCACCCCGAAGGCGGTTGTTCCTATCGCGACCGTTTCGCCGGGATCGAGCGGGTCGAGGCGGTGGATGACCTGACCATCACCGTGCATTTCGAAGATGTCACACCCAACCCCTATCTGCCGTTCGTGGGCGCAGGGTCGGTCGTAATTCAGCAGGCGCAGTTTCAGGATTGCCTTGGCGCGCGTGCACCCGAATGCACCGATGCAAATTTCGCGCCCATCGGGACCGGCCCGTATGTGGTCACGAATTTCCGTCCCAATGACGTGATCGAATTCACGGCAAATGAAAACTACCGCGTCCCGACCCAGCCTTATTTCCAGACGATCACCTGGGCTGGCGGTGGTGATGCAACCGGTGCCGCGCGCGCCGTGTTCCAGACCGGCGAGATGGATTATGCTTGGAACCTGCAGCTTGCCCCTGAAGTGATCACACAGATGGAGTCCGGCGGTCGCGGGCAATTGCTGGTCGATTTCGGCCCGCTGATGGAACGGATCGAGCTGAACTTTACCGATCCCTCGCCAGACCTGCCTGATGGCGAACGCGGCACACGCGCGCACCCGCACCCGATCCTGTCGGATATCCGCGTGCGCGAGGCTCTCAGCCGTGCGATTGACCGCGAGTTGCTGACCGAGATCGGCTTTGGTCCGATGGGCCGCGCAACCTGTAACTTCATCGTTGCGCCGCCCGCGATGGCCTCGCCGAACAATGACAACTGCCTTGTGCAGGACATTGACCGCGCGAACGAGTTGCTGGACGAAGCTGGCTGGGAACGCGGCCCCGACGGCATTCGTGTGAAAGACGGTCAGCGGCTGGAATTGCTGTTCCAGACCTCGACCAATGCGGTGCGTCAGGATTTTCAGGCTCTGATCCAGCAGGATTGGCGTGAAATCGGCGTCGATACGCGCTTGCGCAATATCGATGCTGGCGTGTTCTTCGGGTCCGACCCCGGCAGCAACGACACCTATCTGAAATTCTTTGCAGATGTTCAGATGTACGCGTCGCTGTTCGAAGGCACCGATCCGACCCCGCACCTGGAACAGCGCCGCTGTGGCCGCGAGCCGCAGCCAAGCACCCAGTGGCAGGGTCAGAACATCAACCGCTACTGTAACGAAGAATATGACGCACTCTGGGCCGAACTCAACCGCGAGCCCGACCCCGAGCGCCGTCAGGAACTGGTGATCGCGCTGAACGACATGTTCGTTCAGGACTATGCGCATCTGCCGCTGGTTGCCCGTGGCCGTGTGTCCGCAGCGTCGAACACAATCGGCGGGATCGTCCTGAACGTCTGGGATTCCGAGCATTGGAACCAGGCGGAATGGTATCGCATCGAAGACTGATCTTCGCCTGAACTCGGCCTGCCCCGTTCTGCGGGGCAGGCCAGCTTCCTGAACCGAGGCAACCCGAATGCTCTCCTACACGCTGCGCCGCCTTGCTTTTGCCGTCCCGACAGTGCTGATCATCAGCCTGATCGTGTTCCTGATGCTCGACATGGCACCGGGCGACCCGACGGGCAGCTTGCCACTGACCATCCCGCTGGAGGTGCGCGAACAGATCCGTATCTCGCTGGGTCTGGGCGAACCCGTGATGATCCGGTATTTCAAATGGCTCTACATGATGTGCGTGACTGAACCCCTGCATATCGTGCAAGGCATGACCGGCTGGAATATCGCACCGGAAGGCCCGCGCATCCTGTCATGGCAGACCCGTTCACCGGTGGGGGATATCATTGTGCAACGCGTGCCCCAGACCCTCTGGGTGGTCGGCATGGGGTATCTGTTCGGTATCCTGATTGCGTTGCCCATCGGGGTGATCTCGGCCTATCGGCAGTATAGCTGGTTCGATCAGGTCGGCACCTTCGTCTCAATGATCGGGTTCTCGGTGCCCACCTTCTTTACCGGCGTCGTGTTCATCCTCATTTTCGCGGTCTGGCTGGGCTGGTTCCCGTCGATGTATGACACCACGCATGTGGTGCGCGACTGGAACAGCTTTGTCTTTCAGGCAAAACAGATCGCCATGCCGGTTGCGGTTCTGGCGCTCTACAATGCCAGCCAGATCAGCCGTTTCATGCGCGCCTCGATGCTCGACAATCTCAATCAGGACTATGTGCGCACGGCCCGCGCCAAGGGGCTGGGCGAAAAGACCGTGGTTCTGGTGCATGTGCTGCGCAACTCGATGATCCCGGTCGTCACGGTCATCGCCATCGGCATTCCGACCGTGTTTACCGGCGCCATCATTACCGAACAGATTTTCCGGGTAAATGGTCTCGGTGACGCGCTGATCCGCGCAATCTATGTCAGCGACTGGCCGATGGTGCAGACCATCACCTTCATCTTCGCCATTCTGATCGTGCTCTTTAACCTGATCGCCGACGTTCTCTACGGCATCCTAGACCCGCGGATCCGCTATGACTGACGCCGCCAAGCCCTTATCGCCCGACGAGGCCTTTCGCCCGCCCCGCAATCAGTGGTGGGATGTCTGGGATCAGTTCAAGACCCACCGCGGTGCCCTTGCCGGTCTTGCCGTCTTCGTGCTGATCATCGCCTTTGTGGTGCTGGGCCCGTTGATCTGGCAGGTGGACCCCGGCCAGATCAATATCCGCGAGCGTAATCAGGGCTCTAGCTGGACCTACCCGCTGGGCACGGACCAGTTGGGGCGCGATCTGCTGGCGCGTCTGATGTATGGCGGGCGCGTGTCGGTCGCGGTCGGTCTGGTCGCGATGTTGCTGGGTCTGGTCATCGGCACGCTGATCGGTGTGCTGGCAGGCTATTTCAAGCTGCTCGACAGCCCCTTGATGCGCGTGACTGACCTGTTCCTCGCGCTGCCATTGCTGCCGCTGTTGCTGATCCTTGTTACCCTGTTCCGGGATGTGCTGGCCAAGACCTTTGGCGAATCGATCGGGGTGTTCCTGCTGATCTGTTTCGCCATCGCGATCACAAGCTGGATGCAGACTGCCCGCATCGTGCGCGGCGACGTTCTGGCACTGAAAGAGCGCGAGTATGTGCTTGCGGCGCGCTCCATCGGCACCCCATCCTCGCGGATCAATACGCGCCACATCCTGCCCAATGTGCTGTCGCCCATCATGGTCTCGGCGACGCTGGGCATTGCCAGTGCGATCATCACCGAAAGCGCGTTGTCCTTTCTGGGGCTCGGGTTTCCGCCCGACTTTCCGACCTGGGGGCGCATTCTCTATGATGGGCGCGACTGGATCGAACAATATCCCGCGCGCGTGGTCTGGCCCGGTGTCATGATCTCGCTGACAGTGCTGAGCGTGAACTATATCGGTGACGGGCTACGCGATGCGCTCGATCCGCGTATCCGGGGGCGCTGACACCTGCTGCTTCCATCTTTGTTCAAATATCCCGGGGGGACGTGACATCGTCGCGCAACTGGTGTGAGAATGGCCACGGGGGCAGGGCCCCCTACACACCACAGAGGCCACATTTTTCGCATGTTTCCCAACCCGTCCGAAATCGATACTCTGACGCAACTTCGGCACGCGCTGCACGCGCGCCCTGACCTGTCGGGGGCAGAGGCCGGGACGGCGCATTCCCTCCACGCCACGTTGCGAGACACGGCACCCGACCAGATCATCGAAGGGCTGGGCGGCGATGGTCTTGCGCTGGTCTATGACAGTGGCCAACCGGGGCCATCTGTCCTGTTCCGGGCGGAACTGGATGCGTTGCCGATTCAGGAACTGGGCAAACCGCCCCACGCATCGACCCATGCGGGTATTGCGCATCTGTGCGGGCATGACGGGCATATGGCCATCCTTGCCGGGCTGGCGCGGCATATCGCGGGGCACCGCCCTGCGCGTGGCCGCGTGATCGTGCTGTTTCAGCCTGCCGAGGAAACCGGCGCCGGGGCGCGCGCCGTATTGTCCGACCCCAGATTTGCCGGTATCGCCCCGGACTGGGCCTT
>SKRW01000327.1 GCA_007118295.1 Paracoccaceae bacterium | reverse complement strand
TGGTTTCGACATTGTTGAACCATGCATATTCAACGCCCTCGCGCGAGGTCCAGACGTTCTTGCAGGTCACGGAGCAGGTATGGCACCCGATGCATTTATCGAGGTTCAGAACCATACCGATTTGGGCACGTACTCTCATTCCGCTGCCTCCACTTTTGCTGGCTTGTCGAGCCAGTCCACATTTTCCATTTTCCGAACGATCACCATTTCGTCGCGGTTCGCACCCACGGTTCCGTAATAGTTGAAGCCGTAGGACAGTTGCGCGTAGCCCCCGATCATGTGGGTGGGCTTGGGCACAGTGCGCGTGACCGAATTGTGAATGCCGCCGCGCTGGCCCGTGATCTGGCTGCCGGGCGTATTCACGATCTTTTCCTGCGCGTGATACATGAACAGCGTGCCGTCCTTCATGCGCTGGCTGACCACCGCGCGCGCGGCAATCACACCGTTGGAATTGAACACCTCGACCCAGTCGTTATCGACAATGCCAGCTTTTGCTGCATCCACTTCAGACAGCCAGACGACCGGCCCGCCACGGTTGAGCGTCAGCATCAGCAGGTTGTCGGAATAGGTCGAATGGATGCCCCATTTCTGGTGCGGTGTGATGAAGTTCAGCACCACATGCTTTTCAGCAGATTTCAGCGATTTGGTGGCATCACCCGTGATGGTTTTCAGGTCCACTGGCGGGCGCCATGTGACGAAGAATTCGCCAAAGGCCCGCATCCATTCATGGTCCTGATAGAGCTGTTGGCGGCCAGAAACCGTTCGCCACGGGATCAGTTCGTTCACATTGGTCCAGCCTGCGTTGTAGCAGACTTCTTCAGACTCAATGCCCGACCATGTGGGGGATGAGATGATCTTGCGCGGCTGTGCTGCGATGTCACGAAAGCGGATCTTTTCGTCTTTCTTGACCTCGGCCAGATGGGCGTGTTCGCGTCCTGTCACCTTTTCCAGCGCGTTCCATGCCTTGACCGCAACCTCACCATTGGTTTCGGGTGCCAGCATCAGCACGACTTCGCAGGCATCGATGGCAGAGTCGATCTTCGCCATGCCCTTGGTCGGTCCATCCGTATGGGTGCCGTTCAGCGCCTTGAGGTGGTGGACTTCGGTCTTGGTGTCCCAAGCGATCCCCTTGCCGCCATTGCCAACTTTTTCCATCAGCGGCCCAAGCGAAGTGAAGCGGGCGTAAAGGTTGGGGTAGTCGCGTTCCACGGCGATATAGGCCGGGGCCGTCTTGCCGGGGATCAGATCGCATTCACCCTTTTTCCAATCCTTGACGAAGGGCTGTGCCAACTCGCCGGGGCTGTCATGCTGCAGGGGAAGCTGCACGATGTCGGTTTCCACACCCAGAATCTCGGGGGCGACCTCGGAGAATTTCTTGGCGATTGCCTTGAAGATCTCCCAGTCGGTTTTCGACTCATACGCCGGGTCCACCGCCGCTTGCAGCGGGTGGATGAACGGGTGCATGTCCGAGGTGTTCAGATCGTCCTTTTCATACCAGCTTGCCGTTGGCATGACGATATCGGCATAGACCGCCGTGGTGGACATGCGGAAGTCGATGGTCACCAGCAGGTCCAGTTTGCCCTCGGGGGCGTCCTCATGCCATTTCGCCTCGATTGGCTTCTGGCGGCCTTCATGTCCCAGATCCTTGCCCTGCACGCCGTGGCTGGTGCCCAAAAGGTGCTTTAGGAAGTACTCATGCCCCTTGCCCGATGACCCGAGCAGGTTTGAGCGCCACACAAACAGGTTGCGCGGCCAGTTTTCGGGGGCGTCCGGGTCTTCGCAGGACATTTCCAGCGTACCGGCCTTCAACTGTTCCGCCACATAGGCCGGGATGTCCTTGCCGGCCGCCTTGGCGGCAGCCGCCACTTTCAGCGGGTTGGTTTTCAACTGCGGGGCAGAGGGTAGCCAGCCCATGCGTTCCGACCGGATGTTGTAGTCGATCAGGCTCAGGCTTTCCCAATCGCCCGCTGGTGCCGTAGGGGACAGGATTTCCTTGGCCGTCACGGTTTCATAGCGCCATTGGTCTGTATGCGCATACCACGCGCTGGTCGAGTTCATGTGCCGGGGCGGACGCGCCCAGTCCAGCGCGAAGGCCAGCGCCGTCCAGCCCGTTTGCGGGCGCAGCTTTTCCTGCCCCACATAATGCGCCCAGCCACCGCCCGACTGGCCCACGCAACCGCACATCACCAGCATGTTGATGACCGCACGGTAATTCATGTCCATATGGTACCAGTGGTTCATCGCCGCGCCGATGATGACCATGGATTTGCCATCGGTCTTTTCGGCATTCACTGCGAATTCGCGGGCCACATGGATGATCTTGTCGCGGCTGACGCCGGTGATGCGCTCTGCCCATGCAGGCGTGAAGGGCACATCGGCGTTGTAATCATCGGTGACGTGATCACCGCCCAGACCCCGGTCCAGCGAGTAATTGGCGCAGAAAAGGTCAAACACGGTTGTCACCAGCGCCTCTGATCCATCGGCAAGCGTGATCTTCCTGACCGGCACATTGCGCGTCAGAATGTCGCCGCGCGCATCGTTTTCCCACTGGGTGGTGGCCATGCCGCCGAAATAGGGGAAATCAACGCCCACGACATCGTCGCGGTCCTCATCAAGGATCAGCGACAGCTTGGGTGTGACCCCGGCCCCATTGGATTTCTCCTCCAGGTTCCACTTACCTTGCTCGCCCCAGCGGAACCCGATCGAGCCATTGGGTGCGGCCAGTTGGCCCGAGGTCTCGTCAATGCAGATGGTTTTCCATTCGGGATTGTTCGCCTCGCCCAGATTGTCGGCCAGATCAGAGGCGCGCAACTGGCGGCCGGGGACAAAGCTGTCGCCCTTCTTCTCCAGTTGCACCAGCATCGGCATGTCGCTGTATTTACGGCAATATTCCTCGAAATACGGCACCTGCCGATCCAGATGAAACTCGCGCAGGATGACATGGCCAAAGGCCATACCAAGGGCCGCATCGGTACCCTGCTTGGCATTCAGCCAGACATCGCCGAATTTAGCGGCTTCGGAATAATCAGGGCAGATCACGGCGGATTTGGTGCCACGATAGCGCGCTTCGGTGTAGAAATGGGCATCCGGCGTGCGTGTCTGCGGCACGTTCGACCCCCACAGCAGCAGGTAGCCCGCATTATACCAGTCAGCCGATTCCGGGACATCCGTCTGTTCACCCCATGTCATCGGCGACGCAGGCGGCAAGTCGCAATACCAGTCATAAAAACTCATGCAAGTGCCACCCAGAAGCGACAGGTAGCGCGAGCCAGCTGCATAGCTGACCATTGACATGGCAGGGATGGGCGAGAAACCGAACACGCGGTCAGGCCCGTATTCCCCGGCGGTATAGGCATTGGCGGCGGCGGTGATCTCGGTCACTTCGTCCCATGTGG
>SKRW01000078.1 GCA_007118295.1 Paracoccaceae bacterium | reverse complement strand
GTGCCTGCAGCGGCCGAAGCGCTGGCGCAGGTGACCGGTGCCGCGACGCGCGACACGGCGGCAATCCTGTCAGGCGCGGATGTGGATGCCGTGGTGATCGGCACGCCGACAGACACGCATTTCGACCTGATTCAAGGGGCCGCAGAGGCAGGCAAGGCGATCTTCTGTGAAAAGCCGGTCGATATGTCGGTCGACAATATCCGCGCCTGCATAGCGACAGTTACACAGGCGGGCGTGACCTTCATGACCGGTTTCAACCGCCGGTTTGACCCGAATTTCGCCAATCTGCGCGCGCGGATCAGGGCAGGGGATATTGGCGCGGTTGAGTTGGTGACCATCACCTCGCGCGATCCGTCGCCGCCGCCAGTGTCCTATATCGAGCGTTCGGGCGGGCTGTTCCGGGACATGATGATCCATGATTTCGACATGGCACGCTTTCTGATGGGTGAGGAATTCATCCGCCTGCAGGCTGTGGGGAGCGCGCTTGTCGACCCGGCCATCGGGGCTGCTGGCGATGTCGATACCGCTGCCGTCATCCTGACCACGGCCAGCGGGCGGATTTGCCAGATTTCCAATTCACGTCGCGCGACCTATGGCTATGACCAGCGTATCGAGGTGCATGGGGAACGCGGCATGTTGCGCGCCGAAAACCAGCTTCAGACCACGGTCGAGATCGCAACCCAGGCAGGTTTCCACCGCGACCCGGCGCAGCATTTCTTTCTGGAACGCTACGAGGCAGCCTATCTCGCAGAGATGCGCGCTTTCGTTCATGCGGCTACCGGCGGGAATGTGGCCGAGCCGGGCATTGGCGACGGGCTGCAAGCCCAGATCCTTGCCGATGCGGCAACATTGTCATGCGAGACGCGCCAGCCAGTGGACCTGCCTGCTGGCTAGTCTTTGCCGCCCGGACGCCAGTTCACCACAAGGTGCCACGCAAGGTAGCCGCCAATCGCTGCGGAAAGATAGCCCCAGACCGGATTGCCCGTGTTCCATTCGACACCCGCCCAGATGAAGGGCACCGCGACCACAAGGTAGCGGCGCCATGCGACGCTGAAGAACGGGTGGGCGGGATCGATCAAGCGCATTCTGGTTGGGCGGTTCTGGGATGCATGGGTACAGTTTGCAGATCGCGCCCGCACGAGCAAGAGCGACCTGCACCATCCGGTCGCATCATGGGCGTTGCCGCGCCGCCATTGCCGCCAGTTCCTGCGCCAGAGCCGTCGGCGTCCAGCCTTCTGTGACGGCCTCGCGCAGCAGAGTTTTCTGTGTCTTGGGCGCCAGCCCGCCAACAGGGGGATCCCGGTCCAGGTTGGTTGGAAAGGAATAGCCCTCGGCGCTCGCCCCAAGAACGGCCTCGAGGGCGGTTCGGGACAATCGGGCCTCTGCAACGGCGTCCCGTAACGCCGGGAAGATTGCCGTGCAGATTGCGGCGCGGTCGATACTCTCCATGGCGCGACCAAATGCCGAGGATACCTGCAACAGATTGACCATGCGATGGATCGAGGCGCTGGTATTCGCCCCCGCCGCATGGAAAAGTGCGGGGTTGAAAAAGATCGCGTCCCCTTTCTGTAGCGGCAGTTGCACACAATGGGCTTCGAAATGCGCGCGGAAATCATCACGTCGCCAGGCGGCATAGCCGGGGCGGTAAAGCTGTGAGAACGGCAACAGTTTCGTCGGCCCGGCCTCGATCGGCATGTCGCAATGCGCGATGCCGCCTTGCAGCGTCATCAGAGGCGACAGGTCATGGACATGGGCGGGATAGGTCGCGCTGATCGCCGCCGACTGAAAGCCAAGATGGTAGTCGCGATGCGCCTGTTGCGCCTGCCCGCCCGGATGGACCAGATTGATCTGCGCGGTCATCTGATAATTCGGCCCCAACCAAGCCTCGCAGGCGGCGTCTATCGCGGGGCTGGCATGGTAACGCATGAATGTCTGCGGGGATCTGAGCGCCAGTTTCTGTAACGAATTCCATATCCGGTCATTGCTGCCTGCGGCTGCGAAGTGATCCGCACCGGCACCGCCCGCCGCGCGTTCCACTGCGATCACCTGCTCATAACACGCTGTGGCCTGATCAATCGCCGCATGATCGGGGCAAGCCTGTTTCAGGGCAAAAACACCTGCGCCACGATACAGGATATGCGCCCATTCGGACATGAGCGTGCGGCGTGTGTCCGGATGCTCCAGCATCGGGGCGAGAGTCGTCATGTCATAAACCGGTATGTTTCGCGGGGCATCGGATGCATGCGGGGTTTGCGCAAGGTCAACTGTCTGCCCTGTCAGCGCGGCGAAATCGGCCAGATCACAGGTGGATTCGTCATAGAACCCAAGCTTGGGCGTTTCGAGATCGAGGGTCATGGCACCTATCCTTCCAGTGCTGATATGCGCAGCAATCTAACAAGGAAATGGCTTGCTCCGGGCGGCAAGAAACATCAGAAATACATCAATGGCACATCAGTTCCCGATCAAGGAGATTGCACGACAAGCAGGGCTTGGGACTGCCACAGTGGACCGTGCGCTCAACAACCGCGCCAATGTCAGCCCGCAGACCCGCAACCGCGTAGCCGCAGCGCTGCGCGAACTCAAAGCACAGGAAGCGCAGCTTGTCGCCAAGGGAAGGCGGTTCTTTCTGGATGTCCTGGCCGAGGCACCCCAACGCTTTTCACGCGAAATCCGCGTCGCAGCCGAAGCCGCCTTGAATGCAGTGCCAAGTGCCGCGATCCGGGTGAGGTTTCAGTTTCAGGAAGTCATGACAGAAGATGAAACCGTGGCCGCATTGGCCCGGATTGCCAAACGCGGCAGCCATGGAATTTGCCTCAAGGCCCGAGACACAAGGGCAGTGCGTGACATGATTGATCGACTGGCAAGGGCGAACATCCCCGTATTCACGCTGGTCACCGACCTGCCCGGCAGCGCGCGAAAAGGGTATTTCGGACTTGATAACGCTCAGGCCGGACGCACTGCCGCCTATCTGCTGGCGCAAAGTCTGCCGGACACAGGGGGCACGGTGCTGACATCGCGCAGCAATGACTGTTTCCGTGGCGAAACGGACCGTTTCACAGCCTTTCGAAGCCTTGTCGAGACACTGAAGCCGGGGACGCAGTTGCTGGATACAAGCGGTGGGGCTGGCATGACAGCCGCGACCGCCCGAAATCTGGACGCGGTGCTGTCCGGGGGCAGGCAAATATCCGCAGTATATTCGATGGGGGGCGGAAACGCGGCGATCCTGCGCAAACTCGCTGAATACGGGCAGCACCCGACCGCCTTTGTCGCGCATGATCTTGACCGCGAGAACAGCCGCCTATTGTCAATGGGTGCGATCAGTTATGTTCTGCATCACGACCTCGAAAAAGACATGCGCACCCTTTTTGGCATGGCGCTTGGGGGCGCTGAAAGCCGGTCGGTCGAAGAATGCACCGCTTCAAGTGACGTGCAGGTCATCTCTCCTTACAACCTGCCGCGCTAAGCTGTCCGCAAAGCGTTGCAGCATGTGAGAGGCTGAAGGCGAAGGTTTTGAAACGCCGCCGGTTGTTGCGAATGACACGCAACCCGCCCGGCGAGTATTTCCATGCTAATCATATGTTTAGGCTGAAAGCATGGTGCCCAGGAGAGGACTCGAACCTCCACACCCTTACGAGTACTAGCACCTGAAGCTAGCGCGTCTACCAGTTCCGCCACCTGGGCAGGTTGCGTGAGCGGGTGTTTATGGCGCGCGCGCGGTGCTGTCAACGGGGCAAACGCGTGAAACCGTCATGCCGTTTGAAAAACTGTTCTGCCTTGTGATACGACGCGACCAAGTCTATTGAATGCAGTGCACAAAGCTGCGGAGGGCTGTCATGTCGAAGCTTGTCACCATCTATGGCGGATCGGGGTTTGTCGGGCGATATATTGCCCGGCGGATGGCCAAGGCAGGTTGGCGTGTGCGGGTCGCTGTCCGCCGCCCGAACGAGGCGCTGCATGTCAAACCTTATGGCGTGGTCGGGCAGGTCGAGCCTGTCCTGTGCAACATTCGCGACGATGCGTCTGTACGTGCAGTGATGCAGGGCGCGGATGCAGTGGTCAATTGCGTCGGTATCCTGTTCGAGACCGGGCGCAACAAGTTTGATTCGGTGCAGTCTGACGGAGCAGGTCGGATCGCGCGCATTGCCGCAGAGAAGGGCGTCGCACGTCTGGTGCATGTCTCGGCAATTGGGGCCGATGCGGCTTCGGACAGCCTGTATCAGCGCAGCAAGGCACAGGGCGAAGAATTGGTGCGCGAGCATTTCGCGAATGCGGTCATCCTGCGCCCGTCGATCATCTTTGGCCATGAGGACCAGTTCTTCAACCGTTTCGCTGGTATGGCACGGTTTTCGCCGATGCTGCCTGTTGTCGGGGCCAGTACCCGGTTCCAGCCGGTCTATGTCGATGATGTTGCTGCCGCCGCCGCCAAGGCTTTGACCGAAGATGTCGCACCCGGCATCTATGAATTGGGCGGACCAGAGATTGCGACCTTCCGCGCCCTGATGGAGCGGATGCTGCTGGAGATCCGGCGCAAGCGGGTCTTGCTTAACATCCCGTTCCCGGTGGCCAATCTGATGGCAGGTGTGCTGGGGATGGCGCAGGCTGTGACGCTGGGTTTGTTTACCAATTCACTGCTGACGCGGGATCAGGTGCGCAACCTGCGCCGCGACAATGTGGTTAGGGACGGGGCAAAGGGATTTGCCGAGCTTGGCATCACACCCACGCCGATGGAAACCGTGATACCAGCCTATCTCTGGGTGCATCGTCCCGGTGGGCAATACAAGGCCATCCACGAATCGGCATCGCAACTGCGCGGTGACTGACACCTGACGGATGCGGGCCGCATTCCTGCAGCCCGCATCGCAGATTTGCTCAGCGTGGCAAGAGCACGTGATCAACGACATGGATCACACCGTTGGATTGATTGACGTCACCGATGGTGACACGCCCGGCATTGCCTGCCTCATCATATATCCACAGTGAATTTCCCCGCACCTGTGCACTCAGCGCCGCCCCGGACAGGGTGTCCATGTGGAAAAACCCGTCGCGGCTGTTGCGGGCGCGGCGCATCAATTCGGACCCGCCGAGGTTACCCGCAACAACATGGGACGTCAGGATGCGTTGCAGCATCGGCTTGTTTTCCGGCATCAGCAGCGTGTCGACCGTGCCCTCTGGCAAGGCCTCGAATGCGGCATTGACCGGGGCAAAGACTGTGAAAGGGCCGGGGCCTTGCAGTGCCTCGACGAGTTCTGCCGCCTGAACAGCGGCGACAAGCGTGGTGTGGTCGGCAGAGTTCACGGCATTCTCTATGATGTTGCGTTCTGCGAACATGGGCGCACCGCCCACTTCGGGGTTCGCGGGCATATTGGCCTGTGCAACTGTTGCAGCGACAAGTACCGCCGAGGCGATCAGATAGCGTTTCATGGGTCTCTCCCGTTGTTCAGTTTGCGTGATAGGTCGTCCGACCCTGGTCACGCAGCGATAACGGGGGATGGTGCCGCAAAGTTTCAGGTGTCCATGAAAAACATGGCGTCTTCGGGCTCAGTTCAGGAGTGCAGTCGCAAGCACTGGCCCTGTTGGCACGGGTTCGGGCGAGCCACCCTCTGGCTCCAGGGACACTGCCAGTGTCTGCCCGGCTTGCAGTGCCGCCTGAAGCAGTGTTCCCGCGTCACCCAGCAGACCCAGCGAGCGCGGTTGGCCAGTGTCATCGATCACCCACAACTCATAGACCGACCCGGCGTCTGGCGCAGGGTCTGCTGCGCTGACAACCAGGGCCTCTGTCTGGGGTGCATAATCTACAAAAAGCGTCAGCCCGCGCGTCTCGTCCACCAGTTCGGCCTGCAATGACGGTGGCGCGGGAGGTGTTGTGGGGATGACAAGGAGCAGCACCAGCACCAGTGCGGCCGCAGCCAAAGTGCCCAATCCCAGCCCCATGAACCAGGTGCGCCGCGATGGTTGCGCCGGGAACAACTCGGCCTCGATCCGGGGCAACAGGTCTGGTGGCGGGGCTTCGGGAAAGCTGTCATTCAACGGTGCAAGCCTGCCTTCCCACGCCTGAACACGCGCGGCAAAGGCGCCATCCACTTCCGCGCGTTGCTGCGCGCGTCGCCACGCATCGGGGTCCAGCAGGCCCAGAGCATATTCGGCGGCCAGCAGATCTTCGGCATCCTGTGGGCTGAGGGTGTCGTCGTCGTTCATCTGTCCAGACACTCCCTCAGGCTGATCAGCGCACGGCGAAGCCATGTTCGCATCGTGTTCAGTGGCACGGAATGGTGGTCTGCAAGCTCTTGATAGCTCAGGCCCTGCAGATAGGCGGCCTTGACGGCTTGCGACCGCTCGGTGGGCAATTCATCAAAGCAGCGTATCACGTCCTGCATCTTGGCGCGCAGCATCACGGTGGCTTCGGCTGACATGCCGGGGTCCGCGACATGCACTGACTCGTCCAGTTCGTCCGTGCGCGTGCTGCGCCGCGCAGAGCGCGCGCGCAGACGGTCCAGCGCTTGATTGCGCGCTATTGCACATATCCAGGACATCCCAGAGCCTTTGTCAGGGTCAAATGTGGCGGCCCGTTGCCAGAGCTTCACGAATACATCCTGAAGCGCATCTTCTGCCTCGGCCCTGTCCCCCAACATACGAATCAACAGTCCGGTTAGTTTCGGCGCAGCATGCTGATACAGGTCTCGCAGGGCACTACGGTCTTGCCGGGCAAGTCGCCTCAGCAGGTCCGAAATCTCATCCTGCATGGTATCTGCCTGTGCTCTGCGATTGTGGGGCGGGAACATATGCCCCGGAGCGTCCCACAGTATTGGGCCCGGCGTGATATTCAAGCCCCATCATCATCTCCGAATTGCTGCCGCAGGCTGCGCAGCACCGGAATGGTCTGGCGCACACGGTCCTCGCCCAGACTGTGGACGGCCTGATCTATCAGCGGTGTGATGGACGCAAGTGCCGCATCACGGGCCGAACGCCCTGCAGGGCTGATCGCCACCATCTTGCGCCGCGCGTCGTCCCAATCGGGCCGGATATGCACATAGCCTGCCCATTCGAGTTTCGCGAGTGTGTTGGTCATCGCCCCGCGCGTGACATGAAAGGCGCGGGCCAGTTCGGCAGGACTCATCTCGGTCTGGTATTTGGCCAGCAGGTTCAACACGCCGAAATGCGACAACTCCATGCCCTTGGGCAGCACCTTGGACAGGCGGTTGCGTGCAAGCTGGTCTGCCATCAGCAATTCGCTGAACAGGGCATTGGCCAGATCGGTGCGCGCGCGCGTCACGGCGCAGGGTCCGGCACGGTGAAAGCACGGTCATGGTCCAGTGCCGACACGCGGGCGCGGGCGTCAAGCACATGGGCCAGATCGATTTCCACCAGCCCGACACCGGGCGCGCGCCCCATGTCCAGCAACACTTCGCCCCAGGGTGCGATGGCCATTGCATGCCCGTGGGTGCTGCGCGCGCGCCCTTCACGTATCGCGTGACGCCCGGTCTGCGCCGGGGCCAGAACAAAGCAGCCTGTCTCGATCGCGCGGGCACGCAGCAGGGTTTCCCAATGCGCGGCCCCGGTAACAGGGCTGAACGCCGCAGGCACGGTCAGCACCTCGGCCCCGGCCTTGGCCAATGCACGATACAGATGCGGAAAGCGCAGGTCATAGCAAATGCTCAGCCCAAGCGTCGCAAAGGGGGTCGGTGCCAGAACCGCCTGCGCACCCGGACGAAACCCGGCCGATTCGCGGTAGGTTTCGGTTTCCGAAACCTGCACGTCGAACATATGGATCTTGTCATAACGTGCCTGCACCTGTCCGTCGGGGTCAATCAGGATCGAACGGTTCGCAAAGCGGCCATCGGGATCGTCGGTTTTCAGCGCCAGCGAGCCGATCAGCACCCAGAGGCCCAATGTGTGCGCTTCCTCGCGCAGGGCGGCAAGGGTTGGGTCATCATGCTCGTGGCGCAGAACGCGGCGTTGATGCGCGGCGCTGGTCGAGACGCAATTGCTGACTTCCGGGGTTATCGCGACTGTCGCGCCCTGCGCTGCAGCCTCGCGCAGATAGCCGCGCAGGGCCGTCGTGTTCTCGGCAGGGTCATCGCTCGAACACATCTGGATCATTGCGGCGTAGAACGGCACGGTGTCAGCCTTTCAATAGCTGGTCCAGTTTACCAGCCCGGTCAAGCGCATGCAGTTCGTCGCACCCGCCGACATGGAGATCACCGATGAATATCTGCGGCACTGTATGCCCGCCATTCGCGCGACTGCGCATTTCCGCGCGGCGCTGCGGCTCTCGCGAAAGGTCGATTTCGGCAAAGCTGGCACCCTTGGCGCTCAGCAGGCGCTTTGCAGCATGGCAGAATCCACAAAGCGGCGATGTATAGATTTCAATCGGTTGCATGGCAGCGCCTCGATATGACGGTTTCGGGGCGCACTATAGTGGATCATACCTGCCTTGCAACGCGTGCCAGCGCAATAACCCGCACCGAGATCGCTCCATGCGCCAGACAAGCCTCGGTCGCGGCGGCAAAAGTGGCACCAACTGTCATGACATCATCGACCAGCAGGATATGACGACCTTGCAACAGGGGCAGGTGGCGGGGATTGGGTGCCATGGAATCGACCAGATTCTCGAATCGTCCCGCCCGTCCGCGCCCTTCCTGCGTGCCTGTATAGCGCGTGCGGTGCAGCAGGTCCGGGCAATGTGCCAGACCAAGCTCGCGCGCCATGGCCTCACTCAGGATGGCGGCCTGATTGTAGCGGCGTGTGACAAACCGCAACCAGTGCAGCGGAACGGGTGCGACCAGCATTTCGGGCTGCAGCATGGGCCGTGCCGTGCGCGCCAGCCATGCCCCTGCAGGGCCTGCGTAATCCAGCCGGTCGTGGTATTTCAGGCCCAGCAGAATCTGCCGCGCCTTGGCGTCATAGATCATGACCGCGCGCCCTTGTTCCCATGGCCGAGCGAGGGACAGGCATTCGTCGCATTGCGCAGGCCCTTCACCTTCGTCGCCGGGCAGCGGCACACCGCAAGCATCGCAACACATGCCGTGTATGAAGGGAACCTGTGTCCAGCATGTCGGGCATAGCGCGCCATCATCTGCAACAAGGGTATCGCAGGTCAGGCATTGCGGAGGGTAGATCGCGCGCAACAGAGATCGCGTGCCCCGCAGGCTGGCCCGTGCAATCTGTGCGCCAAGCTTTTGCAATTACCCTGCACCTCGCCTACATAACGGGTAGCCATGTCACAGCCAGCCGAACTGACCGACCGCACAGCCCTTGCCCGAAACCGCGCCCGCGCGCAGGGCGACCTGTTCTTGCACGCCATCGCCCGCGATGAACTGTCATTAAGGCTCACCGAGGTTAACAGAAGGTTTACAGCACCTGCCATCGTGACGGGTGTGCCGCAGGCCTGGGCCGGGTTTCTGCCCGGTGCGCTGGTGATCGAGGATACGCCTGTTCTGGACCTGCAACCGGGTGCCCATGATCTGGTGATTCATGCCATGGCGCTGCATTGGGCCAGCGATCCTGTCGGCCAGATGGTTCAGGCACGCCGCGCGCTTCGGCCCGATGGGTTGTTCCTTGGGGTGTGCGCCGGTGGGCAGACCCTTGCCGCGTTGCGCGCCGCCCTCGCGCAGGCCGAGATCGAGGTTTCCGGCGGGTTAAGCCCGCGCGTGCTGCCCATGGCCGAGATTCGCGACCTTGGCGCGCTTTTGCAGCGTGCGGGGTTTGCGCTGCCGGTTGCGGACGTGCTGGGTCAGGATGTCGCCTACCGCGACTTTCTGTCGCTATGCCGCGATCTGCGTGCCATGGGCGAAGGCAACGCTCTGGCTGCCCGGCACCGCCGTCCGACCCCGCGCAGGCTGTTCACCCGCGCAGCCGAGATCTATTCCGCCCAGTTCTCCAATGCTTCCAGACACCTGCTGGCACGCTATGAGTTGATCTTTCTGACAGGGTGGGCCCCCGATGCCGGCCAGCCCAGACCGCTACGCCCCGGATCGGCCAAGGCCAGCCTTGCCGAAGCACTCGGGACACAGGAAACCCCCTTGCCCGATGCCATAAAGGCCCCGCCCGCAGATTGATTCCGGTCCAAAACCCGTTATGTCGCGTAGATACTTCGATATTCCGGGGAGACTGCAATGAAAGATACAGCCATGCTTGATGCAAAGCCGATTTCTCACGCACAAGGTTGCCCCGTTCACAAGGACCACCCCGGCGAAGGGCGGCTGGAACATGCTGCGCCGGACCATCCGCCGGTGCCACAGGCAAAGATCGGCGTGTTGCTGGCCAATCTGGGCACGCCGGACAACTACGACTACTGGTCGATGCGGCGCTACCTGAACGAGTTTCTGTCCGACAAGCGCGTCGTGGATTATTCGGCATGGGTCTGGCAGCCGTTGCTGCAGCTTGTGATCCTGACCAAGCGGCCCTTCACCTCGGGGGCGAATTACAAATCCATCTGGAACCATGACAAGAACGAGAGTCCGCTGCTGACCATCACCAAGGACCAGACTGCAAAACTGGCCGAAGCGATTGGTGCACGTTTTGGCGACGGCGTGATGGTGGATTTCTGCATGCGCTACGGCAACCCGTCGACTCAGTCCAAGGTGGATGCCATGGTCGAGGCCGGATGTGAGAAGATCCTCTTCTTTCCGCTGTATCCGCATTATGCCGGGGCCACATCCGCCACGGCCTGCGATCAGTTTTTCCGGTCATTGATGACGCAGAAATGGCAGCCCGCCGCGCGCACGGTTGCCGCCTATTTCGACCACCCTTCCTATATCCGGGCGCTGGCCGATTCAGTCACGCGCACCTATGACGCGATGGAGGAAAAACCCGAAGTGCTGGTTGCCTCTTATCACGGGATGCCCAAGCGATACCTGCTCGAAGGTGACCCGTATCATTGCCAATGCCAGAAAACGACGCGGCTGTTGCGCGAGGCTCTGGGCTGGTTGCCCGAGCAGGTGCAGACCACATTCCAGTCCGTGTTTGGCCGCGAAGAGTGGTTGCGCCCCTATACCGTGGATCATGTCGCCGAGCTTGCGCGGCAGGGGGTCAAGCGGCTGGCTGTCGTGGCGCCTGCCTTTTCGGCCGATTGCATCGAGACGCTGGAAGAAATCAACGAAGAGATTCGCGAAAGCTTCGAGGAAGCGGGTGGCGAGCAGTTCACCTATATCCCGTGCCTGAATGACGATGATCCGCACATCGCGGCCCTGACAGAGATCATCGAGGCGAATCTGTCAGGCTGGACATCGCCCTGAACAGCGACAAAAGAAAAAGGTGGTTGGATGATCCAACCACCTTCAAAACTGTCAGACAGTGCTGTCGTTCTTAGCGAGCAGCAACAGCAGCAGCGACGATCAGCAGAAGCATGATCGGAACAATGATGCCGCCCGACGAAGCGCGGGTTTCTTCGACAACCACTGCGGGCTCGATGACCGGCTCCGAGTATTTACCCATTTTGCTGTGACCACCGGCGAATGCCGAGGTAGCGGCAACAGACAGAGCAGCTGCGAGTGCGATTTTCTTCATAGTAACCTCCAGAACGCGCCAGCGACGTTTGTTGCGCCAGCTCCCAAGACGAAATGTCGTCATTCGTCTCAACCATCTTCATGGGCTGAGTGCAATGGCAACCTGAATGCAACTGTGGCAGATTCTGGCCACGTCGTCATATTCGCAACACTTTTTGCGTCAGGGGTCGGGCAAGGCCCCGCATTTGGACTTTTTCAGCATTTGTCCGCAGGTTTGGTCGGTGCAGGAAAGCCACGCAGGATCTCGATCACGTCGAGTTGTGTTTGAAAGCCCGACCGGGACCGGCTACTTAGGCGCCGGTTCGTAAGGAAGAAAAAATGTATCTCCGCCTCATCTATGTGATTGTCGCTGCTCTGACCCTTGCTGCGTGTGAAACGACGGAGCCGCGGCAAGTTCCGATGGGGGCCGACGGGCGCCCGTTGCCTGTCGTGGTGCGCATCAACCCGACGGATGCGCCGCGGGTGCGCCAGCGCATGCAGGACGGGCTGAATACTCTGCGCGCGCAAAACGGGCTTGCCCCCTTGCAAGCCAATGCAGCCCTTGCAAGCGCTGCGGCAACCCATGCGCAGGACATGTCATTCCAGCAGCGTCCGTGGCATTGGGGGTCGGATGGCTCCAGTCCGATGCAGCGCGCGCAGCGTGCAGGCTATAACGGGTCCTTCGTCGGCGAGATGATCTCCGAGACATTCGAGACAGAGTTCGAGACCGTGAACGCGTGGATGCTGGAGCCCGAGACACGTCAGGTCATTCTCGACCGTCGCGCCGGGGAAATGGGCGTGGGCTGGCATCAGGACGACAACGGCAAGTTGTGGTGGGTCGTCGTGCTTGGCGAGCCTTCGGCATCGATGC
>SKRW01000090.1 GCA_007118295.1 Paracoccaceae bacterium | reverse complement strand
CTGATACTCTCCAGCACGTTTTCGCGCTGCATCAGCGCCTCGGTTGCGCGTTGTTCGGCGGCGTGGATGTCTGAAATATCCTGAATCGCGCCATGCACAGCCACAATCTGCCCGTGTTCATCGCGCACCGGGATTCCAATCGCGCGCACCCAGACCCTGTTGCCACGGGCGGTCACGAGTTCACAGACTTCGTCAAACTCTATTCCATGCGTTGCGCACTGGTTGAATGCCGACTCGATCATATCGCGATACTCGGGCGCATAGAATGCGATGGTTTCATCGATCGTCGGAGGGAACCGTGCGTCATGTTCATGAATGCGGAAGGTTCCCGGCGTCCAGATGACGCGCTCCTCGACCAGATCAATGCGCCAGCCGCCCAGACGCACCTTCTCTCCGGCCAGATCGAGCAAGCCGCGCGCTTGATTCAGCGCATCCTCGATCCCGACAATATCGGTGATGTCCTGCGCCGCGCCGACCACACGCTCCTGTCCGCCAAAGCGGTGTCGTTGCCCCACCCCGCGCATGTGCCGCACAGTTCCGTCCGGGCGTACGATCCGGTGCTCGAACACAAGCTGTTCCTGGTGCTGCTCTTCAAAGCGCTGAAGGTTTGACAGCATCCTTGACTGATCCTCGGGGTGGACGAGTGCCACATAGCCATCCAGATCAGGGGGGGCGCTGTCTGGCGTCCAGCCATAGAGGCGGACAGTCTTTTGCGACCAGTCCAGTTTGCGCGTCGCGGGGTCGAACTCCCACGCGCCCACGGACAGCAGATCTTCGGCGCTGCGCAGGCGCGCCTCGACTGTTTCGAATCGTGCGAGCCGGGCCTCGATTTCGCCCGCACGCAAGAACAGGTCCTGCACAAGTTCCGACGTGCTTGCCCCTTCGCCTTCGGTGTCGGGCGGGTGCCGGTTTCCGGTCACCAGATCAGTGACGTCGAGAACCCTGTGGATTATGAACTCCAGCGCGCCTGTATCATCCAGAACAGGAGCGTTTATCGTGCTCCAGTAGCGCGTGCGCATGACTCCGTCAGAATCTTCGATAGGGTAATTCCGGATCGGCATGACATCGGCCGTTCGTGTCGCCTCGACACGCTGAAAGGACTTGCGCAGTTGTTCCATCCCGCGCGCCCCATCTTCGCCGGGCGCAGGCGGAAACACATCAAAAAAGCAGCGCCCCCGCATATCGGAGGGGCGCGTTGCCGTGATCCGCGCGAATTCTGCGGTTCCGGCCTCGATCTTGTAGGTTCCCGGTGTGAGGACAATCATCTGTCCGGGTGCGGCGTCGAACAGGCGGCGGAATTTGGCATCTGAAAGACGCTGGCGCTGGAGGGAATGTGCAACATCCCCTTCAAGCTGCGACACCTTCTCTTCGGCAAGGTGCTGCCGGGTCAGGTCGGTCACTGTTGACAGGATGGCGGATTCGCCGTCGTAGCGCACCTCGCGCCAGTGAAATGCGGCATGACGCACCTCGCCCGATCGCGTGCGGATACGCCACCGCTCTGATGCGGGTGGCAGGGCCGCATCCGCCAGAAACGCCGCAAGACGGTCACGAAATGCGGCATGTTCCTCATGAGGGCGAAGATCGACAAGGTTTAGGCCGATGATCGTGTCCCGGTCATACCCCAGCCAGTCGCAGGCCGCTGCATTCGCGGCGACGATCCGCAGACTGTCCTGCCCGAAAATCCAGATCGGGTGAGGCAGCAGATCGAAAGCGTTCAGCTCGACAGAAGACATTTCGATCAATGGATGCACTCATGCTGTTCAACTGGTGTAGAGGGGCATACTGCACACCATTTGCAACCGAGTCCACGGTCACTGTCAAATTGTCATCGTTGTCCGATACATCCGCGAGGCTGCGTCCGCCCGCATCGGGCGCGCAATGAGAAACCCTTGCGCCACATCGCACCCCAGTTCACCGATGTGCCGCAGGGTCGCGTCATCCTCGACGCCTTCGGCAGTGGTGAACATATCAAGCGAGCGGGCAAGCGATACCAGCGTCGAGATAATATCCTGCGCCGCTGTCGAACAGGTGAGTCCGCGAAGAAAGCTGCGATCAATCTTGAGTTCGGAAAACGGGATGCGGACAAGGCGCTGCAACGAAGAGACCCCTGTTCCGAAATCGTCAATCGACAGGATGTAGCCTGCCATGCGTAAGCGTGCGAGCGCTTCGATTGCGGATTGCGGCAAGTCGTTCGACCCGAATTCGGTCAGTTCGATGATAAGCCGTTCGGGGCCAAGCCCGTGCCGCGCGACCATCCGGTCCATGATGCCCCGGAAACCAGGCGTCTGCACTGTCGAGAGAGCCGCATTCACCGCCACACGCGCGGTTGATCCGGGCAGGCGCGAAAGAAAGCCGCAGGACTGATCGAGCATTGTGCGAAACAGGTCTGCCTCCAGATCATGGGCCTGTAGCTGAGGCAGGAATTTCTGCGGCGAGAGGATACCAAGGTGCGGATGGTGCCAGCGCACCAGCGCCTCGAAACCGCAGACGGCCTTGCTATGCAGGCAGAGTTTGGGCTGGAAATACGCCTCGAATTCGCCGCGTTGCAATGACCCGCGCAAATCTGACGCGCTCATATTCGGAAGGGTTGCGCCTGATTGCGGCAAAGGTGCTGCCGACTTGCGGCGAGGGGCCCGATTCAACAGTTCCTTCAGTGTCGCCAGTCGCGCCGGCTTGGGCAGGGCGCCCAACACATCATGCCCGTAATGATGCGCCGACTGGATCATCGTCTCGATCATGCGCCGCCCGAATCCACTGGTCACGACGACCTTTGCCGTGCAAGCCCCCCCAAGTTCGCGCAGGATATCAAGCCCGTCGCGGCCAGGCATGCAGGTATCGATAATCACGATATCCGGGTGGAAGGTCGCTACTGCGCGGAAAAACGCAGTGTGATCTGTCGTGACGAGTGCCTGATGCCCCAGCGCAGTCACCTGTGCGCCAAGGGTATTTGCCACATCGATTTCATCATCGAGGACAAGAATCCTGTGCCCCGCAGGGCGTTTGACGGCGGCGGCCTGTGACACTTGCGCCGCTGGACTCGTGCGGAAATCGATCTCGTGAACACATGGTTTCATACTGCTCTCAATGTTGTCTGCGACCATGTTCTGGCTTCCGGATGCCAAACTGGGCGCGCCGGTGCCGCTGGCCTTGTGTTCTGCCTGCCAAGGATAGGACCCGCTGACGCGGCCCTAGTTGACGCTTTCATTCGAAGGGGCCTTTGCGTGGCCAGAGGCTGACTTTCTCCGCCGATTGGGCACCATTGCATTCGCGTCTGCCGGAAAGTCCATGAGTTTGGTCATCAATATCCGACGAGCCTCTTTTGCTCCGGCGATGACAGGTTGCCTGGCTGGCAGGCCCGCTGCCTTCTCGATCCCCTCTGGTGGCTTGCTTGTGTCGAGGAAATTCAGGTAGGGCGCGAGCGAACGGAGTTGCTTGCCATAGCGCTCTAACAGGCTTTCCTTGGGCTCTTCGCCGGCCACCAGCACCGGATCGCCTGATTTCCATTCCCCAGGGGTGTAGGAGCCTGACATATCCGCGACCTGCAGTGCATCAATCGTGCGCAGCGCCTCGTCTACAGAGCGCCCGACGGACAGCGGGTAATCGAAAATGGCGCGAATAACACCATTCGGATCAATCAGATAGGTGCGACGCACGCACATCCGGCCCTGCCATTCCGCCTCGCGCGTGATCAGACCGCATGCGCGCGAAATCACACCTTCGGGGTCTGCGATATGCGGAAAATCCACACTCGTGCCGTAGATGGATTCAATCTCCTGGGTCCATGCGCTGATCCGGTCCACATTGTCGCGGGTCAGCGCGAGAATGCGCACCTTGCGCTTTGCGAATTCGGAAGAGCGTTTGGCAAGCTCGCCCAACTCGGTGCTGCAGACCGGTGTAAATGCTGCCGGATGCGACATCAGATACACCCAGTCCCCGCGCGCCCAGTCGTGCAGCGTGAGCGCACCAAAGGTCGTGACCGCCGTGAAATCCGGGAACCGCTCGTTGAGTTGTGGCTGCCAGGTTGCGTTGTCACGATAGTTGAGTGGCAACTTGATCGATGTACTCAAACGACGCCCATACCGGAAGATGCTTACTGACATTTCGCTCTCCTGTGATTTTCCCTTGGCTACGTTTTCTAACGGCTCCAAGGCAAGAACAGGGCAAATATGTAAAATTTTGTGCAATCTCAGGTAGAGTTATATTTCCCACCATACGCGCTATCCGATCAGCATGTATCCAATGCCATGTACGGTGCGGATAAAATGCGGTCCAGTTTCGTGTGTCGGAAGCTTGCGCCGCAATCGGCTGACGATACCATCAATGGCCCGCTCGTTGCCGGTCCAGTTGCGCCGACGCACAGACTGAATGATCTGGTCGCGGCTTGCCACCTTTCCCTTCTGTTCCATCAAGGCGACCAGCACATCGAATTCAGCAGAGGTCAAGGCAACGTCATTGCCCTCGGGGTCGATCAACTGGCGTCCGCGCAGGAACAAGTTATAGCCAGCGACCTGAAAATCCGGTGCACTTTCATCCTGTTGTGAATCGGCAATGCCTTGCGCGACCGCGACGCGCCGTGCGAGCGCGCGCAACCGTGCCACCAGTTCCCGCGACCGGAAGGGTTTTGTCACGTAATCATCCGCGCCCAGTTCCAGCCCCAGCACCTGATCGACCTCGGCCGAACGCCCGGACAGCACCACGACGCCCGCATGCCCGCGCGCGCGCAGATCACGCACCAGCGAAAACCCGTCTCCGTCTGGCAACCCTACATCAATCAGATACAGGGCGGCATCAAAATCTTTCATGATCGTGCGGCACTGTTCAAGTGAACCGGCCACCTGAACCTCGAAACCTTCGGCGGAAATGACAGTTTCAAGCAGATTGCGGACGTCCAGATCGTCCTCTACCACCAGTATTCGGGTCCCATCGGGCATAACTGGTGTCCTTCCCGCCAGACGTGTGCTCGATAGCCACATTACAAGCAGTGGCCGTGCGTGTCGAGAGCTTCGTCACATGTCCTTGCGGCAGGCCACAGGCCGTGTCAGCGCGGCGAGGTGGGGAAGGGCGCGAACAACACCTGCCTAACCCTCGGAAAACAGGATTTGTGCCTTCATCGTCTGGCTGCGGTCGGACGCAAGACGAAACGCCTGTTCTGCGTCGGCCAACGGGACGGTCTGGGTAATCAGGGGCCTGACATCTATCAGCCCCTTCTGCATCAGACCCACGCCGGTAGCGAATTCCGGGTGAAACCGGAACGAGCCACGCAGGTCCAGTTCCTTGGCCGTGATTGACATCATCGGCAGGCTCATGTCACCGCCAAGCCCAAGCTGCAGGATCACGCCGCGCGGGCGAAGTGCGGCGATGGCCCCGGTCAATGCCTGTGCGACACCGGTGCATTCATACAGCACATCGAAATACCCCTTGTCCGCCGTGTAGGGCGCCAGCGCATCCGGGGTCTGTGCCATGTTGATGACGTGATCGGCACCACAGGCGCGGGCCATCTCAAGTGTGAAGTCCGACAGGTCGGTTGCCACGATCTCGGCAGCGCCCGCGCGCCGCGCAGACAGGATCGACAGAACGCCAATCGGGCCGCACCCGGTCACCAGAACCCGCTTGCCGACCATCTGCCCTGCGCGCTGCGTGGCATGCAGGGTCACGGCCAGTGGTTCGGCCATTGCGGCCTCGCCCGCGGTCAGGCCAGTTGCATCGACGCATTGCGTGGCATCTGCAATCAGTTCCTCGCGAAAGGCCCCCTGAATATGCGGGAAAGGCATCGCGGACCCGTAAAAGCGCATGTTCAGGCACTGGTTTGCCAGCCCCTCATGGCAATAGCGGCAAGCCCCACAGGGCCTGCTGGGCGAGACTGCGACAAGCTGGCCTTGCGCAAAGCCCGTCACGCCCGGCCCCAATTCTGTCACATAGGCCGAAACCTCATGCCCCAGCACCATCGGTTCGCGCAGCCTTATCGCGCCAAACCCGCCATGATTGTAGTAATGCAGGTCTGACCCGCAGACCCCGCCGGTCGCAAGTCGCAGCCGCACCTGCCCTGCCCCCAGCGGTTCCGTCTGGAATGGTTCGATGCGCAAGTCCTGCGCGGCATGGATCACGATAGCCTTCATCATTGCACCTGTGTCAGGAGCGGACGACCTGCGAAATGGGCGGCGAGATTGTCGCGCATCAACTGGCCCATCGCACGGCGTGTTTCGAATGTGCCGCTGGCATGGTGGGGTTGCAACAGTACATTGGACAGCCGGGGAAAGCGCGGGTCCAGCGAAGGCTCACCCTCGAACACATCCAGCGCCGCGCCGCGCAGGCGTCCGTGCTGCAGCGCGTCGATCAAAGCCGCCTCGTCGATATTCTGCGCGCGGGAGATGTTGATCAGCAGACCGTCAGCCCCCAGCGCATCCAGCACGTCGGAATTGACAATGTGATGCGTTTGCGGGGTCGCTGCCAGCGTCACGAACAGGACATCCGATTGCGCCGCCAGTTCCTGCGCGTCGGCGATGAATTGCCAGTCAGCAGCTTCAGGGCGGGGGCTGCGCGCGCAATACGCGATCTGCATGCCAAAGCCCTGCAAACGCTCGGCGACGGCCATGCCGATACGCCCCAGACCAAGAATGCCCGCGCGTTTTTTGCACGCGCGGTGTTGCAGGGGAAAGCCCCCCTTGGCTGCCCAGTCGCCCGAGCGCGCCCATGCCTCTGCAGGCACGATCCCGCGCGACAGGGCCAGCCACATCCCCAGCGCCAGATCGGCGCAATCATCGGTCAGCACATCAGGGGTATTGGTCACGGTGATGCCACGCGCGGCACAAGCGCCAAGATCCACCGCGTCATAGCCCACCCCGAAAACGGAGATGACCTCCAGCGCGGGGCAGGCTGCGATCACATCTGCGCTCGCCCCCAGATCACCGCGTGTCGCGATGGCTCTGACCTGCGGGCCGATTTCCGCAAGCAGGGCGGCTTTGTCTGTCGCGTCGAAATAACGATGGACCTCGAAGACTTCGCGCATCGGGGTTTCATCCCATTCGGGCAATTCCCCCATTTGCAGTACGTGCGGCTTGAACATGCGACAATCCGATTTTGCTGTTTAAGTTTGGTATTGACGTTTAGTGATAACGTTAACATAGTCAGGGGAGCATTGGCTTGTCCAGCAAAAACACAAGGAGAAATGCATGGTTTACCCCCTGTTCGATCTCAGCGGAAAGCGCGCCCTGATCACCGGATCGTCGCAAGGCATAGGGTTTGCACTGGCACAGGGCCTTGCAGCGGCAGGTGCGCAGATCGTCCTGAACGGTCGCGATGAGGGCAAGCTGTCAGAAGCGGCCGCCAAGATTCCCGGTGCCGAAACACTCGCGTTCGATGTGACCGACCATATTGCGGTTCGCAAGGCCGTCGATGCGTTCGAAGAGCAGCATGGCGCGATTGAGATACTGGTCAATAACGCTGGCATGCAGCACCGCGCGCCCTTGCAGGACTTTCCGGCAGAGATGTTTGAAAAGCTGTTGCAAACCAATATCGCTAGTGTTTTCCATGTCGGTCAGGCCGTTGCACGGCACATGATCGCGCGTGGGCGCGGGCGCATCATCAATATCGCCAGTGTCCAGACACTGCTGGCCCGCCCCGGCATCGCGCCCTATACCGCCACCAAAGGTGCTGTGACCAACCTGACCAAGGGGATGGCCACCGATTGGGCACCGCTTGGACTGAACTGCAACGCCATCGCACCGGGCTATTTCGACACGCCGCTCAATGCGGCACTTGTGGCCAACCCGGAATTTTCTGCATGGCTGGAAAAACGCACCCCCGCCGGACGCTGGGGCAAGGTCGAGGAGTTGCAGGGCGCGTGCATCTTTCTGGCGTCAGATGCGGCCAGTTTCGTAAACGGTCACACATTGTTTGTTGATGGTGGTATCACTGCGGCCCTCTGACCCTCATGCAATCAGGAGCACCCCATGTCTGAGAATCTTGCACTGATCGGCGCGGGCGCCATGGGTGGCGCCATTGGCGCGCGCCTGGTCGAGACCGGCACAGCGCTGGCCGTGTTCGACCTTGACCCCCAGAAAGTGGCTTTGCTTGTGCAGAAAGGGGCAGTTGCTGCGTCCAGTGCAGCGCAGGCGGCACAGGGCGCGTCAGGTGTTATCCTGAGCCTGAACAGCCCGCGCATTGTCGAAGCTGCCGTATTTGGACCCCAAGGCATAGCCGAAGGGGCAGCGAAGGGCACGCTGATCATCGATATGTCCTCGATCGACCCGACAGCCACAAAGGACCTCGCGGCGCGCGCGCAGGCGGTGGGGCTGGGCTGGGTGGACAGCCCGCTTTCGGGTGGAATCCCCAAGGCGGCGACGGGTGAGTTGACCCTGATGCAGGGCGGGCAGGACGAGGACGTGGCCAAGGCACAGCGTCTGCTGGCAAAGGTCGCAGCAAATCAGACACACATGGGCCCGGCAGGTGCAGGGCAAACAACCAAGCTGATCAATCAGGTGCTGTGCGGGCTGGGCTTTGTGGCCGTTGCCGAAGCGACGGCCCTCGCCGAAGCGGCGGGCGTCGATGCCAGCCGCATTCCGCAGGCACTGCGCGGCGGGCGCGCGGATTCTGCGCTGCTGCAGGAATACATGCCGCGATATGTTGCGCGCGATTATCGGCGCACGGGCCGGATCGACAATATGGTCAAGGACCTTAACGGCGCGCAGGATCTGGCGCGGCTGACCAACACATCGATGCCGCTGACAGCCCTATGCGCGGAAATCCACCGCATGTTGACTGCCGCAGGGCTGGGCGGCGAGGATCAGGCCGCCGTGATGGAATATTTTTCAGGCGCGGGGAGACCGTTGCCGGATACCACTACAGACTGACAATTAGAGGCATGCATTCAGCATAATACTGGATTTGAGATGCGCTGCGGGTTAGCCCTTTTCCATGGATAAACTGCGAAAAAACCCCACGATGACAGATGTCGCCATCAAGGCGGGGGTCTCGCCCATGACAGTCAGCCGGGCGTTCAAGCCGGGAAGTCTGGTCAATGACCAGACGCGCGCGCGCATCCATGCCGCCGCCGAGGAACTGGGCTATGTCCTCGACAGCACGGCGTCCAGCCTGCGGTCGCAGAAAACTGATTTTGTCGCAGTCACCATCCCGTCGATCAACAACGCGAACTTTGCCGATACTGTCGGCGCGCTGACCGAAGGGTTGAAGCCGCGTGGGCTGCAGATCCTGCTGGGCTATACGAATTACGATGTCGAGGAAGAAGAACGCCTGATCGAGCAGTTGCTGCGCCGCAGGCCGCAGGCACTTGTCGTGACGGGTGGTCAGCACACCGCGCGCACGCGGCGCTTGCTGGAAAACGCCCATGTTCCCGTGATCGAGACATGGGATCTGCCCAGCACGCCGGTGGATCATGTGATCGGCTTTTCCAATGCGCAGGCCGTGCAGGTGATGGTCGACCATTTTGTGGAGAAACGCCTGACACGGATCGCCTTTATCGGTGGTGATGTCGATCGCGATACACGCGGTCTGGACAGGCGGCGCGGCTTTATCGCAGCGATGCAGCGTCACGGTCTGGATGCCACGCGCCTGATCGCGGCAGGCCCGCCGCCCATCTCGATGCGCGAAGGGGCAGAGGCCATGGTGCATCTGCTGGAGACGGCACCCGACACCGAGGCTGTGATTTGTGTGTCTGACCTGTCGGCCTTTGGCGCCCTGAGTGCGTGCCAGCGCCGGGGGATCGCCGTGCCCGACCAGATTTCGATTGCGGGCTTCGGGAACTACGAGGTGGGCGCCATCTGCGTGCCGTCGATCACGACGATTGACCCCTCACCCAGCGAAATAGGGCGTCGCGCGGCAGAGTTGCTGTGCAGGGTGCTTGATAGCGGCTCCAACCTGCCAATCTGTGAAGAGATCGACCCAAGGTTGTTGTTGCGCGAATCCTCGATCTAGGTGCCGCACCCGGCGAAGCGAGGCTCTTGCCTTCGCACGGCCCGAATTCATCCACTTGCCAGAACCGGCAGGCGCTTTCTGACAGAAACGGCGAGAAAAGCATTGACTCGTCCCAGTCCGACTTGACATGATAACGATACCATTAGGGAGGAAACAACATGACTCTACCATCATTCCTGCGGAAGGTGGCGGCAACCGGCGTTGCCGGACTGATGCTGGCGAACTCGGCACTGGCGCAGGTGCAAATGACCTACGCCCACTCCGAAAACCCCAGCGCCGTAACTGCGGCAGAAGCGTTCAAGGCCATTGTCGAAGGGCAATCTGCGGGTGAAATCCGGGTCGATCTGGTCATCCACAGCACGCTTGGCGGCGACCGCGATGTCGTCGATCAGATGCGTCTGGGCGAACTGGAATTCTATGTACCCGGTATCCACGGACTGTCGGGCATCGCGCCCAATGTGCAGATGTTCGACGCCCCGTATCTGTTTGCGAATCGTAACGAATTCTACGCGCTGATGCGCGATGATGATCTGGTCGCCTATGTACGCGATCATATTCTAGAGCGGTCAGGCAATACGATCCGTTTCCTTGGTGCGGCTGAAAACTCGGTCCGCAACCTGTATTCCAGCCACGGACCGATCCGCCTGCCATCCGATCTGGGACCAGTCAAATTGCGCGTGCCACCCGGCCCGCTGAATCTGGCCGTCTGGCAAGGGCTTGGTATTGGCTCGGTTGTAGGGCTTTCGGGCGCAGAGCGTAATCAGGGCCTGCAAACCGGCATCATCGATGCAACCGAAGGCAGCCTGTCAGGCGCCATGAGCGCAGGCCATGTGGACCTGCTGGGCAACATCACCATGACCGGGCACAGCTTTTCCTACATGGCCTATGTGGTCAACGAGGAATTCTGGCAGGGTCTGACCGACGCGCAGCGCGACATCATCAGCGCGGCGACAGAATTGTCGATCATCATCCAGAACGGTGCGGCCATGACCTCGGAACTGAACGCCCTGCGTGACGCGGCGGCCGGTGGTGCCAACATCACGATCCTGTCTCCTGCCGAGGCGGCAGTGTGGCAGGAAACGGCATTTCCTGTTGGTCAGCAATTCATCGCCGACAATCTTGATGACGATTTTGCTGAACGTGTCCAATCCGCGATCGACGCAATCCGCGCGCGCTGAACCTTGTTCACCTGAATGTGCCGACCGGTTTCGACCGGTCGGCCTCATCAACGGAATGATTGCTCCATGGCCATCGTCTTTCTTCTGCTCACGGTCCTGATTGTCGGCATCCTGCTTGGGGTGCCGATCTTTGCGGCCATGGGGCTGTCTACCCTTGTGCATTTCATCGATACGGGCCGGGAATCGACCCTTATCATCCTGAACCAGCGCATTTTTAACGGGGTGACATCCTTTACCTTTCTTGCCGTGCCAATGTTTATTCTGGCGGGTGAGATCATGGTCCGGGGCAAGCTGATCGACCGGTTGCTGGATGTTGCGCGCGCGTTTGTCGGACATATGCGCGGCGGTCTGGCGCAGGTGAATATCCTGTCCAGTGTTTTCTTTGCAGGTATTTCCGGCTCTGGTCAGGCAGATATTGCGGCGATGGGGTCCACGGTTGTCCCGGCGATGGTCAAGGATGGGTATCCGCGCGGCTATGCGGCGGCCATCACGGCCCAATCGGCCACCCTGTCACCGACCCTGCCCCCTTCGATCGTGATGGTGGTGTATGGGGCGGTTTTCGGGGTGCCCGTCGGCGCGCTGTTTGCAGCGGGCGTCAGCGTCGGTGCCTTCATGGCGATTTTCTACATGATCCTCGCCTACATCATGGCGCGGAAATACAGTCTGCCGCTGCACCCGCGCGCGACCCTGAAACAGGTCTGGTCGGCGTTGCGCGCGGGCCTTGCACCGCTGGGCATGCCCGCGATCATCCTGATCGGCATTTTCGGCGGTATTTTCACGACAGTCGAGGCTGCAGCCGTCGCAGTGCTGTATGCGCTGATCATGACGCTGGTTGTCTACAGGTCGATCCGCATCACGGAAATGGGGCCGATCCTTGTATCGGCGGCTGTCACATCGGCGGCGGTTCTGATCATTTCCGGGGTTGGGCTGTCGTTTTCCTATATCGTGGCGATCCAGCACATTCCGCAAACGGTTCTGGGCGCGCTGACGACCGTGTCGCAAAGCCCGTTCGTGATTGTCTCGCTTATCCTGCTGGTGCTGTTGATTGCAGGGATGTTCGTCGGGCGGACAGCAAATATCCTGCTGTTCGGTCCGATCATCATCCCGATCTTCTACCAGCTTGGCTTTTCGCCCGTACACACTGCCCTGATCATCATCATCATTTTGGGTGTCGGGCACCTGACCCCGCCTGTCGGGGGGGCGTTGCTGACGGCCTGTCTGATCGGACGCTGTTCAATGCCCGCCATCATGAAATACATGTGGCCGATGATCATCCTCGAAGTGATTCTGGCCGTTATCATTCTGATGGT
>SKRW01000213.1 GCA_007118295.1 Paracoccaceae bacterium | reverse complement strand
TGGCGGAGAGACAGGGATTCGAACCCTGGGTCCCCGTGAAGGGACAACGGTTTTCGAGACCGCCCCGTTCGACCACTCCGGCACCTCTCCTCACGATCAGGGGCAATACTGTCAACATAGTGCGGGCGCAAGTCGAAAAATCGCGCGCTCCTTCGGTTTCGAAGCGCTGCTCCGGGGACTTGCGCGCGAAAGTGTTTGGTGCCTTGGCTGTGGATTTCGTATGATCGCGCAAATCTGTTCAGAAAGTCGTCCAATGATTGCATCTTCGCTCCGTGCGCTTGCCGTTAGCTGTTCGCTGGCCACTCTGGTCCTTTTTCCGGCGCGTCCAGCCCTCGCCGAGGATCTGGCGCGTGCGTTACTTTTGCCCGAACTGTTCGAGATCATGGCCGCAGAGGGGCGTAGCTCGGTGCTGGGGGATGAGTCCACACCCTTGCAAGGAAGCCTTCTTGCGCGGTTCGAGCAGGATGTCGCCCGGATATATACCCCCGTCCAGATGGCGCAGAACTTTGTCGCGGCGCTGGAAGATGCATTGCAGCGTCACCCGGACCTGCGCGCCGATACGCTGGGTTTTGCCCAGTCCGATCTTGGCAAGCGGGTCTTGCAGCTAGAGGTCTCGGCCCGTGCGGCGCTGCTGGATGACGCTGTGGACGAGGCCGCGCGCCTTGCCCTTGAAACTGCGCGCGATGCCGAACCCGGTTCTGTCGAGGCCACGCGCTTGGAACTTGTGCGCGAGCGGATCGCGGCCAATGATCTGATCGAACTGAACGTCTCGTTGGGGTTGAATACGAGTTTCGCGTATTATCGGGGCATGTTGACCGAGGACGCTGTTGGCGGGCTTTCGGCGGATGCGCTGTTGCAGCTTGTCTGGGCACAGGAGCCTGAAATCCGCGCCGATATCGAGGACTGGATCGAATCCTATTTCCTGATGGCCTATCAGCCCCTGAGCGATGCGGAATTCCGCGAGCTGATCGACTATGCACAGACCCCGCTTGCCGTCGGGTTCAACCAGATCATGTTTCAGGCCTTCGATACCGTGTTCAGCGACATTTCACGCGCGCTTGGTCAGGCACTCGGGCGGCGGATGCAGACCGAGGAACTGTAGCGCCTATCCGACAGGGCCACGCGACAGCCTGTCTGACAGACAGTTCAGCATCGTCAGGCATAGCGCAAGCTGATCAAGCGACAGGAACTCGTCGGGCCGGTGGGCCTGTGCAATATCTCCCGGCCCGCAAATGACCGAAGGAATGCCGATCGACTGGAACAGGCCGGCCTCGGTGCCGAAAGGTACAAGGCCCGCGCCGTTGGCGCCGGTCAGCGCCATGACCAGATCGCGCGCGGCATTGTCCGCGCGCTGCTCCAGCCCGGCCACTTCGGCGACTGTTTCAGTGCGGATATCGGCATCCGGGTGGATGCGCCGCATGGCGGGCAGCAACTCACCATCGATCAGGCGCGCCAGTGCGTCTTTGACGAAATCCGCATCTGCGGCCTGAACCGGGCGCATTTCCCAGTCGATGCGGGCCATGCCGGGGATGATGTTATGCACATGCCCGCCCGTCAGAGCGCCCGGATTGATCGTTGTGTGGGGTGGGTCAAACGGGCAATCCGCAGGTGCGCGCGTTTTCAGCTCTGCGCGCAACCGCACCAGTTCCAGCACGATGCGCGCGGCCTGCTCCACGGCATTCACGCCCCGGTCCGGGGCCGATCCGTGCCCTTCCAGCCCGTTCACCCATGTCGTGTATTCAAAGCACCCCTTGTGCCCGTCCACAGGCAGCATCAAGGACGGCTCGCCAATTATCGCGGCAGCCGGGCGGATGCCACGGGCCTGAAGGCTTTTCACCAGTGCCTGAGCACCGAAACAGCCGATTTCCTCGTCATAGGTAAAGGCGAAATGCACCGGCACGCGCAGATCTGCCCGCGCAAAGACAGATGCCATGGCCACGCAGGCGGCAACAAACCCCTTCATGTCGCAGGTGCCGCGCCCATACAGCCGACCATCCCGTTCCACCATGGCAAAGGGGTCACTGGTCCAGGTCTGGTCAGCCACTGGCACAACATCCGTATGCCCTGACAGCACCACCCCACCGGGCACTTCGGGTCCTATGGTTGCGAAAAGATTGGCCTTGGTCCCGCTCTCATCAGGTTCGGTCCAGACCTGCGCGCCCTGCCGCTCTAGGGCAGCGACCAGATACTCGGTCACGGCCAGATTGCCATCTGCCGACACAGACGGAAACGCAACCAGATCCGCAAGGATCGCCTTGCTGCGCTCCATGTCGGATGAACCCGCCGTCTGTGCCATCATGCGCCCCCTGCTGTCGCCGTGTTACTGCTTGGCAGGTCGCGCGCGCTTGTTCAATCCCCCCGGTCTGACGCCGGTTCAGGCGCAGTAGCCGCGCGGCGCAACTCTGACAGCAGTCCACGGGCACGGTCCAGCATCTCGTCTGCGGCGGCGATCTTATGGGCGATCCGCTCGGCCTTTTTCGGCGTGACCTCGGCCTCGGCCAGCAGCGCGGTCTTGCGCTTTTCCAGCTTGGAAATGGTCTTTTCGATATCTTCTAGCTTGATCTTGTGCGCCTTGCCCCTTCGCAAACGGTCAAGATGCTGATCCAGCTTTTCTGCAAGTCTAGCAAAGGCCATGGCCATTCCTCCTGACCCAACACGCGACCATTGCACAGAGTCGCGACATAATCATGACAGCGACTCCGTGGCCTCATCCTCATCATCGGTTGCCAGCAGACGCTCGATTTCGGCCAGTGCGTCATCTTCATCACGATACATCGCCTCTGCCGCATCCAGCAGCGCCTCCATCGCTTCCTGAGCGTAGCGCGAATCGTTCAGGAAAGAGGTGGCATCCGCTGCGGACAGACGGCGCGTCTGCAACAGCACCTGAACCCGCTCATTGACCTGCCGCGCGCTTTCGCGCAGCGCGCGCCGTTCTTCCGCGATCCATAGCGACGAACGGCCCTCGGGCGGGGTCTGTTCCAGCGCCTCGATGGCGACCAGAATGTCTGCGATCTCGCCGCGCAGCGCGTCATACAGAGCGGTCACCTCGCCTTGCGGGTGTTCGGTAAAGCGGCGCGTGTTGCGTTGCAGATGCTTGATCGCCTTGAGGGCGCGGACCACGGCATTTGCAGCGTCGCGCAACTCCTGCAACCGCCGCGCCGCGCCAGCAGGCAGGGGCAACGCCGCCTTTCGGGCCGTGAATTCGATAATGGCAGCGTGCAGGCTCTTGACCTTCTCGGCATAGCGGCGGTCCATGTCCAGCCCGATGGCCTCGCGGCTGCGCTCGACGGTCAGGCGCAGGTCCTTGGAGGCGATCAGGTCCACCAGCCGCAGATTGATCGCCTCGGCACTGAGGGTCGCGGCATTCGTATACAGGTGGCGCAACTCGTTCTTCAGCGCTGTCAGCAGTGTAACCGGAAAATCACCCAGATCGGCATTGATGAAGCGCGGCCGACTGACCGATGGCACAGGTTCTGCAATCCGCCGCTCCAGATAGGCCAGCAGGCGCGACATCTGCGGCACCATCAGCACCAGCCCAAGCAGGTTGAAAAGCGTGTGAAAGACCGCCAGCCGCAGCGCGAAATCCTGCGCGCCAATGCCTGCCAGATCGCTGATCCCGTCCACCAGCATGCGCAGGGGCACAATCAGCACCAACGCCGTCAGCGCCGTCACCGCATTGAAAATCAGATGCCCCAGCGCCAGCCGCTTGCCCTGAAAATTCGCCTGTGTTGCACCGATCAGCGCAGTCACGGTCGTGCCCAGATTGGCCCCGATGGCCACGGCCAGCGCGTTTTCATAGCTGATCTGCCCCGAGGCCAGCGCCGTGATGACCAGCAGCATCGTGGCATGGCTGGACTGCATGACCACCGTCGCCGCAGCCCCCAGCGCCGTATAGACCACCAGCCCCAGCAGCCCCGCCAGCGCAAGCTGCGTCAGGTCGAACCGCGCGCTGAACGCATCGAACCCGTCCTTGATAAAGGCGATCCCCAGAAAGACGATCCCAACCCCCAGCAGCGCCCGCCCGGCACCCCGCAGCCCCGGCCCCCGCTGAAACATCAGCACTGCGCCAAAGGCCAGCATCGGCATGGCGTAGCGCGCGATATCAACCTTCAACCCGACACCGGCAATCAGCCATGCCCCTGTTGTCGTGCCCAGATTGGCCCCGAATATGATCCCGATCCCGGCCTGTAGCGAAATCAGCCCCGCACTCAGGAACGAAATCGCGATCACCGACACAAGCGAACTGGATTGCGTGATGGTCGTCGCGGCAATCCCGAAGCCCATCGCACGCGGCAGACTGCCCGTGCTGCGCGCAAGCAGGCGTTCCAGCAACCCGCCGCCCATCGCCTTGAACCCGTCCTCCAGCAGCACCATCCCCAGCAGAAACAGCGCAACCCCGGCTGCGATTTGCTGAAAATCGGCGCTCACCCAGAAGGCCAGCAACAGCAGGGCCAGAATCAGACCAAGCTGAACATGCGGGGCAAAGCGTTTCATGCAGGGTCTCTCCGGACAGGTGCATAGCATATCAGGCCCAGTGGCCGCGTCTATCTGGATTGCTGCTTGAAGACAGGCGCAGAAAGGCCAAGTATGGGGCTGTTCCGAAAGATGGTGCCATGCCCCACAACAACCTCAACATGCCCACGATCCGACCCGATGTGCTGACGCGCCCCAAACTGGAGGGCGGCAAGCGGTTTCGCATGGCCAGCCCCTTTCTGCCCGCAGGCGACCAGCCCACCGCGATTGCCGAACTGGTCGAGGGCGTGCAGGCAGGCGAGCAGAATCAGGTGCTTCTGGGCGCGACCGGGACGGGCAAGACCTTTACGATGGCCAAGATCATCGAGGAAACCCAGCGCCCCGCCATCATCCTTGCGCCCAACAAGACACTGGCCGCGCAACTATATGGCGAATTCAAGGGGTTCTTTCCCGACAACGCGGTCGAATATTTCGTCAGCTACTACGACTATTACCAGCCTGAAGCCTATGTCGCGCGGTCCGATACCTATATCGAGAAGGAATCCCAGATCAACGAACAGATCGACCGGATGCGCCACTCGGCCACGCGCGCACTACTGGAACGCGATGATGTGATCATCGTGGCCTCGGTGTCGTGCATCTACGGGATCGGCTCGGTCGAGACCTATTCGGCCATGACGCAGGATTTCAAGGTCGGTGAAAGCTATAACCAGCGGCAGGTTCTGGCCGACATAGTCGCACAACAATACCGCCGCAATGACGCCGCGTTCCAGCGTGGCAGCTTCCGTGTGCGCGGCGACGTGATCGAGGTCTGGCCCGCTCACCTTGAAGACCGCGCCTGGAAACTCTCGTTCTTTGGCGAGGAATTGGAAGGGATCACCGAATTTGACCCGTTGACCGGCGCAAAGACGGACACGTTCCAGCAAATCCGCGTCTATGCCAACAGCCACTATGTGACCCCCCGGCCCACAATGCAGCAGGCGACCAAGGGCATAAAGCACGAATTGCAGACGCGCCTTGACCAGTTGATCGCCGAAGGCAAGCTGCTGGAAGCGCAGCGCCTTGAACAGCGGACCAAATTCGATCTGGAAATGCTCGAAGCCACCGGCGTGTGCAACGGGATCGAGAATTACTCGCGCTATCTGACAGGCCGCGCACCAGGCGAGCCACCGCCCACCCTGTTCGAGTTCATCCCCGACAACGCGATTGTCTTTGCAGATGAAAGCCATGTTTCGGTGCCCCAGATCGGTGGCATGTACAAGGGCGACTATCGGCGCAAATTCACGCTGGCCGAACATGGGTTCCGCCTGCCCTCCTGCATGGACAACCGCCCCCTGAAATTCGAGGAATGGGACGCGATGCGCCCGCAATCGGTGTTCGTGTCCGCAACCCCGTCAGCATGGGAGTTGGAACAATCGGGGGGCGTTTTCACCGAGCAGGTCATTCGCCCCACCGGGCTTGTGGACCCGGAGGTGGAAATCCGCCCCGTCCAGATGCAGGTCGATGATCTGCTGGATGAAATTCGCCGCGTCGCCGCGCGTGATCTGCGCGTGCTGGTCACGGTCCTGACCAAGCGCATGGCCGAGGATCTGACCGAATATCTGCATGAGCAGGGCATCCGGGTGCGCTACATGCACTCGGATATCGACACGATCGAACGGATCGAGATTCTGCGTGACCTGCGCCTTGGGGCTTTTGACGTGCTGATCGGGATCAACCTGCTGCGCGAGGGGCTGGATATCCCCGAATGCGGGCTGGTGGCCATTCTGGATGCCGACAAGGAAGGGTTCTTGCGGTCTGAAACCTCGTTGATCCAGACCATCGGGCGGGCAGCGCGCAATGCCGATGGCCGCGTTATCATGTATGCCGACCGCATCACCGGCAGCATGGAACGCGCGCTGAACGAGACGAACCGTCGCCGCGAAAAGCAGGTGGCCTATAATCTGGAACATGGGATCACGCCCCAGACCATTCGCAAGAATGTCGAGGATGTGATGGCGGGCATGTGGCAGGGCGATACCGACCTGGCCCGCATCACAGCCCAGATTGACAAGGTGAAACCCGGCGCGAACCTGCAGGCCCATCTCGAAGGGTTGCGCCTTGACATGCGCAAGGCCGCCGAGAACCTTGAGTTTGAAGAAGCCGCCCGCCTGCGCGACGAGGTCAAGCGACTGGAAGCCGTCGAACTGGCCATTGCAGACGACCCGCTCGCGCGGCAATCCGCAGTCGAGCAGGCCGTGGACAGCGCCGTCAAACCGCGCTCGACCGCCGGAAAGCCGGGTCAGCGCGGGGGCGTGAAACGCCGCAAACGCTGACTCTCTCACAGTTGCGCGAGTAGATCTGGAAATCGGCCCCAACGCCTCCACATCTGTAGGGTGACGCAGGACCGGAACTCCGCGTCTTCTATGTTACTGTCCCTCGTTCCGCACCTGCGCCCGGCGTGATGCCGGGCGCTTTTTCATCTTGCACATGGTCCTGCACCGCGCCACCATCGCCGCATGACACGCCCGGATGATGCCACGCTCCGCCAGATACTTGATACCACCCGCACCATCGCCGTGGTCGGGGTGTCGCCCAATCCGGTGCGGCCCAGCTACTATGTGGCGCGCTACCTGCGGCTCAAGGGGTATCAGGTGATCCCGGTCAATCCGGGCCATGCCGGGGCCACCCTGATGGGGGAAACCGTGCGCGCCAGCCTTGCCGACTGCCCGCCCGAGGTGGACATGGTCGATATCTTTCGCCGCCCCGAGCATGTGCCCCCCCTTCTGGACGAGGCGCTGGACCACCTGCCCAATCTGCGCACGATCTGGATGCAGATCGGCATCAGCCATGCCGACGCCGCCGCCAAGGCCCGCGCGCATGGGCTTTCGGTGGTCGAGAACCTGTGTCCCAAGATGGAATACCAGCGCCTTTATGGCGAATTGCGGATGGGCGGCATCAATACAGGGATACTCTCGTCGCGGCTGTAGCGGCTTCTGGCGCGCCTTTGTGGGTGAACCTGCCTGCGGCAGAACCACCCACACTACGGCATTCAGCCGCCCTTGCGGCCAAATTCGACGATCACGGCCCCCAGCGCGATCAGGATCATCAGCGCCAGTTTGCGCGGTCCGACCCGTTCCTTCAGGATGAACCAGCCGATAAAGGCCGCGAACACGGTCGATGTCTCGCGCAGGACGGCGGCCTCGCCGACCTTGCCGACCAGTGTGGCGATCATCACACCCCCAAAGCTGATATAGGCAATCAGCGCGCCCGCAAGCCCGCGCAACAGCAAGGGGGCGGGCACCGGGCGGTGCGCCATGCGTCGGTAGCGCAGCCATGCGATCAGCGGGAAATCCAGCGCGGTCAGAAAGAAGAACCACGCCAGAAAGCTGAACGGATCGCCCGACAGCCGGATCGCCCAGGCGTCATAGGTGGTATAGACTGCCACCATCAACCCGCCTGCCAATGCCCAGCCCAGCCCGATCTTGAGCGCGCGCAGATCAATCGTTTCTTCGGACAGGTTGCGCAGGGCCAGCAGCAGAATCCCGCCTGACAGACAGGCCACCCCCAGCCATTGCATCGCCGTATAGTTTTCATCGAACAGCAGCATGGCCGCAAAGACGGTGACGACAGGCCCCGTGCCGCGCACCACCGGATACACCACCGTGAACGCCGCCTTGGTATAGGCCAGCGCCATCGCAAGCTTGTAGAGGAAATGGATCGCCACTGCCCCCAGCAGGATCGGCCACATTAGCCCGCTGGGCCAGTTCACGAAGAACAGCGCCACCGGGGCCGACAGCCCTGCAAGCCACAGGTCAATCGAACCGCGCGTCAGCCACGGGTCATGAGCCCCCTTTTGCAGCGCCCCGAAAACCGCATGCGCCATCGCCGAGGTCAACGCCAGAAGTGTCGCCAGCCGCGCGCCTTCGGGCGTGCCCACCAATGACAGCAGCCAATCTCCCATGCGATGCCGCCCTCAGGATTGTTAACAAGTGCGGCATATGCCGGATGGCGACACAGGGCAAGCGCTCAGCCCTTGCGCCCGGCTTTCTCGTCCAGCCCGGACACGCCCTCGCGGCGCGCGAGCTCCGCCTCGATCTGCGCCAGCGTGACACCGCGCGCGGTGCACATGACCAGCAGATGATAGATCACATCGGCAGCCTCGGCTGTCAGTCGGTCGCGGTCGCCCCTGACAGCTTCGATCACGGCCTCGATCGCCTCTTCGCCGAATTTCTCGGCGCATTTCTCGGGGCCCTTGGCCAACAGTTTCGCGGTCCAGCTTGTGTCCTTTGCCGCGCCCTGACGCGCGGCAATCGTGGCAGCCAGCCGCGCAATCGCATTGCCGGGCGCGCTCATGCCAGCCTCACAGGGATACCGGCGGCGGCCATGTGCGCCTTGGCCTGCCCGATGGTGTAATCGCCGAAATGAAAGATCGACGCGGCCAGCACCGCCGACGCCCCGCCCTCGCGCACCCCTTCGACCAGATGATCCAGATTTCCCACCCCGCCCGAGGCGATGACAGGTATCCCCACCGCATCGACAATCGCGCGGGTGAGCGGCAGGTTGAACCCCGCCCGCGTGCCGTCCCGGTCCATCGAGGTCAGCAGGATCTCGCCCGCCCCCCTTGCGGCCACGGTCCGGGCGAATTCCACGGCATCAACCCCCGTCGGTTTGCGCCCGCCATGGGTGAAAATCTCCCACTTGCCGGAGCTGACAGTCTTGGCGTCAATTGCCACGACAATGCACTGACTGCCAAATCGGTCAGCGGCGCGCGCCACCACATCCGGGTCGGCCACGGCGGCCGAATTGAACGACACCTTGTCCGCACCCGCCAACAGCAGCGCGCGCACATCCTCGACGCTGCGCACACCGCCGCCCACGGTCAGCGGCATGAAACAGTTTTCCGCCGTGCGTGTGACCAGATCGAACATGGTGCCGCGGTTTTCATGCGTGGCGTGAATGTCGAGAAAGCACAATTCATCTGCACCCGCCGCGTCATAGGCTTTGGCGGCTTCTACCGGATCGCCCGCGTCGCGCAGGTCCACGAAATTGACGCCCTTGACCACACGGCCATCGGCGACGTCCAGACAGGGGATGATGCGTGTCTTTAGCATGCCCTCTCATAGCGGCAGTCGCACGGGGCGAAAAGAGACATTTGATGCGGATCAATGACAAGGACGGCTGCATGTGGGCATGATTCCATCAATGACAGGAAAGGCATACCAATGACCGATGTGGCAAAACGGGAAGAGCAGATCAGGGCGCGCAAGCTGGAATTGATCGCGCGCATGAGTTTTGTCGATCAGGAACTCGCCACGCGTGGCAGCGCCGACTGGGAAGAGAACGCGACCGAGCACGAAGACGATGAAACGCTAGAGGCGTTGGGGCTGTCTGCGCAAAAGGAAATACAGATGCTTGAGGCGGCGCTGGCACGTATCGATGCGGGCGAATACGGCGCGTGCGTGCGCTGCGGAAGCGAAATCAGCACAGCACGGCTGGATCTGTTGCCCGCAACACCGTTTTGCCGTGCCTGCGCAACCTGAGACAGATCAGTCAGGATCGCATCGCTGCCACACTCACGGTGGCGCAGGGCAATGGACTTTTACCACCACTGCGAATGCGCCGGGTCAGTCGCGAAAGGTTTTCGCGGCCAGCAGAACCCGCGCTGCCGCAGTGATCAGGCACAGCACGCCATAGCCCAAGGCCAGAACTGCAAACCAACCGGGCAGCAGGCACAGCAACAGGAAAAAGGCGATCGTCTCGGTGCCTTCAAGCAAGCCGCTGGTGAAATACAGCGATTTCCTGCCATGGACTTCGGTATGCATTTTCTGTTTCTCGGCCAGTATGGCAAAGCCCAGAAACGAGCCTGCATTGACATAAAAACTCAGCAACAGAAATGCCCCCGCGACGCCATTGGCACCGGGGTCCAGAATGACAAAGGCCAGCGGGATGGCTGCGTAAAAGACATAGTCGCAGGTTATATCCAGATAACCCCCGAAATCGGTCACGCCATGCGCACGGGCGACCGCTCCGTCCAGCCCATCGGCCAGCCGCGACAAGAGAATCAGCAAAACAGCCAGCAGAAAAAACCCGCTCGCCACGGCCAGAGCCGCCGCAACGCCAAAGCCCAGCCCGACAAGCGTCACGGTATTCGCGCTTAACCCCATACGCGCCATTTGCCCGCCCAGCCGGTTCAGCGGCGGGTCGATGATTGGGCGCAGATGTCGGTCCAGCATGGCAGCACTCTCGGTTCAGGGGGCGGATTCTCTGTACGCGTGGCAGTGCTGGAAAGTTACGAACTGGTCCACGATATTTCTGTCGCCGGCGGCAAAGGCGTCAATTTGTCTTGCGACTGGGGATGAAGGGCAGCGGGAGGACCGGCACACCATCTTCGATCAGGGCCTTCGCCTCGTCAGGCTTCGCTTCCCCATGGATAGGACGGCCCGGTGTATCGCCCAGATACATGGCACGGGCTTCGGACGCGAAACGATCCCCGACATAATCCGAGTTTGCCTCGACCTCGGCACGCAGACGCTGGATTCTCGCGGCCACGTCCTCTGACGGGGTGGATTTCGGGCCGATCTTCCCCGCCGCGTTGGCTATCGCAGGGGCCATCAGCGTTTTCTCGACCGCTTTGCTGTTGCAAACCGCGCAGGTGACCAACCCACGCGTCTTGAGGCCCTCAAAAGCCTCGCCGGACTGGAACCAGCTTTCGAAATCATGCCCTTCGGCGCAACGAAGCGAGAATTTGATCATATCACTGACTTTGCATGGCTTGTTTAACAGTTAAAGAATACCGCCGTTAAATCAAGGTGAACTCTGTTGCTCTGCGGCTTGCTCCTCCTAAATTGACCACTGGAAGGGAGATACCCATGCAACGTCTTATGGCATGTCTTTTGCTGATATGTGCAACCGCCCCCGCAAGCGCGTTCAGCTTTGACGCGCTTGATGGCAGTCGCATCGATCTGGACGCATGGCACGGGCGTCCTGTTCTGGTGGTCAATACGGCCTCGCTCTGCGGATTCACCCGCCAGTATGGTGACATGCAGCACCTGTATGAAACCTATGGCCCGCAAGGACTGGTCGTGCTGGCCGTTCCGTCGGACGATTTCCGGCAGGAACTGTCCAGCAATGACGAGGTCGAGAATTTCTGTCGCGTGCAGACGGGCCTGACCTTTCCAATCACACAGATCACGTCTGTTCGCGGACCAGACGCACATCCGTTCTTCCGCTGGCTGGCCGACGCGCATGGCCATGTGCCGACATGGAATTTCAACAAGGCGCTGATCGGGCCTGAGGGCGAATTGCTGGGGTTCTGGGGGTCGGGCACCCGCCCCACGGCGCGCGCGATCACACGGTCTGTCCGGGCGGCGCTGCCCTGATGGATTTTCAGGAAAATGAAATCGTTTTTCACCTTGCGCAAAAATTGAGCGTCGCTTTGCTACCTGAAAACCAGTCTTTTTTCACATGATGAAACCAATTTTCATTGGCTCAGAGGTCTATCGCGGCTCCAGTTATGGCGACTGGCACCCGCTGCATATCCCGCGTGTGTCAACCGTGATGGACCTGTCGCGCGCATTGGGGTGGTTGCCGCACGGGCAATATCGCCCCAGCCCGCGCGCGAAACCTGCCGCCCTGACCCAGTTTCACACCCCAGACTATGTCGCTGCACTGCAACTGACCGAAGCCCGGCAAGTGGTCGATGACGCCACCCGCATTCGCCACGGGCTGGGCACCACCGCCAACCCCGTGTTCCCCGAGATGTTCCACCGCCCTGCAACCGGGGCTGGCGGGGTGATGCTGGCGGCGGAACTGGTGCAGGGTGGCGGGCTGGTGCATGTACCGGGGGGCGGCACGCATCATGCGATGGCCGACCGGGCCAACGGGTTTTGCTACCTGAATGACCCGGTTCTGTGCCTGCTGTCGCTGCGCAGGCTGGGGCTGTCCCGCATCGCCTATGTCGATATCGACGCGCATCATTGCGA
>SKRW01000308.1 GCA_007118295.1 Paracoccaceae bacterium | reverse complement strand
GTCGCCAAAGCCGTTCCCACGCTCGACATCAGATCAGGGCTGATCTGGGCGTCATCCTCAATAATCAACGCATGGGCCGCATCTGATCCGACGAATTGGCGCAATGCGTCGAGATGGCTGCGGTAACACCCGTATTCGCCGTTGAATACGGACCGTCCCAGAAAACGGATGGCCTCGCGGTCATCATAATCCGTCGCATCTTTTAGCGCGACCTTTCTGCCATCAAAGGCAGCGACGCGTTTTGCATCTGCAATTTCGGCATCCGCGAGTTGCGCCTCGATAGAGGCGCGGCGTTCAGTGCTGGGGTCAAGATTTATATAGTAGACTGCCACACGTTCAGGCTTCATGAGCCATCCTCGCTACAAAGCTGTCTTTTGGAAAAACGTTCGAATGATTTTTTGAGACATAATCTCTCAAAAACTTCCCCCATAAATGAACAGCATACGCCGAAGGTGGCGCTTGTGATGCATCCCATCCCTTCGGTTCTGCGAAGACGGCCACCTTGTCTGGCGAAACTGAGTAGAAGGCTGACACCGGCATTGCGTGTTCTATCTCTCCGGTTTCCTGCAAGATAGAGGTCAAAAGAGTAGGCCCGAGAGACCCCCAAGGCCAGCGGTCAATGGGCAGGCCACCGGCCATAAAGTTCCTGATCTGGTATCGGACTTTCTTGCTCCCCCCCAGGTTGGGCGGAACGCTTCTGGTATCTGCATCATATCGCAGAAGCTGCTTGAGTACCGCCGAGCCTGATGGCAGGCACAAGACGGCACCGTCAACCAGTGTGTCATCCTGAAATCCGAAAACAAAATCACTTGTAAAGTCAAAAGTGCGAAGTGCGATTATATCCAGATCGACCCAGATATAGTCAGTCTTCTCAAGCAACCTGTATCTGAAAAGGTCAGAATGAAGCGCAGGACTTCCGGTTCGTTTGTGACGGATGATTCGTCCCGCATCGAAAACCTCGCGAGCGTCTTTCTGGATAGTTCCTCTCGGGACGTTCTCGATGGGGTTGTAGGAATAGAGCGTGAAACTGTGGCCCAGGCGCTGAAACGACCTTATCGAGGCAAGCTCGATCTCGCCAAGGCGCGCGCCTATCCAGAGACTTGCAACGTCACGAATCACTGCATCAATCTCTCAAAGTCTGATGCGGCGGCAGTTGCTGCTTTCAGGAAGGCGGGGTTTTTCTTTCGTTTGCGCCCCTTGGCAGACCAGATTGGCGAGTCAGGCGCGAAATGGTGGTCTGCAAGTTGCAGACCCATGGTCGCGGCGCGTAACCCGTCACGCGCGGCTGCAACGGTCAGATAATACAAAACTGTCTGGTCAATGTGATATTGCGGGCCCTTGTGCAGTATCTGGACCAGCGCCCGCGACAATGCATCGGAAAAGCGTAGCCCAAGGGGTGTCTGAGCGTAGACAAGTGCGCTCGCCAATACCATGCGCGAGACTTTCAGCCTGCTCCACCGACGAATATAGGCGATGTCCTTTTCCTTGATCTTCTTATCCAGGAACCCTCCGATGGGTGCCCTTACGATACTGTCGATATCCACATTGACATGGCGCGCGCAGCATTGGGTCATCAACTGATGAGTATGGATGAACCGCGCGCAGGTCAGATAGACGCCATTATAGTTCAGGTGCCGGTGGATGTCGGAGGTGCTGACCGTGTAGGTGAACCGCTCCGGCCCAAGTCGTGCCTGAATCCGCTCCAGCATCTGAACGCTGGCCTCATCCGGCAAGGTCAGATGCAGGTGAATGACGGACGGGTCCTGCACGGCATCATGGCTGGCGATGAAACTGGTGCCGAATTTCTGGAAATACCCCGGATCACAGGACAGGCTGAGGATATCGGTGCCCGTGTTCTGCGGCAGATCGCCCTTGGTCGCGGCATGATAGGTGTCGCGTTCAGCCCTGCCGTAGGACGGGTCCTGCCATGCGTTTTCGCAACACTCGCGGATGATGCGAAGCCCGTCGCGCGTGTGTTCCTTGAACGGCGAGCCTGTAGCAATGGGGGAGATGGCCGGCATCTCGCTGCTGGTTGCGAATCCGGCGCGTGACATGAACCTCATGCTGCGATGTCCTTGTCCATCAGGGCCGAAGGTTTCGTCATGTGGGGATGAAGGATTGCGGCGAAAGTCGGGGAATGTCTCAAATCTATGGCCTAGCAGAAATCAAATCTGCGGCTGGCTTAGACAAATCTGCTTGCAAATGCCAGCCTGATAAGGCCGTGATGCGCGAATTGCGCGACATGACATTGTTCAGGATCGCGCCCCAAGCGTAGTGGAATGTGCAGAGGTCATGCAAAGCGATAGCGCAACACGCGGCCACATTGCCGTCATCGGGGCAGGAATAGTCGGCGTTGCGACGGCTGTCTGGTTGCAGCGTTTTGGTCATCGGGTGACCCTGATCGACCGTGAGGGACCAGCTGCTGGCGCGAGTTTTGGCAATGGCGGGGTTCTGGCGGCTTGCGCGGTGGTGCCGGTGCCTGTGCCGGGTTTGTGGGCCAGGGCACCGCGAATGCTGCTGGACCCGCGTCAACCACTGTTCCTGCGCTGGCGGTATCTGCCCCGTCTTGCACCGTGGCTGTCGCGCTATCTGGGCCATGCGAATGACGCGGATGTGCGGCGCATCGCGACCGGGCTGGCGGGGCTGATCGGCACGACTCTGGCCGATCATCAGGCGCTGGCTGCCGGGACCAGGGCCGCGCCGCTGGTGGTGCCGTCGGAGTATACATATCTCTACCGCGACCGTGCCGCGTATGAGGGCGATGCCTATGGCTGGGCGCTGCGCCGCGCGCTTGGCTTTCGCTGGGATGTGCTGGAGGGAGAGGCCGCGCGTGCTGTCGATCCCGTTGTCGGGCCGGGGATCAATGTCGCCGTGCGGATGCCCGATCATGGGCGCATCAGCGATCCGGGGCGCTATGTGGCGCTGCTGGCCGCGCATGTCGAGGCGATGGGTGGTCGGATGATCCGGGCCGAAGTGACGGATTTCGTGCGCGAGGGGGGCAGGCTGACCGGATTGCGGCTGGCCGGGGCAGACGGGCACGCGGATACGCTGGAATGCGACGCTGCGGTGCTGGCAAGCGGGGCGTGGTCAGGGCCATTGGCGGCAAAGCTGGGTCTGCGCGTGCCGATGGAGAGCGAGCGCGGCTACCACATCGAGTTGTGGGGGCCTTCGCAGCAATTGCGCGGCCCGGTGATGGTCGCGTCAGGAAAATTCGTGGCCGTGCCGATGGAGGGGCGTTTGCGGCTGGCAGGCGTCGTGGAATATGGCGGGCTGGCCGCCGCGCCGTCGCGCGCGCCCTTTGCGCTGTTGCGGCGCAATCTGGCCGAAACCTTTCCGACCTTGCACTGGCGCAAGATGACCGAGTGGATGGGCCACCGCCCTGTGACGACAGATTCCCTGCCGCTGATCGGGGCGGCAACCGGGTTGCCAAGTGT
>SKRW01000033.1 GCA_007118295.1 Paracoccaceae bacterium | reverse complement strand
GCCAGTTCGTCAAGATGAGCCACTACCCCAAGGGCGATGTCTTCGACCGCGAGACGCAAAGCCAGTATTACTATCACGCCCATCGCGAGGGCGAGCATGGTCATTTCCATTGCTTCCTGCGCGCGCCAGGCATGCCCGAGGGTGTGACCCCTGCCCCCGAGTGCGACGGGCGTGACTGGCCAGCCGGCGACAAGGCGCTGGCACATCTGGTGGCGGTGTCGATGGATCGCTATGGCACCCCGATCCGGCTGTTCACCACCAACCAATGGGTGACGGGCGAGACATGGTATCGCGGCACCGATGTCATCCGCATGCTGCCGCGTTTTGCCATCGATCACGCCCATCCAAGCTGGCCCACCAATCGTTGGCTGACCGCGGTGCTGCGGCTGTTTCGTCCGCAGATCGAGGCGCTGATTGCGGAACGCGACAAGGTGCTTGCCGCGCAGCAGGCCGATGATCCGGACACCGACCCCTTCGCCAATCGCAAGCTTGAAACCCTCAGCGAAACCGCCATCGATGTCGCCCAGCAGCAGGCGGATGCGCGCAAGATGCTGGCGCACAGCTAGGCCAGCCCCACGCTTCGCGACCCGCACACTGCGGCGAAACGCAACGGGGGAAGACGGTTTGGCGGATGAGCAACGGCTGAAATCGGCGCAATCGTGGTAAAGCTCAGATGGGCTACTGACAGCAAGTCACGGGCCTTGACCCGACAAATGCGTTCGCCAGCACAAGGCGAATAGGAAAACGCGATCCCTACGATCTGAACATCGTGAACGGCTTGGCCGAGCCACGTTGGTTGTGGTCTTCTGACCCAAATCAAGGGGGTGGGCGATCTCAAGCCAAAAGCATAGCTCTGAAAAAAAGGGCCACAATTTACCGCACCCAAGGCTTGACGATAGGGTACTTTCAATCCAAGCGTGAGTACCAAGACCTTCAGGTTGCAGTGTGTCGCGTAGCGGCCCCTGACAAAAGCAGCATTGCCAACGCCAGATGCCTCAACCCGCGAATGGCTGCTGCGGTCATGAATGACCAGTTTGAAAATGCCCTTCTGCGCAAAGCGGCGCTCACCACCGTCGGCAAGTGGCAGTAGAAGCGGAGTTTGCAAAGTGGCGTGTCGTGGCTGCGATGCTCGGCATACCCGGCCCAAAGCAGTCAGTCGGCTTTTCGAGATAGCTTGTCATGAAAGCGGTCGACTGGGTTCCAATCGGCAAGTCGTGATAGCAAAGTGTTCGAGTGTTCGAGTGTTCGAGTGTTCGAGTGTTCGAGCGTTCGATCCGAGGCCTTGTTCCGCCAAACCAGACAGGGCCGTCTGTTCCGTTAAAGTGTCGCAGCACAAGTCAATCCGCTGACGGAAGAGACAAAAGAATGCAGCATCCTTTGTCTTGCTTGCCCACATGGGCTGAGCCGCCATGTGCGGTCGCGATAGAGCGCACGATGGCCAGTCCAAGGCCGCAACCGGAACCCGGCACGACTGTTCCATTCGGCTGCGGCAATCGCAAGAATCGTTCAAAGACCTGCTCGGATGCGGCATCTGGAATTCCCGGTCCTTCATCTTGCACCGCAAGCGTGACCTGTCGGTCCCGACGGGTTAGAGCAAGTGTCAAAGCGCCCCCGTTTGCCGCGCCATAGCGCAACGCATTATCGAGCAGGTTTTCGATGGCCTCGCGCAGCAGGACGGCATTGCCGCGCACCATCACGGCACCTTCGGGGGCATCAAGGTGGATATCGACCCCTTTTTCAACCGCAGCAGGTGCATATTTGCGTGCCATGTCAGCGACCAGCCCGGTAAAGTCGATCAACTCGCCATCGACACGACCCGAATGATCTGCTGTCTCCAGGCTGAGCAGTTGCTGGCTCAGGCGCGACAGATCATTGGCCGCTTCATGCAGATCGCGCATCCGAGCATCTCTTGTCGGGGCGTCATCGGTCGAAAGCGCAGCTTCGGCCTGCGCGCGGATCGCGGCGACCGGGTTGCGGATCTGATGCGCGGCATTGGCGATAAAGGCATTGCGGTGCTGCAACTCGGCCTGAAGCCGCGCAAAGAGGGAATTCATCGTGCCCACAAGCGGGCGCACCTCGCTGGGCACAACGCGTTGGATGGGCTTTAACTCGGTCGGGCTGCGCAGGGCGACCGCCTCGCGCAGATCAATCAGCGGCCGCAAGCCTTGCGCGATGCCGACCCAGACGGCGGCAGCCGCGGTAATCAGCACGAGGGCAAGCAATGTCAGCGCCTGTTGCAGGATGATCAGGCTCAGGGCGCGGCGTTGCGTGGTGGTCTGCCAGACCAGAACGGTTGTCCAGCCGTCAAAGAACGGATCCGCGATGAACTCGCGCAGGGCGACCGCACGCACGGGCTTGTCATTATAGATAAAGTCGAAGAATTGTGGCTCGCCGCCGCGCAGGTCAGTGGGGACGACTTTGTCGGGCATATCCGTATAGCCTGCCAGGATCCGGCCATCGGCGGCTGAGACATTGTAGAAAATCGGATCGCCCAACACCCCTACCAGCGAATCCAGAAGCGCGTCGCTCACGACATCGCCCTGGGTCAGGATTACCTCGCGCGCCACGACATGGGCCACCACCTTGAGCGCGTCATCATAGAGGGCCTGCGACATGCTCTGCGCTTGCCAGTAGCGCACGGCGCCGGCCATCACGGCGACAGCGACCAGCGGCAGGATGATCAGCACGAAAAGCCGCAGACGCAACGATCCGGCAAAGGGTTTGCGTTCTGGGGTGTGTGGCAGCCTCATCCGGGATCAACCTGCATCATGTAGCCTAGACCGCGCAACGTCCTTATACCCACGCCATGCCCATCGAGCTTGCGGCGCAAGCGCGAGACCAGCAATTCAACTGCGTTGGCGTCGATATCCGCCCCTGTGCCGTAGATCCGCTCGCCAAGCTGATCTTTGGACAGGACCCGCCCGGCATTCGCGGCGAAAGCATCGAACAGCGCCAGTTCACGCCGCGCCAGCGAGAGCGCGCCCGCCGCGGTCCTGAGACTGCGCGCCGCGCGGTCATAGGTGATCTGGCCGATCACCTCGACATCCGGGCGCGCATCTGTCGGGCGGCGCGATAGGGCGCGGATGCGGGCGTGCAGCTCGGCCATCTCGAACGGCTTGACCAGATAATCATCCGCCCCCGCATCCAGCCCGGCCACGCGATCGGCGACCTGACCTTGTGCGGTCAGCATCAGGACTGGGAACACCTGCCCGCGCGCGCGCAGCGCGCGCAACACATCCAGCCCGCTCAGACCCGGCAGGTTTACATCCAGAACGACGAGGTCCGCACCGTTCCCGGCCAGAAAGCTGTCGGCATCCTGACCGTTCTCCAGCCAGTCCACAGCATGACCGGCATCCTGCAAGGACTGGATCAGAGCGCGGGCCAGAATGGCATGGTCTTCGATCAGCACGATCCGCATGACAGCTCCTAGCGAGTTTTCTGTCCGATGCCGTTCCGTGACAGCATTCTGACAGGTTGATGAGCTACCTCCGTGTCAGCGCAACGGGGTGTGGAGGCTCCCCGAGACTGTGCGCAAATTGACTTGGGAGGTCAACATGACACTGAAAACACCAACCCGGCGCGGGGCGCTGGGGCTTTTGGGCGCGGCGGCTGCCGCATTGACGCTTGGCGCACCGGCACAGGCGCAAGTGGATTTCTCTGGCAAGACTGTAGAATGGATCATTCCCTTCGGCACGGGCGGCGGATCGGATACATGGGCACGCTTCAACGCGCCGTTCCTGTCAAAGCACTTGCCGGGCAACCCGACCGTGGTTGTGGTCAATGAGCCTGGTGGCGGGTCAACCCGCGGCACCAACCTGTTCGCGCAGCGTGCGCGGGCGGATGGGCTGACGATTCTCGGCACATCGGGGTCCACGCAGTTCCCCTATCTGCTGGGCGATCCGCGCGTGCGGTATGAATATCAGGACTGGTCGGTCGTGATGGTTGGCCCCACGGGCGGCGTCGCCTATGTCTCGCCTTCGACCGGGGTCGAGAGCATTGATGATGTGGCCAAGCTGCAAGGCCAGCGGCTGGTCTATGCCAGCCAAGGCGCGACCTCGCTCGATCTGGTGCCGATGCTGGCCTTCCGGCTACTGGGGCTGGATGTGAATTATGTCTTCGGCTTCGGTGGGCGTGGTGACGGGCGGTTGGCCTTCGAGCGCGGCGAGACCAATATCGACTATCAGACCTCGTCGGCCTTCATAAACAACGTGACCCCACTGGTCGAGGCAGGCACGGCCATCCCGCTGATGTCCTGGGGTGTGCTGGATGAGGACGGCAACCCGCAGCGCGACCCGACATTCCCGGACTTGCCGATTCTGGAAGAAGTCTATGAGATGGTGCATGGCGAAGCGCCCTCGGGGCCGATGTATGAAGCCTACAAAGCCTTCAACACGGCAGGCTTTGCCGCGCAAAAGATGGTCGTCCTGCCCGCAGGCGCATCGGAGGAATTGGTCGAGACCTACCGTCAGGCATGGCGCGATGTCTTTGCTGATCCGGACTATCAGGCCACCTTTGTCGCAGCCCTTGGCAGCTATGAGCAGGTGACCGACCGGGCCGCAGAGGCACTCTTTGCAGCCGGGACCAATATCGACCCGGACGTTCGGGCGATGGTGGTCGAGATGTTGGCCGAGGAATATAACGTGCGTCTGGGCGACTGATCGCCTGTCAGCCCCGAAGCCTGACGGCTTCGGGGCTTTCCTTTCCTGAAAAAACGCCAGAACGTCGGGCCTTTGGCCGCGTCCGTCCCATTTATGATGACAGGGGCTTGCCATGATAGATGTCTTCCTTTCAGCGCTGAGCAACATCCTGACCCTGCAACATATGGGCTATATGATGATCGGCGTGATCGTCGGGCTAATGATCGGCGTGTTTCCCGGGCTTGGCGGGATCGCTGGGCTGTCGCTGATGATCCCGTTTCTCTATGGTATGGATACGACCATGGCGCTCGCGATGCTGATCGGTCTGGTGGCGGTGATTCCGACCTCGGACACATTTGCATCGGTGCTCATGGGGATACCGGGGTCATCCGCGTCACAGGCGACGGTTCTGGACGGCTTCCCCATGGCCAAGAAAGGCGAAGCCGCGCGGGCGCTCTCGGCGGCGTTTTTCGCCTCGCTGGTGGGCGGTTTGATCGGGGCGGTGGTGCTGACCGGATTCGTTCTGGTGGCGCGACCTGTGATCTTGGCCTTTTCATCAGCCGAGTTGTTCATGCTCTCGGTCTTTGGCCTGTCCATGGTCGGTGTGCTGGCGGGCAAATCGCTGGTCAAGGGGGTGGCCGCCTGCGCGCTGGGGCTGATCATCGGGTCAGTGGGCGGCGCACCGGCAACCGGCGAGTTCCGCATGGTCTTCGGGGTGGATTATCTCTATGACGGCATCCCGCTGATCATCATCGGGCTTGGCCTGTTCGCTGTCCCCGAGATTGTCGATCTTCTGCGCCGCGACCGCGCGATCTCTGAACGAGCGACACTTGGGGCAGGATGGTTTCAGGGCATCCGGGATGTCGCGCGCAACTGGTGGCTGACGCTGCGCTGTTCCGGGATCGGCGCGCTGATCGGGGCGATCCCGGGGCTAGGCGGCACGGTTGTTGACTGGATCGCCTATGGCCACGCCGTCCAGACAGTGAAGAACGACCCCAAATTCGGTCAAGGCGATGTGCGCGGGGTGATCGCGCCGGAATCGGCCAATAACGCCAAGGAAGGCGGCGGGCTTTTACCCACGCTCCTGTTCGGCATCCCCGGTGGCGGCGCGATGGCAGTGTTTTTGGGCGGTATGGTGCTCTTGGGCATCCAGCCTGGACCGTCGATGGTGGGCAGCAATCTCGACCTGACCTATACAATCGTGTGGTCGCTGGCGCTGGCCAATGTGCTGGGCGCGGGGCTGTGCATCGCGCTGGCCATCCCGATTTCAAAGCTCACCCTGATCCCGTTCAAGCTGCTCGCGCCCTTCATGATCGTTGTGATCTGCTTTGCCGCCTTTCAGGCGACGCGCACGCTTGATGACCTGATCGTGCTGCTGGCGACCGGAGTGCTGGGGGTCTATATGCGCCGCTTCGGCTGGCCGCGCCCGGCGCTTCTGATCGGCTTTGTGCTGGCCACGCAGGCCGAGACCTATCTCTATCAGGCGGTGCAATTCTATGGCTGGGAATTCCTGACCCGCACCGGCGTCATGATCATCATGGGCATCACGGCGGGTTCGATCTGGCTGGGGCTACGCGCGCGGGTCTCCGAGGCGAGCCCCGCTGAGGTGCTCGCCGTAGAGGCTCGCGACACTGCTACTGGGCCGGCCGCCAATATCCGCGCCCGTGCGCCGCAGATCGCCTTTGCCGCTCTGGCGCTTGCCTTCTTCGGGGTCGGCATCCATGACGCGCTGCAACAAAGCTTTCTGGGGCAGGTTTTCCCGCTGATCATGGCCTGCGCTGGCGCGTTTTTCACGGCTCTGGTGCTGGCGTTTCTGGTGCTTGGCAAGCCCAACCACGCGGTCGCCTCCGACACCGAGCATGAGGCGCAGGCTGAAGGCGTCGCGCTACGCTCGACCCTTGGGGCGCTGGCATGGGTGGCGGCGCTGGTCGCACTCACAGCAATTGCCGGGTTTGTCATCGCGCTGGTCACTTTCTTCGTGGCCTTCCTGAAACTGCGCGCGCAGGCAAGCTGGCTGATGACGCTTATTCTGACTGCGGGCTGCACGGGCTTCGTGCTGACGCTCGCCTCGGCGCTGAATATGCGTTTTCCGGGCGGGGTGCTGCAGGATCTTTACCGCCTGCCTTGGCCATTTAGCTGATGCAGACGGAAATCCCGTTCCTTTTCCTGCGCGGTGGCACATCACGGGGGCTGTATTTCCGGGCCTTGGACCTGCCCTCCGATCGCGCCACCCTCAGCCGCGTGCTGCGCGCAGCGCTTGGGTCTGGCCACCCGCTGAACATTGATGGCTTGGGCGGCGGCGCGTCGGTGACGACCAAGGTTGCGATCCTGTCGCGCGGCGCGGAGGACATCAGTTTCTTCTTCGCACAGGTCGATCCAATGCGGGCAGAGGTCGATTACAAACCCTCCTGTTTCAACATCCTCTCGGGCGTTGGCCCTGCGGCTTTGGAAATGCGGCTTTGGCCCGCGAACATGGGGCAGACGCGCGTTCCCATCCATGCGGTCAATACCGGCGCGCAGGTCGAGGCTGTGGTGCAGACCCCAGACGGCCGCGTCACCTATGACGGAGCACAGGCCATTGACGGGGTGCCGGGGACCGCAGCGCCTGTGGCGCTGACGTTTCGCGGGATCGCCGGGTCATCTTGCGGCGCAATGCTGCCCACGGGTCGCGCGCGCGAATTGATCGACGGGGTCGAGGTCACGCTTCTGGATGTCGCCATGCCAATGATGATCGCGCGCGCCGCCGATCTTGGGCTGACGGGCGGCGAGAGCGTGGCCGAGATCGACGCCAATACCCCCCTGCTGGCGCGGATCGAGGCGATGCGGCTGGAAGCAGGGCGGCGGATGATGGGCGGGGCGGATGTGTCAGCCTCGGTCACGCCGAAAATAGGGCTGATCAGTGCGCCGGTCGCAGGTGGAAACCTGCGTGCGCGGTACCTGACGCCTTGGGCGGGCCATCCCAGTATGGCCGTGTCGGGCGCACAATGCCTGTCGGCCTGCGCCGTGCTGCCGGGGTCTGTAGCCGAAGGGCTGGCGGTGTTGCCGGCCTCTAGCCCGGCCCAGATGCAGATCGAACACCCGATGGGCCTCTTGCCGGTGCTCCTGGACTTCACCCGCAACGGGGGCGGGGTGATGATCCACGGCGCAGGCATCCTGCGCACGGCACGGCTACTGGCGCGAGGGGTGGTGATGGTGCCGAAGGGGGTTTGGGCGGGGATGTAAAATGAAATTCTGTTGCTATTCTTCTTATTACTTCGGTGACAGCGGTGGAGGCCCGGGTCACCAGTCGTTGCCATCGAAAGCGGACGAAACCATTCCAAAGGCATCTTCATGCAGATGGTTCGGGTCAGTGGCTTTCTTGTGCAAGACCATGCCGACCTGATCCCGAAAGCCCAAAACGGGCTTGAACGGTTTCGCCCCGACCCTGATCCGCCCATCGTCGAACAGCATAGCAAGAGTGAAGGTCGCAGTCCCGACAAATTCCTCAAGTTTCTCATCGGACAGCTTACTATCCACCATACTTTCCTTCAGCCGCAATGCGTATGCTTCGAGGAAAGCGCATGACAGGTTGTACAGGTCCGGTTTTGCGTCTGTTTTCCAATCGACCATATGCTTGCTCCGAAATTTTTTCACCCATGATAATACGCTGGTTTTCGCGCTGTTGGTTGTCAAGGCCCGGCATTGCACCTGCCATCTCAGCACAACCCGATGGTGTCCGAAATCACGTTTCCTGTGCGCCTTCGTCCACCTCGCCCGCATCGCGCAACTGGCGCAGGCGGATGCGGTGGGCGGCCTCGATATGGGCGCGCATGGCCGTTTCCGCCGCCGCCCCGTCGCGGGCCTGAAGCGCGCGCAGAAGGGTGTCATGTTCCTGTGCGGCGCTGGAAATGCGCGCGGGGTCGAACAGGGTTGACTGGCCCAGGATCAGCAGCGTGCGCCCCATCGCCCCGATGGCGCGTTGCAGGTAGCGGTTCTTGGCCGCGTTGATCAGCGTGGCGTGAAACTGGCGATTCAGGCGCACGATCTCGGCAGGATCGGCGCTGGCGGTCATTTCGGCATTGATTTCAGCCAGTTCGCGAAGTTCCAGTTCAGATGCCGCGCGCGCGGCCAGCCGCGCGGCAGTCCCTTCCAGCACGGCGCGCATCTCATAAAGCTCCATCACTTCGGCATAGCTCAGGCGGCGTAGGCTGGCGCCTTGGCGCGGCAAGTGTTCGACCAGCCCATCGGCCTCCAGCCGCCGGATCGCCTCGCGCACCGGCGTGCGTGAGATGCCGAAACGCGCGGCCAGGTCAACCTCTCGCAGCCGCGCACCGGGAGGTAAGGTGCCATGGCGGATTTCATCGAGCAACCTGTCATAGGCGCTTTGGCCCTGCGGCAAGTCGGAGGCTGACTTGGGTGGGGTGCTCATGCTGTCCTTGGTGGCTGCGCGAGGTTGATATTTCTTGCATACACTTGGATACATGCGTATGCAAGTCCTGTTGCAACCCAGAGTCAGATCATGTTCAACCGCATTCGTCTGCAGACCTTTGCCATCGCCCTTGCCGGGGTAGGGGTGTTTCATCTGGCTGGCCTGCCGCTGCCCTTCCTGTTCGGACCGATGTTCGCCTGCCTGTTTGCGGCACTCGCGGGGGTGCAGATGCAGGGGGCCGGTCAGATCTCGGTGGCGGCGCGCACTGTGCTGGGGGTGGCCGTTGGGGCCTCGGTGACGCCTGCCATTCTGGGCACAGTGCCGCTGATGGCGATCACGCTGGCCCTGATCCCGGCCTATGTCGTGGTCATCGGGCTGATCGGCGTGCCTTTCTTTCATCGGCTCTGGGGCTTTGACCGGATGACCAGCTATTACGCGGCGATGCCGGGCGGGTTTCAGGACATGGTGATCTTCGGACAAGAGGCAGGCGGCAATGGGCGCGCGCTGTCGCTTATTCACGCAACGCGCGTGCTGATCATCGTGACGCTGGTGCCGATCCTGCTGACCGGGCCGATGGGGGTAGGGCTGGATCATCCGATTGGCGCCCCTGCCGCCGACCTGCCTTTGCATGAAATGGCGATCATGGTGGCCATCGCGCTGATCGGCTGGAAAGGGGGTGAGCGGATCGGGTTGTTCGGGGCTTCTATTCTGGGGCCGCTCATTCTGGCAATGGCGCTGTCGCTGGGTGATGTGATCCACCACCGCCCCCCTGCCGAGGCGATACTGGTCGCGCAATTCTTCATCGGCATGGGGATCGGCATGTATTACCGCGGCGTCACGCTGGCCGAGCTGCGCCATGATGTTGCCGCCGGGGCTGCCTTCGCGGTTATCCTTGCAGGGCTGGCGGCCGGGTTCACATGGCTGGCTTTCACGCTTGGCAGAACGCCCATGCTGGAGGCATTCTTGTCCTTCAGCCCCGGCGGGCAGGCGGAAATGACCGTGCTGGCGATTGTTGCCGGCGCGGATCTGGGCTTCATCGTGGTGCATCATCTGACACGCATGATCCTTGTGATCACTGGCGCGCCAGTGATGGCGCGACTTTTGATGCGGAGGGATGATGAAAATCGCGATCCTTGATGACTACGCGGGTGTGGCGTTGCACTATGGTGACTGGTCCGGTCTGGGCGAAGTCACTGTCTTTCGCGACACGCTGCCGATGGGCGACGCCCTGATCGCGCGGCTGCGTCCTTTCGAGGTGCTGTGCGTCATGCGCGAACGCACGCCTCTGCCCGGCGCTTTGATCGAAGCGCTGCCCAATCTGCGCCTGATCGTCACGTCGGGTCCGCGCAATGGCAGTATCGACCTTGCGGCGGCAAAGCGCGCCGGGATCACAGTCTGCGGCACCCAATCGCGCAAGACCACCACATCCGAGCTGGCGCTATTGCTGATGCTGGCGCTGAACCGCCAGCTTCTGCCCAATGTCGAAAGCCTCAGGGCGGGCCAGTGGCAAGGGCCACAGGGGCGCGATCTGGCCGGCCTGACATTGGGGTTGGTCGGGCTTGGCACTATCGGCGCGCAGATGGCCTCGCTGGCGCGGGCGCTTGGCATGTCAGTCTGCGCCTGGTCACAAAACCTGACCGAGGCGCGCGCGGATGCGTGCGGCGCGCGGCGTATGTCCTCTCTTACGGCGTTGATGGCGGCGAGCGATGTCGTTTCTGTACATCTCGTGTTGTCGGATCGCACGCGTGGCATCATCGGCGCAGAGGAATTTGCGGCCATGAAACCGGATTGTGTATTTATCAACACCTCGCGCGCAGGGCTGGTTAATACCGGCGCGCTGCTTGCGGGTTTACGCGCCGGGCGACCGTCTGCAGCCGGGATTGATGTGTTTGACACCGAACCGCTCTTGCCGACCGACAGGCTTCTGGACGCGGGCCTGATTTACTCGGGCAAGCTTCTGCTGACACCCCATCTTGGCTACTCAACCGACGCCACGATGCGTTTGTTCTATGAGCAGATGGCAGAGGCCGTGCGTGCATGGTGCGCTGGCGCTCCTATCCGCCGGATCTAGCGCGTCCTGTTGCAGACATTTCAAGCAAGTGGGTGAATGGAGCTCGGGAGTCTGCTCGCTGGATCATTTTAATCTAAAGATCAGCCCTCACCCTGAAGCCAATGCGCGGCGGCGAGTGACCGCTTTCGCTGGATGCGACAGAGGGTAATGCGGCGGTGTCAAGGTCGGCTTTCCGCCCTTCGCGTTGGCTTCAACTGCCTCACGAGCGCCGATAGAGCAGCAAGCGATTATCGGCGGGCATCATGCGGGGTAGCGCGATGGTGAAGCCCTGCGCGAGCGCCAGTGCGTCGATGACCTCTACGTCACGCAGGCCCCAATCGGGATTTCGCATCCGCAGATCGGCATCGAAGGCGGCATTGCCGGGGCCGGTGAAACTGCCGTTCTCATTGAACGGGCCGTAGATCAGAAGTAATCCCCCCTGCCCCAGCCGCGCCGCGGCGCCTTTGATCAGCCCTTCGGTGGCCGACCAAGGGGCGATATGGGTCAGATTGGCGGTGAAGATCGCATCGACCGCTGGGCCGGGCCATGGCAGGCGAGCGGCGTCGATCATCACGGGCGGAAGCACCCGACCCGCCAGATCGGGGCACAGCGCGCGCCAGTCCTCTATGCCAGAAAGCCCCTCTCGCGTGGCCTCGCTCGGCTGCCATGCGACTTGTGACAGGTTGCGCGCCATCCAGAGCGCGTGCTCGCCCGTGCCAGAGGCAACTTCCAGCACGCTGCAAGGCGTGGCAGGCAGCAATTCCGCGAGAGCTGCCGCGATGGGCGCGCGGTTCCGGGCTGTGGCGGGGGCGTGCCGCAGATGCGGCAGGCGTGCCACAGTCGCTGCGGGGTCAGCGAGCGGATCGAACCCTGTCATTGATTGGAACCTATCAAACCGCATCTACCCATCAACAAGCCCCCAGAACCCGTATTTCCGCCCATGCTGCGCGCGCAGGTTTTCAACAAACTGACCATGCGCAGGATGGTCGCCATAATCACTGATCGCTGCGTCAGCAGACTGACATTCTGCCAGATGCCGCGCCGCATGGCGGTAGCGCGAGGATTTCGCCCCGCTCAGCGTATCCGTGATCATCGCCCGGCGCAGCAGGGTGGCGGCCAGCGAGTGACGGGCGTCGAGCGCTTCTGCCGCCTGGCTCAGGGTCATGTAATCATTGCCATCCAGCGCCTCGGCCCGCGCCAGCACAAGCTTCGCCGCGCGGTCGAGCGCTGGCCACAGGGTCAGGAAGTCCAGTGCAACATTCAGGCGGGGATGGCCCATGACGATCTCAAGCGCCTTTTCTTCCGCCTCGATATCGTCGAAATCCGGCAGCAGCTTGAGGTATTTGCGCAAGGCGCGCGCGCT
>SKRW01000301.1 GCA_007118295.1 Paracoccaceae bacterium | reverse complement strand
TGCATGCGCCTATTCAAAGGCTATGCCATATCAACAGAGCACGTCGTTTCGGGTTCCATTTGCAAACAGGTTTTTCATATGCGCATATTTCTACACGCATCTGAAACACTTTTTGCCGGAATAAAGCCCGCATCAGGAAACCAGTGAATGAAATATCTGAGGGGGTCTTGATTATTCCTTGACTGCGCCCGCCATGAGCGCTGCAAGAATCCAGCGTTGCAGCAGAACAAAGATCGCCAGCGCAGGCAGGATCGCCAGCAGGCAGGCCGCAGCCAGAAGCTGCGTTGTTGCGGCATTCGTCGCGCCTGCAAATCGGAAGATGGCAACCGAGATCGGCCATTTCTCGTCTGCGCTCAGCATGATGAACGGGATCAGGAATTGCGACCAGTTCAGGATGAGGTTCAGGATAAAGGCCGAAGCAAGCCCCGGCAGCGCCAGTGGCAGCGTGATCAGTGCAAAGGATTCCACGCGCGACAACCCGTCGATGGCGGCGGCATCTTCCAGCACCTGCGGAACCGTATCGAAAGCGATCTTCAACAACCACACTGTCACCGGAATCCCCGCCGCGATGTAGAGCAGGGTTGTGCCGAAATGCGATTCCAGCAGGTTCAACCTGTCCATGAAGCGATAGAGCGGGATAAGAACGACCAACCCGGACACCATCTGCACCGAAAGTATCCCCAGCATGACCGCCCCCTTGCCCCGAAAGGTCATGCGCGAGAATGCATAGGCCGCAGGTGCTGCCAGCGCGACGGCACCGGCCGCGCCTAGGGACGAGAGTTTGATGGTGTTCCAGATATATAGCTGAAATCCGCCATCGCGCAGCACGCGGGCGAAATTGTCCAAGGTGGGGGCCTCGGGAATGAAGCGCGCAGCCCCCAGAAACACCTCGGATTGTGTCCGCAATGCGAGCGAGAGCAGCCACAGGATGGGCAGCAGGAACACAAGCGCCAGTACGACCATCCCTGCATAAACAAGGATATCGCCCCATTTCTCTGAGCGGCTGCGCACCATCACCGTCGCCCCCTTGGCAGCAAAAGGATCAGTGCCGCTGTCAGCAGCAGCGATATCAGCAGCAACAGCATCGCCAATGCCGCACCGCGCCCCAGTTCAAAACTCTGGAACACAGTATTATAGGCAAACAGTGACAACACTTCGGTTGCACGACCAGGACCACCCCCCGTCAAGGACAGGATCGTATCGAACATGTTCAGGGTCATGATCTTGATCAGGATGGCATTGACCAGCAATGCAGGGCGCATATGGGGCAGGGTGATGAACCAGAACCGCTCCATCGCGGTGGCGTCGTCAATCGCGGCGGCCTCGTAAAGCACCGGATCGATGGATTTTAGCGCGGCATATAACAGGATCATGGAATAGGCCGTGCCTTGCCAGATTGTCGCGATCACCGCAGATGTCATGGCATTCGCAGGGTCGGACAACCACGCGACAGGGCTGACTCCGATCAGGCGCAGGGCCGAATTGATCGCACCAAACGGGGCCTCGGACAGCAGAAGCTGCCAGATGATCCCGTTTGCAATGGCCGGAATAACCCATGCCGCAAGAACAATCGTGCGCAAGACCAGTGTCCCGCGCAGGCGCGCGCGCTCGGCGCGGACCACCAGCAGCGCGATAAACAGGCCAAGCGCAAGCTGGCCCAGAACGCTGGCCACGGTATAGACCAGCGTATTGCGCAGGATCGTCCCCAAAGTGGCACTGCCCGCCACACCCGCAATCGAGGCCAGCGAAAAGCTGGTGGACTGGTCAAACAGCCGCGCATCGGTAAAGGCCAGCCGAAGTGCCTCGGCAATCGGGTAAAGGTAGAACATTCCCAGCATCAGCAGCGCAGGCAGCAACCATGGCAACGCGCCCGAGGTCAGGCGCGTCGCAGGCCTCGCACGGCGGGCGGGGCGGGTCATGGTTGCAGCATCTCGGTCATTCCTCGCGCTGCGTCAGAGCCGCTCGAACGCGGCCATGACCTCGGCGGCGGCTGCGTCAAGTGCGGCTTCCGGGGTTGCGGCTCCGGACAGGACGTTGCCCAGCAGGATCTGGATCTGACTAGAGATTTCGGGATAGATCGGCACGCCGGGGCGTGCGCGGCCATTTTGCAAGGCACCTGCAAAGACCTCGAATTCTGGCCCGGCGAATTCCTCGTAGGCCTCATACAGCGAGGCCGAGGTTGGCAACAGGCGCTGAAAAGCATTGCCCGGACCCGCATAAAGCCGCGCGATGCCCGCGCAGATCTCGACCTTGGCCGGGTCATCGGTCAGGGCCGCGATGGTCCAGCCGCCGGTCCCTGTGGCGCGCGCATCTTCGGTCGGGCCGGGCAGTTCCGAGACTGCCCAGTTCGCGGCCTGCTCGGGGGGCATGGTGTTCTGGATCTGGCCATACATCCAGTTGCCGCCGATAAACATGCCGGTGCTGCCAGCGGCAGCCGAAGCCAGCAGATCATCATAGCTGGACAGGGCGGTTACCCGGCGCGGTGCAGCGCCGCTTTCAACCAGATCGGCATAGAATTGAACTGCGGTCAGGAATTTCTCGCGATTCTCGTCTTCGAAAAAGACAGGCCGCCCCTCCTCATCGACCAACTCGCCCCCCTGCGCCCAGAAATGCGCCAGCCAGTCAAAGGCCGACGCTTCGTCACGCCCGGCATTGAACAGCACACCTTCGCGCCCCTGTTCAACAGCGGCGAGGGCCGCGTCCTGCAACTCGGACCAGATTTGCGGGGCATCGGGCACCAGTGACTTATCGCGGTAGAGGACGCGCAGATCAGTGAACCACCATAATGCAACGATATCACCGTTTTCATCGGTCACCCCGTCACGCACAAAGGGGAACAGGTCATCAATCTCTTCCTGACTGAAGAAGGGTGTCATCGGGGCCAGAAGCCCCGCTTCTTTGAAGGTTGCCAGTTGCGAAGAGTCGATCATCGCGCAATCCGGGCCACGCCCTGCGCGGGTCTGTTCGATGATGCGCGCCTGTTCCTGTGCAATGGCACCGGTCTGCAGTTGCGTGTCGATCCGCCAACCGGGATTTGCTAGTATGAAATCTGTGAACATCTTTTCAAACGCCTCTGCCGTGGCCTGATCGGCGCTGTACAGGTCAAACGCTGTCAGACGAAAGGTCAGGGCGTTCTCGGCATCGGCGGGGCCGACGCGGTTGCGCGTGATGAGGTCCTGAGCATGGACGACCGCCGGTGCCGCGGTGGCAAGCAGGGCGAGGACAAGGGACGTGCGGGCTAGGGTCATGCGAGTTCTCCTGATGTTGCGAAAGTGGGTTCCGGGCGTGGCAGGGCCAGTCCGGATTGCGCGTCAAACAAGACTGCGCGATCGAGATGCAGGTCCAAGTACACCTGCGCCCCAGTGCGCAGATCGGTTTCCGGGGCGGCGCGCGCGCACAGGTGCAAAGCGTCATGATGCAGGTAGATCAGCGTCTCACTGCCGGTGGGTTCGACCAGATCGACCACGGCAGGCAGTCCGGTGCTGTCAGTGCGCAGGCGCAGATGCTCGGGTCGCAGACCGAGCACCAGATTGCGGTCCTTGTGTCCGGCAAGTGCGGCATGCCAATTGGATGACAGCGCCAGACGGGACGCGCCGACAGCAAGTGCCCCATCTTCCAGCCGCGCGTCGATCATGTTCATGGAGGGCATCCCGATGAAGCCTGCCACGAATTTCGTACGCGGGGAGTTGTAGATTTCAGAAGGGGTACCGATCTGCTCGATCCGGCCCGCATTCATGACCACGACCCGGTCTGCCATGGTCATGGCTTCGATCTGGTCATGGGTAACGTAGAGTGTTGTTGTCGGTAGTTTACGATGGAGCGCGCGTATTTCGGCGCGCATCTGCATCCGCAGGCGCGCGTCTAGGTTCGACAAGGGTTCATCGAACAGAAACACGTCGGGGTCGCGGATGATCGCGCGCCCCATGGCCACTCGTTGACGCTGCCCGCCAGACAGCGCCGAGGGCCGTCGCGACAGCAAAGGCTCGATTTCCAGCAGGCGGGCGACGTCAAGGATCGCAGCGCGTTTCTGGGTGCGTGACAGCTTCGAGCGCCGCAGCCCGAAACCGATATTCGACGCAACGCTCAGATGGGGATAAAGTGCATAGTTCTGAAACACCATCGCGACATTGCGCTGACCGGGCGAAAGCTCGTTCACCGCGCGACCGTCAAACAGGATCTCGCCCGCACTTGCACTCTCCAGCCCGGCCACGATCCGCAACAGGGTAGATTTGCCACAGCCCGATGGCCCGACAAGAACCGTGAATTCGCGGTCAGGCACGCTCAGGCTGATCTCGTGCAACACGTCAGTCGCGCCAAAGGACTTGCTGATCTGTTTCAGTTCCACTTGTGCCAATGCGCCGCAGGTCCCATGCGTTTCTGCCGCCCCCGCAAGGTCGCCAGTGCCAATCTCATGTAGTCTGCAATTAATACGCAATTCGTGCTGGGCAACAAAGGGTGTGTGGCAGAGCCCCGGATTGCGACCTTGTCCCATGACAATGGTCGGACAGACAGCAGGCGGACGCACGTTTATGCTGCCGTCATTGCCGCAAACGAAGCGGCACATTCGTGGCCCATCCTGCGCGGCGCGATCTGGACAATCGCGCGCCTGTCAATGGCCTGAAAATCTGCCCAGCCGTGTCGGCAGGCCGGAATATGCTTGACAGAAAGGGTATACGGTCCAAGGATTTGCGACAGGCTTTCAAGGCAATACACTTTTCCGGAGAGATAGATATGCCCGGTTTCCTGCTTCGTCGACGGTCCTTTTTGTTGGGATCAGGGTCTGCGCTGGGGGCTGCGGCCTTTGGCACTGTGCGTGCCGCCCTTGCCGAGGTCGGCACATCGCAGGTGCGCAGGAATCATGCGCTGCTGGTTGCGGTGACCGAATACCCGAACCTGTTTCGCAGTGAATGGCTGGAAGGACCGAATAACGATGCGCTGATGATGCGCGACTACCTGACAACCGACGCGCCTGTGCCTTTCGCGCCCGAAGATATCCGTGTCTTGGCCACAGGACTGGAAGGCGCGTTGGCAGAGCCCACGCGCGAGGCCATCGCAGCCGAAATGGCGCGTCTGGTCGAACTGGCAGAGCAGGGCGATTTCGTGCTTCTGCATTTTGCAGGACATGGCATCGAACAACCCGCCCGGTTTCCTGACGAGGAAGTGGATGGGCGCGATCAGGTCTTCATGCCCAAGGACGTGCAGCGGATGACACAGGCGCTTGGGCATTGGCCCAATGGCTATGTCGACAAGGATATCCGTGACGACATCACCGCAATTCGCAGCAAGGGCGCACAGGTCTGGGCGATCTTTGATTGTTGCCATTCAGGCACGATGACGCGCGCACTGGATGTGCGTCCGGCGGGTGAGGTCAGCCGCAAGATCGACCTGCGCCACTATGACATTCCACATGATATGTGGGGGCAAGCACGGAGTCTTGCATCTGCGGGCACTGTGACCGGACCAAGCAGCATGTTCGGCCCGGCAGACGACGTGGCAGACGTGCAGGGTCTTGCGCCTCTGGTCGCCTTTTTCGCGGCGCAAACCACCGAAGAGACCCCGGAACTGCCCTTGCCCCCGCATTCCGAGGGGGCCACGCAAATGGGTTTGTTCAGTTTTACCCTGCTGGCCAAGCTGCGTGAGAACCCCCAAATGAGCTATCGCCAGCTTGGGCAGGCGATCCACCATGCCTATCTGGGCATGAACCGCGTTCGCCCCTCGCCCCTGTTTGAGGGATCGCTGAATGCGCCTGTGTTCGACAGTGCGGATGGGCGGGCATATGTTCCGCAATGGCGCATTTCCGGGCGCGGGGATGCGCGCGAGATTGCGGCCGGGCATATGCACCTTCTGTCCCCCGGTACACGCCTTGCAGTGCTGGCCGAGCCTTCACATACGCTCTCGGATGCTCTGGGTGTGGTCGAGATCGGGTCCGCCAGTGCGCTGCGTAGTCAATTGACCGAGGTCGCGGGCGATCCAGACCCGGACCTGCCCGCCATTGCGCTGTCCGACATCCCAGAGCAGGCTTATGCGCTCTTGCTGGAAAGTGTCGTCAGTTTCGAGCTGACAGTTGCGCCCCCGATAGCAGATGGCCCTCACACAGCGCTTGCGGGTCAGGTCATGGGTTGGCTGACCGACATCGCAGCGGACGAAGCGCAGCCGATTCGTCTGCGTCTGGTCCCGCCAGAGGCCGCCGCGGATATTCGGTTTGATATCCGGTCCGAGGCCGAGGTGGCCGCGTTGATGCAAGAGCAGGGTGGTCTGTCGGACAGCGACGCCCGGCTTGTCGCGCAGGCCGCGCAATCGGACCTGCCGCGCCTGTGGCTTCTGGATACCAGCGCCAGCCACTCGCTCCGCCCGACAGAGCGGCCATTTTCACGCGGCCTTGATGCAGACAGCCTTGGTCAGGTCGCACCCTGGCTGCGCCAGTCGCTTGGCGCTGTCTATCGTGCCACCAATCTGTCCCGGCTGGCGCAGTTCGATGATTTTGGCGAAAGCGATGTGCAGATTCAGGTCACCCGTCTGCCCGAATTTCAAAGCCCGCTTACGCGCGGCGAGGCGCTTGCGCTGCACCGGACCAGTATCGTTCAGCCGGGCAACACAGCGCATGTTCGCGTCGAGAATCTGGGCAGCACGCCTGTGGACGTCAATATCCTTTATATCGGCTCGAACTACGCGATCACCTCGATGCTGGAAGAACCTGTCCGCTTGCGCGCCGCCGCGCCCGATGCACCAAACGCCGTCTATTCAGAAGAAGTGGTCGAATTCGATGCCACGAGTTTCGGGCGCGAGCGGTTACTGGTCATCGTGACAGCCGCCGAGGCGCTGGAGAATCCGCTGGACCTGTCATTTCTTGAACAGGGCGGCGTGCGCGCGGTTGGGCGCGGGCCGGTTGCGGTGTCTGATTTTGGTGCGATGATCCAGACCATGGCGGCTGCTGCGACGACGCGCGGCGGCTCGTCACTGGCCGCAAGACGCGCAGCCGCACAAGGTCAGCGCGGCGCGATCTATGTCTATTCTGTCGAAAACGTGCCAGTGAGCTAGGAGTTGATGCACACCACCAGAATTGGTCTTTACACGATGCGCAAATCACTGATCGGCGTGATACTTGCCTTGGCAATTGTCGTGCGCGGTGCACCGGGGCTGGCCCAGTCGCCGGATGATCTGCCCGACCGTGCTGCGTTCGAGCAGTTTCAGGCCATTCTGGACGGGGGCGCGCTGTCTCCCGCTGCGGTCGCAGAATTGCTGGTTTTTGACGATACACCCGAAATGCGCCTTGAACTTGCGCGCTTGTCCGTGGAGCAGGGCCAGCATTCTCTGGCTCTGGACCTGCTTGGTGACATGAACGCGATCCTGCCTTTAGAAGCGGCGCTGCGCACGCAGGTCCTGGACCTGTTGATCGAAGCCTATATGCGGCTGGGGAATGTGTCAGAGGCCATCGAGATGGCGTTTCTGGCCTACGAGGCCGCAGTGCAGCGCTTGGGCGATGAAAATCCTGCCTTGTTGCCGCGTCTGCTGGTGCTGCGCGATCTGGCCAAGGGTTCGGCTGATCTGCCAGTGATCGAGGCTGAAATCGCTGCGTTGGAAGCGAGGCTTGCCGCACCCGAAGGTGTCCGCCAGATTGGCAAGCCCCACGCCCTCCCGGTCTGGTTTGGCACCAATCGCAATGACACGGGTGTCAGTGACCCTGCAGCGCGTTTCGGTGTCGAGTTGTCTGATCTCAGCCTTGGGCAACTGACTGTCACCATCCCGCAATCGCACAGGCCAGGCCGGATCGAACGACCGGCGCTCTGGGGGCTGACCCAGCATCTGGACCCGATGCAGCATGTTGTCCTTGCGCAAATCGAGGCTCTGGCCAAAGAGGCCTTCAGCACGGACTGTTGCGGCGCAGAGGACCGCCTGTTGTTCATCCATGGCTATAATGTCAGCTTTCATGACGGCGCCCTGCGCGCGGCTCAACTGGCGCATGATCTGGAGTTTCCGGGACAGGCGCTATACTATTCGTGGCCGTCGCGGGGAACCCTGCTGAGCTACCTGCAGGACGCCAACAACGTTCTGGCCACGCGCCCGGCGCTTGCGGAGTTTCTGGAAATTGTCACACGCGGCACCGGGCGTCTGCATGTCATCGCGCATTCCATGGGCAATCGCTATCTGCTGGAAGCACTCGATGTGTTTCTGCGTGATTTCCCGGATCGTGAACTGGGCCACATCGTTCTGGGGGCACCAGATGTGGACCGCAATGAAATGCAGGTGCGGCTTGACCTGATCTCGAAACGTGCACGCAGTGTCTCGCTCTATGCGTCGCGCAATGACCGGGCACTGCTGGTGTCGCGCCGAATCCATGGTGCGCCGCGCGCTGGCGACTCGACCGGCGAGCCTTTGCGCCTTGCGGGGCTGTTCACGCTGGATGCCTCGGAAATCGTGGCCGATGTGCTGGGCCACAGCTATTTCGGCGACTCACCGCTTGTCCTTGGCGATCTGGCAGGGTTGTTGCGGCTGGATATGGAGCCTGACATTCGCTGCGGCACGCGCGAACGCGCGGCCCCTGTATGGGATATCCGCACGGATGGATGCCCGGTTGATCATGTCCTTGCTGCTGCCGAATTTCACGACCGCTATCAGGCACAGGCCCCCACCGAACTGGCCCGCCGCATCGCAGAGGCAGAGCAGACCGAGCAGGCATTCTGGCTTTCTGTGATGGAGATTGTCACTGAAAACCTTGGGAATGCGACCGCCCCGGCCGAGTGACCGGGCCGGGTGTCGGATCAGCACATTCCTGTATCATCCATGTTCAGGGTGCAGGTCGAAGGCACCAGCGCGGTTGTGAAATCAGGCAGGCGCGGGTTCACGAAATAGAGGTAGGTTTGCGGTGACAGCCGCACTGACCCGTCAGAGAACCTTGCCTGCGCCTGCAAGACATGGACCGAGGACCGTGCTGCATGGAATTTCACCCCATATTCGAGCGAGGCGAGGGTGCGGTTCCCGCGTATTGGCAGGTCCATGGCGTAACCGGACTGATCTGTGGGCAGGGTAATGTCATGAAACTGGCGCGCCTCGGTTGGCCATGCGCCTCCGGCGCCGCATTCAGCCATGCTGACTGCAACATCGACAAAGCCTAGCGAGACGGGCACATCAAAATGGCGCGTATCGGTATAGACCTCGCCGAAATGGTCGGTGTAGTCATAGGTCAATTCGGCAAGTGCCGTGGTCACTAGCAACTTGCCATAGCCCTGCGAAACGAAGGGTGCGAGTTCGCCGAACAGCCCCGAGTTTACGGCGGCCCGTGCACATTCGTAGAACGCGCCCACGCTGTCGCATTCGAAACTAGCTGACTGCAACTGATCCACAGGAACACCAAGCGCACCCAAGGCATCGCGCAGGTTCACGTCGCCACCCTCATCAAAGCCGGACAGAGGCAGCGAAACCCAGGCGCTGCTGGGCTCGGTCCTGGTGGGGTCGTCATAGTCAACATCGGCAGGGTGGGCAAAGCGCACGCGCAGGCGCGGATTCTCAACCGCACCCCAGCCGTGATTGACGAAATTGAAACTGGGTTGGAACGGCACGCAGCCCATATGATCGTTTTCCATCAGCATGGGCCGTAGATGCGGGGCACTGACGTCGACCTGAAGGCTCAGGTCATCCAGCGTGACGCGCTCCCCATCCGGCGTGTTCAACGCGATCACGGTCAGCGCACGTGTGTCGGCCCAATCCTCTGGCATTGCATCGCCAAGCATCATCCGGACAATGCTGGTTGGCTCTCCATTCCACATATCGATGAGAGCATCTGTGCCGGGCTGGATGACAACCTGATCGCCCTCGACACGGTCAAAATACGACGCCCACTGGTTGGCGGCGAGGCGCTGGTCGATATAGATGGAAATCTCGCTGCGATCAGCCATGCTGGGGCCGCTCTGCGCGGGACGCAGTCCTGCGATCAGGGGATGCGCGCTAAGATTCGCAGGGGGGGTGCTTGCGGGCTGGCCGTTCTGCATGCGGACCGGATAGCGCCGCCCACCCGCCTCGGTCATGCGCCCGTCTCCATGCATCACGCCATCCTGAAACGGGCCGTGCCAGACCCAACCGGCCCGCGCGCGGTAGGTGCCTTCGGCCTGCAGGACGCCAATGGCAAACATGCCTTCGGTCACATTCCCTTCGGCGTCCCGGATATGTCCCTTGCCGTGCAATTGTCCATGCGCGAAACTGCCCGCAACCTCACGCCCGTCGCGCCATCGCAGCCGACCCTCGCCATGAAACCGGCCGTGGTGCAATTCTCCCTCATATATGTGATGCCACGCGCGCGGGTCATGCGCCGACAGGCCCGGCAACCGCCAGACCACGCGGCCCGCGCCCTGCGCGCGACCCTCTTCATCGAGTGCGGTATGGTTTGCTGCCGCTGGTTCCCAGCGAAAGCCAAGGCCCATCGCGGGTTCGGGGTCGGCGATCCTGACCATCCGGCGGATAACGGTGCCGTCGGTCTGGTCGTAGAATACCTGCGCTTGCGAAGCATATTCGCTGCGCGCGGTGTCGGCCAGAGAGATGCTTAGCAAACAGATCAGAACAGGGGCTTGGGCAAGTCGCATAATCAGTGTCCTTGAAATGGCTTTGAAACGATAGGGCCGCAATTTGCGCCAAAGCAACATTTATCTCGACAGGGCAACACCTCGGGCGGCGTCAAACAGGTTGGGCAAGGGCAGTTGGCGGGCAAAAACCGTGCCTTGCGGAAACATCCTCAGTTCGATTAGCGCGCCGGACACGTCGGTGCCAGTCTGGTCAAACAGGAAATTCCCCAGCGACCAGAACACGATCGCATCGCCCCCATCCAGAATCTCGGGTTTGTCAGATGCCAGGTGCGGGTGACTGCCGACAATGACACTCGCCCCACGGCGGAGCGCTTCGCGTGCCAGATGGCGTTCGCGTGGACCGGGTAGGTCCGCCTTCTCGCGACCCCAATGGAAAAACGCAGTAACCGGGACCCGCGCATCAAGCTGCAACAGGCTGTCCAGATCCTGCGAGGTAATCATGTCCTGGTAGGGCGCGCGCGTGTTGGAAAGATCGCTGAGTGCGACAAGCGACAGGCGCGGCAGGGCAAGTGTGGTGGCGTGGGTGACAGGCAGCACACCCATCTTGTCCAGCGTGTCCTTGGTGGCGATCAGCCCGGTGGGTCCAAGATCCTCGGCATGGTTGTTGGCCAGCCCGACGGCGCCAATATTCAGTCTCTCCAGCCAGTAGGCTGCCACATCTGCAGGCATCCCCAATGTCAGATGGGGCAGGTCAGGAGGCATTTCTTCCAACAGCACACCTTCCAGATTAACGAATAGCGGACTGCCGCCAGTGGCGCGCAGGGCATGCTCGGCAAGGCGTTCTGTGGCGAGTTCATCTGCCAGCATGCGCGGCAGGTTGCGGCCCAGAAACAGATCGCCACCCAGAACAAGGATCGTTTCATCAAACATCTGCGCAGGCATCGGCCCCAGATGGTCCGCAAAGGCGATCACCATATAGCTGGTGGTTTCTGCAAGGGGCGCGTGGCTTAGCTCTTGCTGGTTGCGGTTGGCCAGCACGATCGGTGCAGCACGGCCCTGTGTGAGCTTGCGTGTCAGATAGAGTGCGGCGAGGCTGTCGATATGGTCGGGCTGCGTCAGGCGCAGCAGGGCGTCCTCATCATCCGCTGCAAGGATGTTCAGCACCTGCTGGTCGCGCAGACGGGCCTCGTGATGGGGCAGGTAATGCGAAAAATCGGTGGATTGCAGGATCAGCGTTTCCGGCCCGGCAAGTGGTGCAAGCAGCGCTGCCAGCCGGTCCCATGCCTCGGGGCGGCTGTGGATGGACAGGGCAACCGGGATGATGGGCACATCGGGCAACAGACGCGCCACAAACGGCAAGAGCGCGCCGATGCCGTGATCCGCGCCAAAAAGGCACGATTCCGGAATGCCGGCATTGACAAGCGTCTGTGTGGCCCCCGTGTCATTTGGCACTGTCCCAAGGACTGTTTCAAAGGCGCGGCGCGTCGTGGCAAAGCCGCGCCCGGTGCGATTGAAATGATCGGGAAACAGCAACAGTATGCGCTCTGGCTGCTGCGTTCGGGCCAACGCAATGCCACCCGCGATCAGATCAGGGACGACAAGGTGATGCGGCACGACAACCGCCGCGAGGGGTGCCACCCGGTCAGGCTGACCTGACAGCGCTTCCAGCGCAGGCAGGAAGAGGCCAGCGTCCGCATACTGCGCTGGAAACGGCCCGTCGCCTTCGGGACAGTCTGCGGCCATGGCCGAAAAGGCGACAACCCAGAAGAATGCGGCCAGAATGGCCCTCATGGTCGGGTCAGCACGAAATTGGTCGTGCTGGGCAAGTGATAGACAGGCAGTTGCTTGCCATTGCTCAGGCGGCGCACCTGTGTGTCCACATAATCGGTCAGCCCGATCAGCCGGACACCTGTCCCATCCGGATCTGCCCGCCCGCGCAACCCCTCCAGCAGCGCGT
>SKRW01000315.1 GCA_007118295.1 Paracoccaceae bacterium | reverse complement strand
CTGGAGAAGACACAGATGCCCAAGCGCTTTCGACTGACCCGTCGTTTCAATGTGGCCATGACCGAGGATGGCTATCGTCGCCTGCGCCGCTTCGCACAAGAGGCTGGTCTGGATGAGGGAGAGGCGCTGTCCTTCCTGTTCGAAAATTTCGAGTCCGTGACGGATGCGGATAATCTTGGCCACAGATTGCGGTTGTTCAATTCGGAACTGGAGGAGCGGAAGAAATGACGTCAGGACGCCTCCGGCGGGAGTATTTGGGGCAAGATGAAACCAGCCAAATGCGCCCCGCCCCTCGGCGCCCGGCGTCATCAGGACGGGGCGGCTTCACCTTGCGCGGTCATCGGCTCTCCAGCCTGTACCGCATCTGCGATAATAGCGCGTTAAGGTTAATGGCCCCTTACTGGATGCAGGTTTCATCTTGCCAGAAATACTCATGCTAAACGGCTGACAACATGCACTCCACGGGAGGAGAGGCGATGCGACTGCACTGTTTTGGCGAAAGTGGCAATGCCTACAAGGTGGCGCTGACACTCGAACTTGCGGGGCTGGACTGGCAGCCAGTCTGGGTCGATTTTTTCGGTGGCGCAACACGGAGCCCCGGTTTTCGCGCGCTGAACCCCATGGGCGAGGTCCCGGTGCTGGAGGATGGGGGACAGGTCCTGACCCAGTCTGCGGTCATACTGCGCCATATCGCCCGGAAGACGGGGCGGTTTCAGGGCGTGGATGCGGACGCGCAGGACGAGATCCTGCGCTGGCTGTTCTGGGACGCGCATAAATTCTCGGCCAATGCCGGGTCTGCCCGGTTTCTGGGCAACTTCCTGCCTGCAGAGAAACGCCCGGACCCCGTGATCGCGTTTCAGCAGGCGCGGGTGCGCGATGCCTGCAAGCTGCTGGACGGGCATCTGACCGCGCGTGATTGGATCGCGGGCAGTGGCCCGTCCATCGCGGATTTCGCCTGCTGTGGCTACCTGTTCTACCCCGAGCCTTTTGGCTTTGACCGTTCTGCCTGGCCCGCGATTGATCGCTGGCTGGACCAGATTGCAGCTTTGCCGGGCTGGAAACACCCCTATGACCTGATGCCCGGCGCGCCTGCCGACCGGGTGCAACCGACTTCGTGAAAGAGAGGGAATTCATGACCGACGCCTATATCTATGACGCCATCCGCACGCCGCGCGGCAAGGGCCGGGCCGATGGCAGCCTGCATGAGGTCACGGCTGTTCGCCTGTCTGCAGTGGTGCTGAATGCGCTCAAGGCGCGCAACGATCTGGACACGCGCGCGATCGAGGATCTGATCTGGGGCAATGTCACGCAGGTGGGCGAGCAGGGCGGATGCCTTGCGCGGACGGCTGTGATGGCGTCTGATTTTGACGAGCAGGTGCCGGGGCTGGCGATCAACCGGTTCTGTGCGTCAGGCATGGAGGCTGTCAATCTGGCCGCAGGGCAGGTGCAGGGCGGTGTCGGCATGGCCTATGTCGCAGGCGGGGTCGAGATGATGAGCCGCGTGGCTATGGGGTCGGACGGGGCGGCAGTGGCCGTGGACCCGTCAGTGGCGATGGATCAGTATTTCGTCCCCCAAGGCATAGCGGCCGACATCATCGCCACTGAATATGGTTTCACCCGCGAGATGGCGGATGCGCTGGCGGTCGAAAGCCAGAAGCGCGCTGTTGCGGCGTGGCAGGAAGGGCGCTTTGCGCGGTCGGTCATTCCGGTGACGGATATCAACGGGCTGACCATTCTGGATCGGGACGAATATATCCGCCCCGGAACGGATATGCAGAGCCTTGGCGCATTGAAACCAGCCTTCAAAGAGATGGGCGAGGTGATGCCGGGCTTCGACAAGGTGGCCTTGATGAAATATCCCCACCTTGAACAAATCGAACATATCCACCATGCAGGCAATTCGTCGGGCATTGTCGATGGTGCAGCCGGTGTGCTGATCGGAAATGCAGAATTTGGCGAAAAATATGGTTTGAAAGCAAGGGCACGCATTCGTGCGACGGCCCGGATTGGCACAGATCCAACCATCATGCTGACCGGCCCCGTGCCTGTGACGGAAAAGATTCTGCGCGATGCTGGCATGCAGATTTCCGACATTGACCTGTTCGAGGTCAACGAGGCCTTTGCGTCGGTCGTGCTGCGGTTCATGCAGGCGTTCGCGGTCGATGCGGATCGCGTCAACGTCAATGGCGGCTCTATCGCGATGGGGCACCCGCTGGGCGCGACAGGGGCGATGATCATCGGCACCTTGCTGGACGAATTGGAACGCACAGGCAAGGGCACGGGGCTGGCGACGTTGTGCGTTGCCTCCGGCATGGGTGCGGCCACGATCATCGAGCGCGTCTGATGCCGAAGCTCGATCTTTCGCAGGCCCCGGTTCGGGCAGGGTCATCCTATCCGGAACCCTATGCCAGCCAGATGGCCGGGCGTTCTGCGCAACTGCTGGGTGATCTGGCAGGATTGACGCAGTTCGGCGTCAATATCGTGACGTTGCAACCCGGCGCTGTCGCCTCGCTGCGCCACTGGCATCTGCGCGAGGATGAATTTGCCATCGTGCTGGATGGGGTGCTGACGCTGGTCGAGGATGATGGCGAGACCGAGATGCAGCCGGGCGCATGCGCGGCATGGAAGGCCGGGGTGGCGAACGGGCACCGGTTCATGAACCGCACCGACGCGGTGGCGCGGTTTCTGGTCGTGGGCACCAAGGTCGAGGAAGACATCTGCACCTATGTCGATGTGGACATGAAGGTTCACATCTCGGACGCGGGAAACCGATTTACATATCATGATGGCAGTGACTGGGCCGGACCCCGCGATCTGCCAAGCGGAGGGAACTGAGATGACCGATTTTCATTATTCCGTCGATGACGAGGGTGTCGCAACCATAACATGGGACATTCCGGACAAGTCGATGAATGTACTGTCCATGGAGGGCCTGCGCGAACTTGATGCGCATATCGACACGGCGCTGGACGATGCGGCGGTCAAGGGTGTCATCATCACCTCTGGCAAGGCAGATTTCGCAGGCGGGATGGACCTGAATGTCATCGCCAAGATGAAGGAGATGGCCGGGGACCAGCCGGAAAAGGGGCTGTTCGAGGGCATCATGTCTATGCATCACGTCCTGCGCAAGATCGAGCGCGCGGGCATGGACCCCAAGACCCTGAAAGGCGGCAAGCCGGTTGTTGCGGCACTGCCCGGCACGGCGCTGGGCATCGGGTTGGAGATACCGCTGGCCTGTCACCTGATCATCGCGGCGGACAACCCAAAGGCCAAGATCGGCTTGCCGGAAATCATGGTGGGCATTTTCCCCGGAGCAGGCGGAACCACACGACTGGCGCGCAAGATGGGCGCCATGGGCGCGGCCCCCTTCCTGCTGGAAGGCAAGCTGTCGGAGCCGAAGAAGGCGAAAGCGGCAGGAATCATTGATGAAATCGTGCCGGGCGAAGAATTGCTGACACGCGCACGCGAATGGGTGCTGGCCGCGAAAGATCCCGATCTGGTCAAGCCATGGGATGCCAAAGGCTACAAGATGCCGGGTGGAGCACCCTATCATCCGGCAGGGTTCATGACCTTTGTCGGCGCGTCAGCCATTATCAATGGCAAGACGCAAGGTGTCTATCCGGCGGCCAAGGCGCTTTTGTCAGCGGTCTATGAAGGGGCAATGGTGCCCTTTGACACGGCCTTGAAGATCGAGGCGCGCTGGTTCACGCATGTGCTGATGAACCCGTCCTCCGGTGCGATGATCCGGTCCTTGTTCATCAACAAGGAAGCGCTGGAGAAGGGCGCGAACCGGCCTGACGTGGCAGATGAGAAGGTGCGCAAACTGGGCGTGCTGGGCGCGGGCATGATGGGCGCGGGGATTGCCTATGTTGCGGCCAATGCGGGCATCGAGGTGGTGCTGATCGACGCCAAGCAGGACGCTGCGGACAAGGGCAAGAGCTATTCCGAGGGCTTGCTCGACAAGGGCATGAAACGTGGCAAGGTCACGGAGGCTAAGAAAGCTGAGGTGCTGGGGCGAATCACAGCTACGACCGAATATGACGCGCTGAAAGGCTGCGATCTGGTGGTCGAAGCCGTGTTCGAGGACCCGAAGATCAAGGCCGGCGTGACGGCTCAGGCCGAGGCTGTGTTGGGGAAGGGGGCGATCTTTGCGACCAATACCTCGACCCTGCCGATCAGCGATCTGGCGAAAGCCTCCAGCCGCCCGGAACAGTTCATCGGCATCCATTTCTTCAGTCCGGTGGACAAGATGCTGCTGGTCGAGATCATTCGAGGCAAGCAGACCGGCGACCGGGCCGTGGCCAAGGCGCTGGATTTCGTGCGCCAGATCCGCAAGACACCGATTGTCGTCAATGATGCGCGGTTCTTCTATGCCAACCGCTGCATCATCCCCTATATCAATGAGGGCATGCGCATGGTGCGCGAGGGCGTGGCCCCTGCACTGGTCGAGAATGCGGCCAAGCTGATGGGCATGCCGCTGGGGCCGTTGCAACTGGTGGACGAAACCAGCCTTGATCTGGGGGCCAAGATCGCCAAGGCGACACGCGCTGCAATGGGTGATGCCTATCCCGATGGCGATGTCGATGAGGTCGTGTTCTGGATGGTCGAACAGGAACGACCGGGACGCAAGGCGAGCGCCGGATTTTATGCCTATGATGAGAAAGGCAAGCGTCAGGGGCTCTGGTCCGGGCTGTCGGCAAAATTCCCGGTGGCGGATGCGCAGCCCGATCTGATTACCGTTCAGCACCGTCTGATGTTTGCGCAGTCGCTCGAAGCTGTGCGCGCGCTGGAAGAAGGTGTTCTGACGGACATCCGCGAGGGCGATGTGGGCGCAATTCTGGGCTGGGGCTTTGCACCCTGGTCGGGCGGTCCGTTTTCATGGCTCGACATGCTGGGCGCAGGCTTTGCGGTGTCGGTCTGTGACGATCTGGAAACGCGTTTCGGGGCGCGATTCCGCGCCCCCGAACTCTTGCGTCAGATGGCCGGGTCCGACCGCGCCTTTTACGAGGCGCGTGCTTCTAGGGCCGCGTGAACAGCATCGACGCTCTGCCCGGCGAAAGCCGGGCCGGGTTGCTCTGATGGCTGCTCCCAGTCGATCAATCCGCGCAATTGCGCAGGCGTCAGGCGCAGATACCGGTCAAACCGGTTCGGCGTCGCCATGGTCAGCGGCGACAGGCTGCTATGCGCATGCGCAAGTGTCAGCAAGCCACCATTGGTCTGGACCACCTGCTCGCGTTCGAACAAGAGCATCGAGAGGATGATATCTCCGGTCACGGGCGTTTTCGAGATACCCCTGTAACCCGTCAACAGCAGACTCGGCATCAGCACGAACGGGTCGCCATAGGTGAGTTCTGCCTTGTCGGATTCGATGATGACTTCCTGCATTGGCATCAGCGTCATATCGCTGCGATTGGCCAATGCACCGCACGGAATATGCATCACAAATGTCTTGCGCTTTGGAATGGTGCTGTATGAGAGCGAAATCCTCCGGTTCTCGACGACTTCGCGCATGCCATTGTCAAATGTCATGACGCATTCGCCGGGCTGGATACTTTCGACCGGACGCCAGCCATCCGCCGCCGCGACCATTGTGCCGGGCATCAAGCCATCCTCGCGCAGCGCGCTGTCGTAAAGGCTGGTCGAATTGGTTGCTTTCAGGTCGTCATTCTTGGCTGGCTTGTACTGTTTGCCAGATCGCACTGAGAAAATACTGACAGGGGCTTTATTATGGAACATGCTCGGCCTCTCTCCAGGGTCAGTTTCTGATGTCCTTGCCTAATTAACCAAGACTAGCGCTACGGTTGCGGCGAAATCGCGAAAACAACTGGACAATTTCGTGTCCGATTGCCCTATCCTGTGGTTGTGGCCAGCGAAAAGGCGGGCAGGGCGCCCGAGGGCACAGAAAAACAGCTAGGGAGGAATGACATGGGCTGGCTTGCGGACGAAACCGGGTTGGAGAAATGCAAGGCCAATCATGTCGCCCTGTCGCCGCTGTCGCATCTGCGCCGCGCGGCCGATGTCTTTGCGGGACGCGAGGCGATTGTCTACGGGTCCACACGGCACAGCTTCCAGACCTATCATCGCCGCGTGAGCCAGCTTGCATCGGCCCTTGCAGCGAGTGGGGCAAGGCCCGGCGATGTGGTCGCGACCCTGCTGCCCAATATTCCCGCCCATGCCGAAGCGCATTTCGCAGTGCCGGCCTGCGGCGCGGTGCTGAACGCGATCAACACGCGGCTGGATGTCGATACAGTCGCCTATATTCTGGACCATGGTGGCGCAAAGGTGCTGCTGGCCGATGGCGCGCTGCTGGATCTGGTGCGTGCCGCCTGCGCAAGACTCGCGCAACCGCCGCTGGTGATCGAGGTTGCCGACCAAGAGGCAGGCTTTGCCCCATCGGGCGCGTATCCTGCCTATGAAGCGTTTCTGGCGCAAGGCGATCCCGGTTTCGACTGGATCATGCCCGAGGATGAGTGGGAGAGCCTCGCGCTCAACTATACATCCGGCACCACTGGCAAACCCAAGGGCGTGGTCTATTCGCATCGGGGGGCCTATCTCTCGACCCTGTCGCAACCGGTCTCGTGGCGCATGACGCTGTTTCCGCGCTATCTGACCATCGTGCCCATGTTCCATTGCAATGCGTGGTGCCATCCATGGATGCTACCTGTTCTGGGTGGCACGATGATCTGCCTGCGCGATGTAACGGCACGCGGTGTCTATCACGCGATCAGCGTCGAAGGGGCCACGCATTTCGGTGGCGCCCCCATCGTGTTGCAGACCATCATCAATGCCCCGCAAGACGAACGGCTGCCCTTTGATCATGTGGTCGAGGTGTTTACCGCCGGTGCGCCCCCGGCTGCAGCGACGCTTGCCGCCATCGAACCGCTGGGTTTCAATGTGACACAGGTTTACGGGCTGACCGAAACCTACGGCCCCGATGCAGAATGCCTGTGGCACGAAGGGTTTGACGATCTGGACGGCGACGCCCGCGCCGAGGTCAAGGCCCGCACCGGCATAGCCATGCCCTTCATGGAGGGTCTGACCGTCATGCGCCCAGACGCCATGGGCCCCATACCGCGCGACGGGGCCGCACTGGGCGAGATCATGCATCGCGGCAATGGGGTGATGAAGGGCTACTACCGCAACCCCGACGCTACCCGTGAGGCGTTTCAGGGCGGCTGGTTCCATTCGGGCGACATCGCCTTTCAGCACCCCGATGGCTATATCAAGATCGCGGACCGGGCCAAGGATATCATCATTTCAGGCGGCGAGAATGTGTCCTCGGTCGAAGTCGAGGGCGTCCTGATGAAGCACCCGGCAGTGGGGCTGGCCTCGGTCGTGGCCAAGCCGGACACGAAATGGGGCGAGGTGCCCTGTGCCTGTATCGAGATCAGGCCGGGAAGCGAAGTCAGCGAAGAAGAACTGATCGCCTTTTGCCGCGAACGGCTGGCCGGGTTCAAGACGCCCAAGCGCGTGGTCTTCATGGAATTGCCCAAGACCTCTACCGGCAAGATACAGAAATTTGAATTGCGGGCGCTGGTGCGCGATTTGTGATTGCTGGCCTTGGCCCCGGACATGGTATAGCGTGCGACGAAAGAACAAGAGCAGGCAGGCGGCATGACCGCGCTCGATAAATACACACGTCTTGAAGGTCCCGGACTCTGGGTGTCTTCCCCCGAGGATCAGCGCCGCGAGGTGGTGGTCAGCTTTGGGGACTCGACGCTGGTCATATCGGATGGGCGCAACATGCGCGTGCTCAGCCATTGGTCGCTGCCTGCCGTGATGCGGCTCAATCCGGGCAAGCGGCCCGCGCGCTACAGCCCCGAAGGCGACCTCGGCGAAGTGCTGGAACTGGACGACGACTGGCTGATCGAGGCACTTAAGCAGTTGCAGGCGGCATTGCGACCGCAGCGCAGTCTGGCATCGCGTCTGCGCCGCCCGATCCTCGCGCTGCTCAGCGCGGCGGTTCTGGTGGGCGGCGCCGTGATCGTCCCGCCCGCACTGGTCGAACACACGGCCTCGGTTGTTCCGATGGCGCGCCGGGTCGAGTTCGCCGAGAAACTGCGCCTCGATCTGGTGCGCGGCGGTGCCCAGAGTTGCCATAGCGCCTATGGCGATCCAGCGCTTGGCGCATTGCAGCGCGCGCTGTTCCAGAATCCGGCACGCATTGTGGTCATGCGCGGCCTGCCTTCCCCGCAGCCCCGCGTTCAGCATGTCATGGGACGCCTGTATATCGTGGATGCACGCCTGCTATACGAGGCCGAGAGCGCCGAGGCCCTGGCCGGTGCGATCCTGATGGCTGCGCAGCGCAGCGCCGAAGAGGACCCGTTGCGCCCGCTCTTGCGCCATGCGGGCGTGGTCGCGACCTTTCGGCTGCTGACCTCGGGCGAACTGCCCGATGCCTCGGCGCGGGGCTATGCTGCCGCCATCTATCGCGCGCCCATGGCCCTGCCCGAACTCGACAGCCTGCTCGAACGGTTTGCGCGGGTTGAATTGTCGACCCGCCCGCTGGTCGACAACCCCAACCCGCTGGATCCCGCTGTCGCAGAACTGGGCACTGCGCTGCGCGCGCGCGATCCCTTGGCGGGCGAGCCTGCCAGCAATACGCTTCTGAGCGATGGCCAATGGGTCAGTCTGCTGAATATCTGTGACGGTTAGGCGGTATCGTTTCCGGTGCACATGCCGGGTCGCACCAGACCCTTCCGCGCCTTTCTGTGTCCGCGTCTGGGGTACAGAGCCTGCCAGATCCGATAAGCCCGCAGCCCCGCCCCGTCATCTTTGCAAAAATATCCTGGGGGAGTCCCGCTTGCGGGACGGGGGCAAAGCCCCCTCACAAGAAAGATCCTGAAAGCCCCGCCGGTCTTCCGGCGCGGCTTTCACAATCAGGTCAGGCTGCCGGTCCGTCAGGATCAGCCGATTGCGGCCTGCTTCACTTCATCGTCGATATAGGGTGCGTATTGCGCAAAATTCTCTGCGAACATCGCCACCAGCTTTGCAGCCTGCGCATCATAGGCAGATGCATCGGCCCAGGTCTGGCGCGGGTCCAGCAAGACGTCAGGCACGCCCGCCACCGACACAGGCACGTCAAAGCCGAAATTTGGATCGCGCCGGAATTCGACCGCGCGCAACGAGCCATCAAGCGCCGCACTCAGCAGCGCGCGCGTCGCCTTGATCGGCATGCGCGAGCCTGCTCCATAGGCCCCGCCAGTCCAGCCGGTATTGACCAGCCAGCACTCGGCGCCCGTCTGAGCGATCTTTTCCTGCAACAACTTGCCGTAGACCTCGGGGCGGCGCGGCATGAAGGGCGCGCCAAAGCAAGTCGAGAAAGTCGGCTGCGGCTCGGTCACGCCCTGTTCGGTCCCGGCCACTTTCGAGGTGAAACCAGACAGGAAGTGATACATCGCCTGCGCTGGTGTCAGTCGCGCAATCGGCGGCAGCACCCCAAAGGCATCGCAGGTCAGCATTATGATATTTCTGGGCACTCCGCCCAGCGAGGTCGGCGAAGCGTTCGAGACAGCGTCCAGCGGGTAGGCTACGCGCATGTTCGCCGTCAGGCTGTCATCACTGAAGTCCAGTTCCAGCGTGTCAGGGTCGAACACCATGTTTTCCACCACTGATGCAAAGCGCGAGGTGGTCGCGTAAATCTCGGGCTCGGCATCCGGGTCGAGGTTGATTGTCTTGGCGTAGCACCCGCCCTCGAAATTGAAGATGCCTGCGTCCGACCAGCCATGCTCGTCATCGCCGATCAGCATGCGCGAGGGGTCCTGGCTGAGCGTGGTCTTGCCAGTGCCCGACAGGCCAAAGAACACGGCCGCGTCATCCGGGTCGTCCAGCGCATGGTTGGCCGAGCAATGCATCGGCATGATCCCCTTGCCGGGCAGCAGGTAGTTCAGCAGGGTGAAAACGGATTTCTTGTTCTCGCCAGCATAGGCGGTATTGGCGATCAGGATCAGCTTGCGCGTGAGGTTCAGCGCGATCACGGTCTCGGACCGGCAGCCATGCCGCGCGGGGTCGGCCTTGAAACTCGGGCAGTTGATGATCGTGAATTCGGGGTCAAAACGCGCCAGTTCATGGGCCTCGGGGCGGCGCAACAGGTGGCGAATGAACAGCCCGTGCCACGCAAGTTCGGTCGCCACGCGCACATCCAGCCGGTGTTCCGGGTCAGCGCCACCATAAAGATCCTGCACGAAAAGTTCGCGCCCTTCGAGATGGGCAAGCATGTCCTGCTCCAGCCGGTCGAACGCCTCGGGGGCCATTGGGGCGTTGTTTTCCCACCAGATCGTGTCTTCGACTTCGGGAGTGCGCACCACAAACTTGTCCTTGGGCGAGCGTCCGGTATGGGACCCGGTCGACACCAGAAAGGCCCCGCCCAGCCCCAGATGGCCTTCGCCGCGCGCAATCGCGGCTTCGACAAGGGCAGGCTCCAGCAGATTGTAATGTGCGCGGGCCAGGCCGGTAATGCCTTGATCTTCCAGGCGCTTTTTGGGGTTCACTCGGGGTGATGTCATGTTGACTGCTCCATTTGGCGTGCCGTGGCTGCTCAATGCCTTGGCCTGATGGTCGCTTTGCGCATTCGTTCCAGAAGGTCACCGCAGGCACGATGCCCCGGCGCGTTGAGTTGGCTATAACACCCGGATTGCGGCAAAGCCTAGGCTCGATTAAGCCCGTTAGCGCAACCAAGCGGACGTTAGCGCAATATCAAGACAGGCGTGACATCAATGTGTTGCCAATTCGCACAGTCGCGGCGCGAATCACTACAGCAAATCGCTGGGGTGTCGGTATTTTGTTGCGTCTCGCAGGGGAATGGACAAGGATATGGCAAAAATAAGGCGATATCGCCATGATTGAGCAGTTGAAAAGGGCAGGCTATGTCAAAAATCGCTTTGGTCGATGATGACCGCAATATTCTGACATCAGTTTCCATCTGTCTGGAAGCCGAGGGCTTCGAGGTAGAAACCTACAATGACGGACAGTCCGCGCTTGACGCGTTCAACCGGCGTATGCCGGATATGGCCGTTCTGGACATGAAGATGCCGCGTATGGACGGGATGGAACTGCTGCAGCGCTTGCGTCAGAAGACCCAGATGCCGATCATCTTCCTGACCTCCAAGGATGATGAGATTGACGAGGTTCTGGGGCTGCGCATGGGCGCGGATGATTACGTCAAGAAGCCCTTTTCACAACGCCTTCTGGTAGAACGCATCCGCGCGCTTCTGCGCCGCAAACAGGCCAGCGAACTGGAAATCGAGGGCGGCGAGGAAGCGAAAGTGCTTGTGCGCGGCAATCTCGAAATGGACCCGCTGCGCCATCAGGTAAAGTGGAAGGGCGACGATGTTACCCTGACTGTCACTGAGTTTCTGTTGCTGCAGGCGCTTGCACAACGCCCCGGCGTCGTGAAGTCGCGGGATCAGTTGATGGATGTGGCCTATGAGGATCAGGTCTATGTCGATGACCGCACTATCGACAGCCACATCAAGCGTTTGCGCAAGAAGATGCGCAGCGTTGATGATGAGTTCTCGTCGATCGAGACACTGTATGGAATAGGCTACAAGTATAACGAGGCCTGACAGGCATTCACGGGGGAGAACCCCCAGAGCGAGCGGGTGAGAGAGTGCGGACGGAGGCTGTAGGGTCGAGAACCGATATCGTCCTTGGGGATGACTGGGTCGGACCGGGTGATGCTGTCGAGAATGAGGTGCGCGACACGCGCGCAAGACGTGGGCTGTTCAGCATCTCCAGTTCGCCCCTTGCGCGCAAGATCGTCCTGTTCAACCTTATTGCGCTCGTCGTGCTGATCGCGGGTATCCTGTTCACCAACCCGTTTCGCGACTCGCTCTTGCGCCAGCAGGAAGAGATGCTGGGCACCTCTGTGCAGATCATCGCGGATATCGTGTCTGCCACCGGCGATCTGGAGGCGACGCGCGACGTTCTTGCGCAGGAAATGTCGCTCGACCGGCGTTTCGAGATGTTCTTCATCGGTCCCGACGGCGCTGTGCTGGGGCAGTTGCGTGGCACGACAGAACCCAACCTGAGCGACCTTCCGGACCGTTCGACCGTGATCAGCGACATGTTGGCCGCGATCTGGTCGGGGATGTCATTTCTGACCGGCAACCACAGCACGCCGGACCCGGCTGCCGAGTTTTCGCGCATCGCGCAGACCATGTTCGACCAGAACCAGCTTGGCGAGCCCGCCCAGCACACGCACAGGGACATGCGCGACGGCATGTGGCTGGCTGCGAGCGCGCCGGTGGTGCATGACGGCGACTTTGCGGGGGCCGTTTTCTTGCGCCGCGACGCCGAGGATACGGCGCGCCTGATGCGCCACGACCATGAACAGGTGCTGCAGTTTTTCGTGATAGCGGTGCTCGTCTCGATCGGGCTGAGCTTTGTGCTGGCCTCGACCATTGCGAATCCGCTGGCTGACCTTGCGATGGCGGCCGAACTGGGCAAGCGTCGAGACGCGCGCAAGAACGCCCCCGGTGCGCGGGTGCGTATCCCGGATCTGTCGGGCCGCCCCGATGAGATTGGTGATCTGTCGCGCGCCATGCG
>SKRW01000097.1 GCA_007118295.1 Paracoccaceae bacterium | reverse complement strand
GCGCAGATGGCGCGGGCGAGCGGTATTCACCTGATCATGGCAACGCAGCGCCCGTCGGTCGATGTGATTACCGGCACGATCAAGGCGAACTTTCCGACCCGGATTTCGTTTCAGGTGACCAGCAAGATCGACAGCCGCACCATTCTGGGCGAGCAGGGGGCCGAGCAGCTTCTGGGTATGGGCGACATGCTGTATATGGCTGGCGGGTCGCGGATCGTGCGGGTGCATGGGCCGTTCGTCAGCGACGAAGAGGTCGAGGAAGTTGTCAACCACCTGAAATCCTTTGGCCCGCCGGATTACAAGTCTGGTGTGGTCGATGGTCCCGAATCCGACAAGGAAGCGGATATTGATGCGGTGTTGGGTCTGGGTGGCAACACGACGGGCGAGGATGCGCTGTACGATCAGGCCGTGCAGGTGGTGATACAGGACCGCAAATGCTCGACCAGCTACATCCAGCGCAAGCTGGGCATCGGCTATAACAAGGCCGCGCGTCTGGTCGAGCAGATGGAGGACGAGGGTCTTGTCACCCCCGCCAACCATGTCGGCAAGCGCGAGATACTGGTGCCCGAGCAGGGGTAAGTCAGTCGGACCGCTGATGGATGTCATGCGAACTTGCGTCGTCCGACCTGATTGCGTGGCCGCTGTTGCGACGCGACGTGCGCCCATCAACGGGCGGCATTGTTCCTTGGATTTGTTTTGGTCATTTGCACCCTCTGATTGCAATTTCCGGCGTGCTGTCAGCATCTGATTGCAGGATAAAGCGACAACCAGCCCAAGACCCAGCCTCTTCGTAAAAATATTGATGCAAATCAACGACTTTTACCAAGGTAATTGATAGAATCACGATGTTTCAAAAGCAGGAGGGATGTCATGAAACACACAATTACAGCAGTAGCGATCATGGTCGCAGGTATCGCGGGCAGTGCTCAGGCAAATGACTGGAGCGGGGCATATCTCGGCGGTCATCTTTCGGCCACAAAGCTGAGTGGTGGTATGGATGCTCATACGCCGTGGAACAGCTTCGCGGGATTTGACCTTCAGGGTGTCACGGGAAGCCGCGCAAGTCTGGGACTTCATGCTGGTTACAATTTCCAGATGGACAATCTTGTGACCGGGGTTGAGCTTGATGTCACGCATGTTGGCCTGAAACGCGAGACAACCACGGGGAATCTGAGAAGCGGCTTTCCGCGCTTCGAGAGGAGCTTGGATTACACGGCCTCGATTGCGCCGCGTGTCGGTTTCGCACAGGATAACCTTTTTGTTTACGGCAAGGCAGGTCTGGCGATGGGGCGTTTCGGCTCTGCACATGACCAGCACGGCAACACGATCAGCGGCAGCAAAACCAAATATGGCTGGCTTGCCGGGGTCGGTGTCGAATACCGCGCCACCCCTTCGGTCGCGGTGCGGGCAGGTGTTGACTACATGGACTTCGGCAGTTTCCGGACCGACATTGCTGGTGCGGGTGGAAATCCCGATATCTACACCCGGCAGCGCGCCAAGACGACGCGCGCATCGCTTGGGATGACTTGGTACTTTAACTGACAGACGCAGGGACCGGCTCTTTGAGCAGAAGCAGATCGTAACGCTGTTTGAGACTCCCTGCCTGAACGACATTCGCGCCCGCAGTATTCAAAAGAACTGCGGGCGCGAGGTCAGTTGGCTGGTCAGAATTGAATCGGGATTTATCAGGGTTCTGGTCAAGTCGCCCGCGTCGCGGTCCAGACGCCGCCTGCCTGCGATGACTTGAGGCAGGCGTCGATGAAGCGCATTCCTGACAGTCCGGCGGCAAGTCCGGGCAGCAGCGTGTCGGGGGCGGATGATCGGACCGTGTCATGCTGGCGGATCGCGTCTGCGGCCTCGCGGTAGAGGGTTGCGAAGCCTTCGAGATAGCCTTCGGGGTGGCCCGCCGGTATGCGGGTCGTGGCAAGGCCCGCGTCGGTCGCGCCCGCGCCGCCGCGCGTCAGGGTCTGGGAGGGCGCGCCAAAGCGGGTAAAGCGCATCTGGTTGGGGTTTTCCTGTGCCCAGTCCAGCCCGCCCTTGTCCCCATGAATGCGCAGGCGCAGGGCGTTTTCGTTGCCGACCGCGACCTGTGACGCCCAGAGCATGCCGCGTGCCCCGCTGGCATAGCGCAGCATCACATGTGCGTTGTCATCAACCGCGCGCCCTTCGACAAAGCTGGACAGGTCGGCGGCCAGCGCCTCGGGGGTTTCGCCGGTGACGAATTCGGCCAGTTGCCATGCGTGGGTTCCTATATCGCCAATCGCGCCGCCCGCGCCAGAGCGCGCGGGGTCGGTGCGCCATTCGGCCTGTTTGCCGCTGGCCGGTTCGGACAGCCAGTCCTGCACATATTCCACATGCACCAGCCGCAATCGCCCAAGGTCGCCGCGCGCGACCATATCGCGCGCCTGCCGGATCAGCGGATAACCGGAATAGTTATGGGTCAGAACGAACAGCTTGCCCGAGGCCGCAAGCACCTGTTCAAGCTGCAAGGCGTCGTGCATCTGCGAGGCAAGCGGCTTGTCGCAGATGACATGGATGCCCGCGTGCAGAAACGCCAGCGCCACGGGCACGTGCATGTGGTTGGGCGTCACGATGGCCACTGCGTCGATGCCATCGTCGCGCGCGGCTTCCGCCTGTGCCATCTTCGCAAAACTGTCATAGCTGCGGTCAGGCGCGATCCCCAGCGTTGCAGCAGAGGCATGGGCGCGCACCGGGTCTGACGACAGCGCACCCGCGACCAGATCCCACTGCCCGTCAATACGCGCGGCGATGCGGTGCACGCCACCGATAAACGCGCCTTCGCCGCCGCCGACCATACCCAGTTTCAGCCGGGCGCTCATTGTGTCAGCCCCAGCATGGCGCGGATCTGTGCGTGGTCGGTCTGCCCGCCTGCAAAGTCGTCAAATGCCTTGTCGGTGACCTCGATGATGTGGCTGGCAATGAAGGGCGCGCCTTCGGCGGCACCTTGTTCGGGCGATTTCAGGCAGCATTCCCATTCCAGCACGGCCCAACTGTCATAGCCATATTGCGCGAGTTTCGAGAAGATGCCTGCGAAATCCACCTGACCGTCGCCAAGGCTGCGAAAGCGCCCCGCCCGGTTCAGCCACGGCTGATAGCCCGAATAGACGCCTTGCCGCCCGTCGGGGTTGAATTCGGCATCCTTGACGTGAAAGGCGCAGATCCGGTCGTGATAGATGTCGATAAAGGCCAGATAATCCATCTGTTGCAGCAGGAAATGCGACGGGTCGTAATTGATCCGTGCGCGGGTATGGCCATCCAGCGCGTCAAGGAACATTTCCCATGTCGCCCCGTCGAACACATCTTCGCCGGGGTGGATTTCATAGCCGATATCAACGCCATGTTCGTCATAGATATCCAGGATCGGGCGCCAGCGGCGGGCAAGTTCGGCAAACGCCTCGTCAATCAGCCCGGCGGGGCGTTGGGGCCAGGGATAAAGATAGGGAAAGGCCAG
>SKRW01000013.1 GCA_007118295.1 Paracoccaceae bacterium | reverse complement strand
GGGCCGCCTGCCTGCCGGACATTCAAGAAGGGGGTGACAGCGCCAGCGCGTTAGGTTATTTCCCAGGCATACCAGATTGCAGGAGCGCGACATGGCCAAGCACGAACACGGGAAAATGGATATCTCGGAGCAGGAAAAGACCTTTGCCGGGTTCGTCCGACTGACGGTCTGGGGTGCCGCGATCAGCATCGGCATCCTGATCTTCATCGCGCTGGTCAACGCCTGACGCAGCCTTGGCCATGACGGCGTGTGTCGCGCGCTGTCCGGCCTTCGCAGGAAACCCACAAATGACCCTTATGTTCTGGCGCCCCCGGCTGGCGCTTTTGTTGGTGATGGTCCTTGCCCTGTCGGTTCTGGGCGCTTGCGGTGGGCAGGTCATTTGGGCCAGTGACACGGAAATTCAGGCCGCGCGCCATGTACATGGCGGAGCCCCGGAATTGACGCTGGTGACGATCGTGCACCACCAGACCGGGCGGGGCGACCATACGGCGCTGTTCATCAACGGGCGCGAACGGGTGATCTTTGACCCGGCCGGAAGCTGGCAACTGGACTCGATCCCGCAGCGGGGCGACGTGCATTACGGCATGACAGTTGACGCGGGCGCGTCCTTCTATCTCAGCCATGTGCGCGAAACCCATTATGCGGTCGTGCAGCGCATTGTCGTGACGCCGGAAGTGGCTGAACAGGCAAAGGCGCTGGCCGTCGCTGCGGGGGCTGTTGCGCCCGCGCGTTGTGCGTCCACCACCTCGGCGATCCTGCGGCAACTGCCGGGCTTTGGCGGGTTGCGCAGCACGTTCTTTCCGCATGTGCTGATGCGCGATTTCGCGCTCCTGCCCGGAGTGCAGAGTGTCGAGTTGCACCATGACGACCCCGACATACAGGCCAGGACCCGGCGCGTTCAGGCCCCGCTGTCGCTGCCCGCGCTCTGAGAGGGCAGCCTTGCCATCCGCCTGCGCGTGCGCGATTTAGCGCAGATGTCTGATTTCGTCTACGCCCCCCCGGATACTCCGCCTGTCATCCTGCATGAAGACCATGAACTGGTGTTCGTGGACAAGCCCTCGGGCCTGTTATCCGTGCCAGGCAAGGGCGCGCATATGGCCGATTGCATGATTGCGCGCCTGCGAGCCATCTTTCCCGAAATCCTGCTGGTGCACCGACTGGATCTGGATACGTCGGGCGTCATGGTCTTTGCGCGCACCCCGCATGCGCAGCGCCATCTGGGTCTGCAGTTCGAAAAGCGCCAGACGCGCAAGATCTATATCGCTCGTGTCCATGGCAGCCCTGCGACGCGCGCGGGTCGAGTCGATCTGCCGCTGGTGGTGGATTGGCCCAATCGTCCACGTCAGATGGTGTGCCACGAAACGGGCCGTCCTGCCCAGACCGACTGGCAGGTCATCCGGGACGAAGAGACTGGCGCGCGCATGCGTCTTTGCCCCGTGACCGGGCGCAGCCACCAGTTGCGGGTGCATATGCTGGCTATCGGGCATCCGATTCTGGGCGATCCGCTTTATGCAACAGGCGCGGCGCTGGCGCATCCACGATTGATGCTGCATGCGCAATCGCTGCGTCTGCGCCACCCGGATGGCGGACGGGGCACGACAGTCACCGCGCCGGTTCCGTTCTGAACGAGGGATCGTCGATTTCTGACCAGTTGGCAGCGGGAGGTTATGATAGCGTTTCTCTATCGCTAAACGGGTTTTTGATATTGATTGCGTCTGACCCCTCTGGCATCGCTGCCGACAGGTTGGCAGGGGCGGATACAATGGCGCTGGATCAGGCAAAGGGCGCGGGGGTCTGGAAATCGGGCCGGGGCAAGGGGCGCGCGACCCCGAAAGGGCGGCAGGTGGATGATGCTGCCCTGTCCGAGATTCGGACACTGCTGGGCACAAGGCCCCGCCGCCGCGATCTGCTGATCGAGCATCTGCATCTGGTGCAGGACGCATATGGCCATCTGTCGGCCCGCCATCTGCGCGCGCTTGCCGAGGAAATGCGCCTGTCGATGGCCGAAATATGGGAAGTGGCGTCCTTTTACGCGCATTTCGATCTGGTCCGGGAAGGTGAGGTCCCGCCACCGGACCTGACGATACGCGTCTGCGACTCGCTATCATGTGAACTGGCCGGTTCCGAGGCGCTGTTTGACGCCTTGTCAGCCGGGATGGACCCGGCGCGGGTCCGGGTGCTGCGCGCGCCCTGCATGGGGCGTTGCGACACGGCACCGGTGCTGGAACTGGGCCATAACCATATCGATCATGCGACTGTCGAATCCGTCGAGTCCGCCATTGCAGCAGGTGACACACATGCGCATCTGCCCCCCTATCAGACGCTGAGCGATTATCGCGCAGATGGTGGCTATGACCGCCTGTTGGCGCTGCGCGCGTCGGGCGATTGGGAAAAGGTGCAGGAAACGGTTCTTGCCTCTGGCCTGCGCGGGCTGGGCGGGGCGGGTTTTCCGTCGGGCCGCAAATGGGGGTTCGTGCGCGCCAATCCCGGCCCCCGCTATCTGGCCGTGAATGGCGATGAGGGTGAACCGGGCACGTTCAAGGACCGCCATTATCTGGAGCGCACGCCCCATCTGATGCTGGAGGGAATGCTGATCGCCGCATGGGCGGTTGAGGCTGCACGCTGCTATATCTACATGCGCGATGAATATCCGGCAGTGCTGGAGATTCTGCGCCGCGAGATCGCGGCGCTGGAAGCCGCGGGGATCGTGGAGCCGGGCTATATCGACCTGCGCCGTGGTGCAGGGGCCTATATCTGCGGCGAAGAATCAGCGATGATTGAATCCATCGAGGGCAAGCGCGGCCTGCCGCGCCACCGCCCGCCCTATGTCGCGCAGGTGGGGATCTTTGGTCAGCCAACGCTGGTGCATAATGTTGAAACATTGCACTGGATCGCCCGGATTTGCCGCGAAGGCCCCGAGATAATGTCGGGAATCTGCAAGAATGACCGCGTCGGGTTGCGGTCTTACTCGGTCTCGGGGCGGGTCACGAAGCCGGGGGTCTACCTGCTGCCTGCGGGCTCGACCATCCGCGACGTTATCGCGGCGGCGGGCGGGATGGCCGAGGGCCATCGTTTCAAGGCATATCAGCCGGGGGGGCCATCTTCGGGGCTGCTGCCTGCGACACTGGATGATGTGCCGCTCGATTTTGACACCCTGCAGCCGCATGGCAGCTTTATCGGGTCTGCGGCTGTGGTCGTGCTGTCGGATCAGGATTCTGCGCGGGCGGCGGCGCTGAACATGCTGCGCTTTTTCGAGGACGAGAGTTGCGGTCAATGCACCCCGTGCCGGGCAGGCTGTGAAAAGGCGGTCAAGCTGATGCAGGCCCCGCAATGGGACACGCCTCTGCTGGAAGAGCTGTGCCAGGTGATGCAGGACGCGTCCATCTGCGGGCTGGGGCAGGCGGCCCCGAACCCGATCCGATTGGTCATGCAGCATTTCCCGGAGGAGATCTGATGCCCGGCCCAGTGATTTTCGGCCCGCGCCCG
>SKRW01000298.1 GCA_007118295.1 Paracoccaceae bacterium | reverse complement strand
TTCTTTTGGTCAATCATCCTATCCAGTCCCCGAAAAACCGGGCAGACATCACAGCACGCGCCCGGTGATTGGTGCTGCCTCGTCCGGAATGACAGCGGCGAGGCGCAGTTTCATCTCCCACCCATGACCCAGGTCATCCTCGACCGGTCCCATTTCGAGATCACCATGTATCTGCAACGCAAAGGCTGTCATCAGCTCTTGTCCCAACCCCCCGGACTGCGAAACGGTTCCCGGACCCGCCAGCGAATTGCGCACGATCAACTCGGCGTAACCGGCATTTTCCCGGCAGCGGATTCGCAACATCCGCGACGCCCCACCATCCGGGGGCGCGGCGTGCTTGATGGCATTGCTCAGCGCCTCGGCAAACAGTAGTGAGGCCGGGATGATCTTGTCCGGTGCGATGGCGACAGCGTCAAATTCCGCATCCACCACGATATCCGCCATGTCGGATTGTGCGATGGACACCGTTTCGTTCAAGATCGTCTCGAAAAACTCGGTGGCCTGTGTGTCTGATACGCGGTCCTGCTGGTAAAGCGTGCGGTGTATCGTGGCCAGCGAACGCACTCTCGCCTGAACACCTTGCATGATGGCCCGCGCCTCTGGGTCTGACAGTCGGCGTATCTGCAGATTCAGGATCGAGGCGATCAGTTGAAGGTTGTTCTTCACGCGATGATGAACCTCTTTCAAGAGTGTCGTCTTTTCGCGAAGCGCTTCGTCACGCTCTATCTCGTCTCGTCGGATCAGAAGCGCCATCTTGTTGAAAGTTGTCCCGATCTCACGCAATTCGTGCGGGGCATCGTCGGGTATGCGCTGCAGCGCGTCCCGATACCCAAGCGCAAAGCGGCGCAACTGGCCATTGATCTGGCGCAGGTGGCGCACAACCAGAAAATTGATCGCCAGCATCACAACAGCAATCGAGGCAAGCCACATCAGGACAGGAAAACCAAAGCGCCAATAGCTCATACGTTGCTGAAGCTGCGGGTTCGACGAGTCCCAACTGCCCAGAACAAAAAGCTGACCGGGCATCAGTTCCGCGATCGTGAAGTGGCGGTCAGATCCATCACGGGCAGGTCCGGCGAGAATGGCATTTCGCGCCGAAATCAACTCCTGTGCCTGTTCTGGAAGCGGCAGCTTGCCTTCTGCGGCTTCGTCATCCGGGCCGCTGAGGACATCTCCACGATGATTGAGAAGATATGTCCGCTTGATGGCCTCGTCGGCATTGACACTTGCGGACAAGAGTTCGAAACGTGTGCGCGAGATCGAAATGGTCACAATACCCGCAACCGCGTCGTCACGGATAACCGGCGCATTGGCCAGCAGGACTGGTCGCCGCGTGACTGATCCATCTTGCTGAAATGTGAAGGAATGGCGCGGGTTCTCTATTGCTGCTGCAAATTCTGGCCCATCGCCAAAATCAACAGTATCGCCTTCTGATACGCATTCCATCCGGCCAGAGGAGTCTATGAAACCTGCAAAGCTGTAAAACCCCGATTGTGCCACATACTCGGCAAGGTATCCTGAACAATCGGACAGATTATCGATACGGTCCAGTATGACCGGCGCAAGCGTGATGGCTGACGTCATGGCACTTTCAAGCAACGCACGCGGGCCTGTCACAGCATCTATGCTGCGCGAGATCAACTCGGCTTCATGCGCCTGTTTCTGCGCATTCCAGCTATCATACTCGGAATACACTGCAATCGAGCCCAATGGCGCCAAAGCGAGTGTCATCAGTATGGCCAGCCGTGTCGCTAATCGATTGCCAGTCTCAGGCACACTCACCTTCATGACTTGTCAGACAGGATGAAGGGAAATCGCACACCCGCCCGCGCCAGTGCCAACCTGCACATCAAACGCTGCTCTGTGCGGCTCATTCAGTCGCAACCGCAAGACGGATCGTCCACCGGCTGAACGCCACCACCAGACCTGTCGCAGACCCCCATGCACCCAACGGTCTATCATCCACTACGTCTTTCATCTGATATTCATCTCAATTCGCCGCGTTTCGCGACAACGCCTGCAAATGGCTTTGGTTCCACGAAAAAACAAAAAATCGGACCGCCCGCTGCGGGAACCATACACCAGAAAAGCTGTTGTTTCTGCAATAGTCGCAATGCGACGCAACACTGAAAGGAAATGATATGCTATCGTGGGCTCTGACTTTTCTTATTGTGGCGCTGATTGCAGCGGCGCTTGGCTTTACGGGCATCGCTGGCGCTGCGTCTTCGATCGCGCAGATCCTGTTTCTGATCTTCATCGTCCTGTTTGTCGTCGCCATGGTTGCGCGTGCTGTTCGCGGTCAGCCACCAATGTGATGCCATCGCGAGTACACCCTGCCAAGGCGCGCTTTCGTGCGGACGTGAAAGGAGAACACCATGCAACCGAGTTCCATCAAAACACTACATCCCAAGCTTGCGTCGGACGCTGACAGTCCGGCGGACGCGACGACCGGTCCTCCGCAGGACCCGAAAGAAGAAGGTCTCGACAGGTTGGCCGAAGTTCACACACGCGTTCTGGATACACTCGACGGGTTCGACAAATTGCAAGAGAAGGCTGAACCAGAGTTCAAACCGATCGCGCTGGCCTTTCAGCAGATGCACAAAGGGCATGAACGCGACTTGTCGGATGCCCTGGTCACGGCAGGGCGCGAGCCGGAACAGGACGGTTCCTTCTTTGGCGGCATCAACCGCGCCATGATCGAAATTCGATCCTGGTTCGAGGACGTAACCGCTGATGTGATGGACCGCGTCAGGGAAGGCGAAAAACACGTTCTGGACGCCTATGCCGATGCACGGGCCGCACCTCAGAGTGTCGAAGTGAATGCGATGCTGGCGCGGCATGTTCAAGAAATTGACGTGATCATGCGCAAACACAGCCAATGACGGACCCACGCGGTCTGGCGCAGTTTCGTTCCCTACGCCCTGCACACGTCACCATCTGACCGAAGGTCCGATGCGTGACGTGTGCACATTGTTGCTACAAGGCCGAGTGTCGCGCATGTTGGACATGGCAACATCCGGCACCGCGCGATATTACATCCGGACCGATGCAGTGCACAGCGCGACAGGGGGACAATGAACAAGACATTCGATGCGGCAGTCATAGGCGCTGGGATCATTGGCGCGGCGGTGGCTGCCGAACTGTGCCGGCAACACCCTGACTGGCGTGTTCTGGTGATCGAAAAGAGCACTGCGCCCGCGCGCCATCAGACCGGGCGCAACAGCGGAGTCATCCATTCCGGGGTCTATTACACTCCGGACAGCCTGAAAGCGCGACTCTGCCGCGAAGGTCTGGAACAGACCTACGCCTATTGCGCCACTCATGGCATCCCGGTTGAACAACGCGGCAAGTTGCTTGTCGCTACAGACGCCGCCGAACTCACCCGGCTGGACGCACTCGAAGAGCGCGCGGCGCGCAATGATGTGGCCTCGGAGCGGCTGGACAAAGCCGCCCTGCTCGCGATTGAACCTCATATTGCTGGCCTTGGGGCGTTGCGCAT
>SKRW01000266.1 GCA_007118295.1 Paracoccaceae bacterium | reverse complement strand
TGGGAAGTGAACCCCGCACGCCAGGGCGGTGCCGAGGGGTATCCGGTCTGTCACCCCGATGACGACCCGCGCCGCGATTACACCTGCGTTATGGATGCCTCGGGTGCCGAAGGCCTGATCGACCAGCTTGTTGGCCGGATTGCCCGCAATGGCGAGGTTGTGCTCGCAGGGTTCTACACCAAGCCGCTGCAATTCTCGTTTGTTCCCGCCTTCATGCGCGAGCTTCGACTGCGCATCGCGGCCGAATGGCAACCTGACGACCTGATCGCCACGCGCGATCTGATTGATAGCGGCGCGCTGTCGCTTGACGGGCTGATTACGCATCACGCCCGCCCCACTGAGGCCGCGCAAGCTTATGAGACAGCGTTCAGCGACCCTGACTGCTTGAAAATGATACTGGACTGGGAGGCCCATGCATGACCCTCGACATCCCTAACCTGAAGGATTTCGACCAGCGACTGCGTGATGAAGCGCATGAAGAGCCGACGTTGGAAGTGCCTCAAGGGGAGCCGACAAAGCACACCCAGATCATTGCAATCTACGGCAAGGGCGGGATTGGCAAAAGCTTCACACTGGCGAACCTGTCCTGCATGATGGCTGAAATGGGCAAGCGCGTGCTGCTGATCGGGTGCGACCCCAAATCGGACACGACCAGCCTGCTGTTTGCAGGCAAGGCCTGCCCCACGATCATCGAAACCTCGACCCGCAAGAAACTGGCAGGCGAAGAGGTCAAGATCGGGGATGTCTGCTACAAGCGCAACGGCGTGTTCGCGATGGAGCTGGGCGGCCCGGAAGTGGGTCGGGGCTGCGGTGGACGCGGGATTATCCACGGCTTCGAGCTGCTGGAAAAACTGGGCTTCCACGACTGGGATTTCGACTATGTTCTGCTCGATTTTCTGGGCGATGTGGTCTGCGGCGGCTTCGGTCTGCCGATTGCCCGCGACATGGCGCAGAAAGTTATCCTGGTCGGCTCGAACGATCTGCAAAGCCTGTATGTGGCGAATAATGTCTGCTCGGCTGTCGAATATTTCCGCAAGATGGGCGGGAATGTCGGTGTCGCGGGTCTGGTGATCAACAAGGATGACGGCACGGGCGAGGCACAGGCTTTCGCCGATGCCGTTCAGATCCCGGTGCTTGCCACGATCCCGGCAAACGAGGATCTGCGCAAGAAATCCGCAAATTATCAGATTGTCGGCACGGCAGAGAGCCAATGGGGACAGCTCTTCGCGGGGCTGGCCGAAGCCGTGGGCATCGCGCCGCCCGTGCGGCCCACGCCACTGGATCAGGACGGTCTGCTGGCGTTGTTCGACAGCAAGGATACTGGCGGCGACGTCGTCCTGGAGCCAGCAACCGACGCCGACATGCGCGGCAAACATGCTGTGGCAAAGAAATCGCTGGAAGTGGTGTATGACGATGCCTGAAGATTTCGCTGATGTGGGGAGAGGCGCTGAAGTCAGTTACGACGCTGCCGCTGATACCCCGGTCGAGAAGGCCGAAGACAGCGGCACTGCAGGGGCCGCGCCCGCGCAGGTCGATGGCAAGGGGTGCCACGCGCCTGCGGAGCAGATGGAAGCGCAGACGCGCGCTGCTGGCAATGGCGCGGTGCTCGATCAATTCGCCAAGGATTATCCGCGCGGGCCGCATGACAAGCCAGAATCCATGTGCCCGGCCTTTGGCAGTTTGCGCGTGGGTCTGCGGATGCGGCGTGTGGCAACAGTGCTCAGCGGCTCGGCCTGCTGTGTGTACGGGCTGACCTTTGTGTCGCATTTTTACGGGGCGCGCCGGTCGGTGGGTTACGTGCCGTTTAATTCGGAATCGCTGGTCACCGGCAAGCTGTTCGAGGACATACGCGACGCGGTGCACGAAATGGCGGACCCGGAGCGCTATGACGCGATTGTGGTGACCAATCTGTGTGTGCCCACCGCCAGCGGCGTACCTTTGCGGCTGCTGCCCAAGGATATAAACGGCGTGCGGATTGTGGGCATAGACGTGCCCGGATTCGGTGTGCCTACCCATGCCGAGGCCAAGGATGTGCTGGCCGGGGCGATGCTGAATTATGCGCGTCAGGAAGTGGCCGCAGGTCCGGTACCTGCGCCGCTGGCCGGGCGGTCTGACCGACCCACCGTGGCGCTGCTGGGCGAGATGTTCCCGGCTGATCCGATGATGATTGGCGCAATGCTGGCCCCCATGGGACTGGCGGCGGGGCCTGTCGTTCCGTGTCGTGAGTGGCGCGAATTGTATGCCGCGCTCGATTGTTCAGTCGTGGCGGCGATCCATCCGTTCTATGCGGCAGCGGTCCGCGAATTCGAAGCGGCTGGTCGTCCGATTGTCGGCTCGGCCCCGGTCGGGGTGGACGGCACCCATGACTGGCTGGCCGCGATTGGTGACGCATATGGTGTCAGTGCTGCCCAGGTGGCTGCCGCGCAAAATACCTTTGTGCCTGCGATCAAGGGCGCATTGGCGGGTGCCCCGATCAAGGGGCGGATCACGCTGTCGGGCTATGAAGGTTCGGAATTGCTGGTCGCGCGGTTGCTGATCGAGAGCGGTGCGGACGTGGCCTATGTCGGCACAGCCTGTGCCGCATCACGCTGGAGCGAAGCTGACCGCGCGTGGCTGGAAGCGCGCGATGTTGTTGTAAAATTCCGCGCGAGTCTGGCCGATGATCTGGCCGCCGCCGACGGGCTGGACCCCGATCTGGTGATCGGTACCACGCCTGTGGTGCAGCATGCCAAGCAACGCGGTACCCCGTCGCTGTATTTCACCAACCTGATTTCCGCGCGCCCCCTGATGGGGCCTGCCGGTGCCGGGTCGTTGGGCGAGGTCGTCAATGCCGCCATCGCAGGCAAGGAACGCATGGACAAGATGCGTGGCTTCTTCGAGGGCGTCGGCGAGGGTGACACTGCGGGCATCTGGGAAGGGTCGCCCAATCTGCGCCCCGATTTCCGCGAGGCGCACCAGAAGAAACTCGACAAGGCCGCACGCGCCGCCAAAGCCCAGGAGATGATCTGATGCTTGTTCAGGATCATGATCGCGCCGGTGGCTATTGGGGGGCGGTGTATGCCTTCTGCGCCGTCAAGGGTCTGCAAGTGGTGATCGATGGCCCGGTGGGCTGCGAGAATCTGCCGGTAACTTCGGTGCTGCATTATACCGACGCTCTGCCGCCGCATGAATTGCCCATCGTCGTCACGGGATTGGGCGAGGATGAAATGTCCTCGGGGACCGAAGAATCCATGGCCCGCGCCTGGAAAGTGCTGGACCCGGCCCTGCCTGCCGTGGTTGTCACGGGTTCCATTGCCGAGATGATCGGCGGCGGTGTGACGCCGCAAGGCACCAATATCCAGCGCTTTCTGCCACGCACCATTGACGAGGATCAATGGCAGGCGGCCGACCGCGCCATGACGTGGATTTTCACCGAATTCGGCATGACCAAGGGCCGCATGCCGCCCGAGAAAAAGCGCGAAGAGGGATCAGCCCCGCGCGTGAATATCCTCGGGCCGATGTACGGCACGTTCAACATG
>SKRW01000246.1 GCA_007118295.1 Paracoccaceae bacterium | reverse complement strand
GTCTGGACCGTCAAGGGCGGGATGGCCGGATTGGCGCGCGCCCTCGCAGGCGTGCTGGAACGATGCGGGGGCAGTCTGCGTCTGAACACGCCGGTGACCGGGATACTGACCCAGGGCGGGCAGGTCAGAGGTTTGCGCCTGTCCAGCGACGAAGAGGTCACTTTCGCGCAGGTCATCTTCAACGGCGACCCCGCTGCCCTGCCCTATCTGCTGGATGCACCCCGCCCCGCCCCGCCCCGACGCCAGACACAGCCGCGCAGCCTGTCCGCGCAGGTCTGGACCTTTGCAGGTGAAGTAAAGGCCACAGGGCTGGGGCGCCATGCGCTTGCCTATCACACTGTCTTTTTCGCCGATGACCCTGCGCAGGAGTTCGGACCCCTTGCCATGGGCAGTGGCCCGCAAGACCCGACGATCTATGTCTGCGCGCAAGACCGGGCCGAGCACGTGCCCGATGGCCCCGAGCGTTTTCAGTTCATTCTCAATGCGCCGCCCCTGCCCTTCGGCGCGCAGTCTCAGACGGAGCCCGCATGCAAGACCGACCCTTTCGCACGGCTGGAACGCTTCGGCCTGCACCTGATGCCCCATCTGACCGATCAGGCGCTGACCACGCCCGCCCGCTTCGCGCAGCTTTTCCCGCACAGTCAGGGCGCGCTCTATGGGCTCAGTCCAAACGGGACGCTGGCGACCTTTCAGCGTCCGACGACCCGCAGCAAGGTCACGGGGCTGTATCTGGCGGGCGGCGGAGTGCATCCGGGGGCGGGTGTCCCGATGGCGCTGATGTCGGGCAGGCACGCCGCGGAAGCGGCCCTCAAAGACCGGATTTCCGCACCCATGTCGCGCCCAATGGCTATGCATGGTGGTATATCGACGGGATCAGCGACTGCGGCACGCGCGCCGTCTCGGTGATCGGGTTTATAGGCTCGGTATTCTCGCCATGGTATCGCTGGTCGGGCAGGCGCGATCCGCAGAACCATTGCTGCATCAATGTCGCAACCTATGGCCCCAAGGGGCGCTTCACGATGACAGACCGGGGTCGCAGCGCCCTGCGCCAGAGCGAGGATGTGTTCGAGGTTGGCCCCTCTTCCATCCGGTGGGAAGGGGACCGGATGGTGATCGAGGTGAACGAGATCTCGTCACCCCCCCTGATCAGCCATGTTCGCGGGACAATCACGCTTCACCCCGAGGCGTTGTTCGGGCAGGGCCATCATCTGACACCCGACGGCAGCCACACTTGGCAGCCCTTTGCCCCCATCGCGCGGATTGAGGTGGACCTTTCGCCCGGTCATCGCTGGTCGGGGCATGGCTATTTTGATGCGAATTTCGGGACTGCCGCGCTGGAGGATGACTTCAACTACTGGACATGGGGACGCTTTCCCAATCGGGGCGGCGCAACCTGTTTCTATGATGCAGAACTGCGCGATGGGCGGACAGAAGCCACCGCGCTGCATTTCCACCCGGATGGCCGTCAGGAACAGATCGAACCGCCGCCGCTGACGCGTTTTGCGCGCAGTCGCTGGGCTGTGCGCCGCGAAACGCGGGCCGATGCGGGGTTTCAGCCGCGGCAGGAACTTGCGATGCTGGATGCGCCCTTTTACACCAGAGCCGCCGTGCGCACGCGCATTGACGGTGCGGAAAGCGTCGGTGTGCACGAAGCGCTCGACCTGCGCCGCTTTGCCCAACCCATGCTGAAGCCAATGCTTGCGGTGCGCGTCCCGCGCAGGCCGCGCTGGCGCTTTCCTCGGACAAGCTGAGCAGGCTACTGGCCGGAAACCAGTGAGACCTGTTCGCGATGCTCGTCTACAAAACGCAGGATCAGTGCGGCAACGGCCGCGGGTGCTTCCTCATGCACCAGATGCCCGAAATCCGAGAGTTCCACATAATCCGCCCGGCGCAGCAAAGCTGCCGCATCCCGAGAGACCGATGCCGGAACAGCCCTGTCGCGTGCTGCGGCAATCAGTAATGTCGGAACCGAGATCTGGGGCAGACGTTCCAGCAGCGGTTCAAGCTGCCACTGGGCCATCATGCCCAGAGTGCCCTCGATATGGGCTGTCCGGCTGACAAGCCGTTGATAGGCCGTGATCCCGTCCTCGGAAATCTGCGATCCCATGCCTGTCAGCAGGCGCTCCACCTGTTTGCGCTTGGACGACAACCGCGTGACAATCGCCGCAACAAACGGGCTGGAGGCCATCGCCTTGGCGAGTTTCGGAAAAAGCCATCCTGCAAACCCATCGAATGGACCAAGTGCTGCGTTGAGCCCCACCACGGACCGGGGCGGTCGAGGCATGACCTCGGATAGTCTTAGCGCAATTGCGCCTCCGGCCGAATGACCGATGATCGCGACCGGACGCCAACCCTGATCCGCGCAAAGTGTTGCGATATCATCCGCCATCGCATCCAGCCCCAGCCGCATCATACCGCCAGCGCGTGTGTATCCCTGGCCCGGCAGATCCGGTACTATCAACCGGAAACCGGGCAGATGCGGAATCAGCGGGTGAAAACTGTGCGCCGATGCTCCCGCCCCGTGCAAAAGCAAGATGTCAGGCCCCTTGCCCACCACTTGCACATGCCATTCATGCGGTCGGCACCGGATGATCTGCGAGTGTTCACGCAGGGGCCAGTCCGGGGGCAACTCGCTCATGGCTCAATCTCCCAAAGCCGCGCTGAGTGTCCGTGAAAGACTTTGCGCATCTGCGCGCGGCAGGGCGATAAGGGTTGCCGCCATATGGGCCGACAGATCGGCCAATGCCGGTTTCGGGCGCAGGCTGGTGTCGACGACCAGCACCGGGATAGACCGGGCGGCGATGGCGCGGGCCAGTTGTGTGGCCTCTTCGGTGGCGCGTGCACGATTGGCGCTGCCATCCAGCGCAATATTGCCGCGCCCGTCTGTCAGCAGCGCCAGCGTCGGGCTCATACCGTGACCACGGGCCTGTTCGGCGGTCGCAAGTGCCACCTGCAAGGCGCTTGCCAGCGGCGTCGCACCACCACCGGGCAACCCTGCCAGCCGTCGCTTGGTCTGCACCAGAGAGCGCGTCGGCGGCAGGCTCAGCTCGGCTGCCTGCCCGCGAAAGGTTACAAGGGCCACATGGTCGCGCGACGAATAGGCCTCGGCCAGCATCAACTCGACCGCGCCCTTGGCTTCGGCCAGCCGCGCAAGGGCTGCGGAACCCGACGCATCAACCACAAAGATCAGCACGCGGTCCGTCTGGTCCTGATACCGCTTGATGCGGATATCTGCGGGCATCAGCAAAAGCCTGTGCTGCCCCCGTCCCGGCATCATGGCACGCCGCATCTTTTGCCACGGGGCGGCCTGTCTGAGGGTTGCGATGACATCTACCCGAGCACCCGAACCTGGCTTGCCCGCGCGTGACGGCATCGGCCGTCCGCGCCGCATTGATTTGCGGCTTGCCCCAGACCCTGACTGGCTTTGCCCCACGCGCGTCACGCGCGCGGCCTGCAACTGCGCCAGCAACCCCGGCGGCAATGCGGCCCGCGCGGCATCAATCAGCATGTCCTCTGGCAGATCCAGGGGGCTCTG
>SKRW01000306.1 GCA_007118295.1 Paracoccaceae bacterium | reverse complement strand
GACGCTGACGACAAGCCACCCCCTGTCGGCGAACCATCTGAGGTCTGCGGCTGTCTCGGTATTCGTGCCCGCCATGAAGCCTCCGCCGTGGATGTAGACAATGACAGGCGCGGGAGTCGGCATCGAAGGAGGCAGGTAAATGGCTGCGCGCAGATCCGTTCCATCGACTATCTGAACTGTCTCGACACTGTCGGGCGCAGGCGCTTGCATCGTTCCGAGCATCAAAGCGGCACGCAGGTTGATCTCTCCACCAGCCGCAACGCTCGCAAGTCCAATCCGTGTGAGGATAAAACCCGCACCGATCATGCCGATCAAGCCGAGCACAAGTGCAAGGCGCCCGAGGCGCCTCATCCCGGCCATCGACACCATAATACCTGCCAGACACGCCGCGAGCGTGGCCAGAAACAGGAACGGACCGAACGTCGCCCAGACCATCGACCCAAGAACGGCAAACAGGCTGCTGGTCGGATCAGCGAAGGCGCCGATGACCGCACCGATGACAACAGCACTGGCGACACTACCGAGCAGCGCCAGGATTATCAGTGACATGCGTTTCATAACGCCGACTATATGGCCGGTGGCCGTGATGACAATCGTTCCGTTGGCTTACATTCCTTCTATTCGATAGAGGCTGAGTGGCAGTCTCGTCCCGTTTTACTGACCGTCGTCACCGATGGTGTCTGGCCCAAGGGGACCTTGCGTCAGATTGGCAATCAGACCGACAGGCGCAGATCCTCCAGCAGCGCGCGCGCGGTGCCGTGACTGATGGCGGCGCGCTCTTCGGGGGTCAGGCGCGCGGGGGCAAGCGTCGTCTCATGGGGGGGGTCGCGAAAGATGGGCCAGTCCGTGCCCAGCATGATCCGGTCCGCCCCGTAAAGCGCGACGGCCGCCTCCAGCGCCCTCGGCCCCATCGAGGCGCAATCGAACCACAACCGCCGCAGCCGTCCGGTCGGGAATGGCTGGTCAGGGCTGCGGTGGCGCGCGATGCTTTCCATCCGCTCGATGATAAAGGGAATCGTGCCGCCCAGATTGATGATCTGAAAGCGGATGCGCGGGTAGGCGTCCAGGAGATCCGACAGCAGCAATGTCAGCACCACCTGCGAAGCCTGCGCCTGCAAGGCCACGGCAGATGTGCGATATTGCGGAAATTCGTCCGCTACAGGCGCGGGTGCATGCCCCGCCATCGGCCCCGGATGCAGCATCAAGAGCGCGCCGCTCTGGTCGGCGGCCTCCAGCACCGGGCGCAGGGACTTGGCATTGGCGATTGTCTCGAAATAATCCGAGGGCAAGATCGCACCGGCAAGCCCCAGATCTCGCCGCGCCCGCAAGAGTTCGCGTGCCGCCCTGTCGGGTGCCCCCAGCGGCAGGCCCGCAAGCCCCATCAGCCTGCCATTGGTGCGCGCTTGCAGCGCCGCCATGGAGGTGTTGAACCCGGAAATCGCGCCGGCAATCTCGTCCACGGGCAGGGCATCCAGACATAGCGCCCCGGGAAAGGTCAGCATCCGGCGCGAAACACCTGTCTGATCCATCTGCGCCAGCACGACATCCGGGTCCCAATGCGCCGCCTCGAACGGGAACGCCCCGTTCATGGCCAGCATCCGGACACCGTCTGCATGGTCACACAGACAGGGCCGTTCGGTCCGCTGGCGCAGATGTTCCACCAGCCCGCCACCATAGAAATGGGCATGCATGTCGATCATGGGCGATTTCTCAGGCATCTGTCAGCGTATCCCCGGAAAAAACTTTAGATAAACTAAAGCATGAGCTAATGTGGCCAGCAAGTCCATCATGCAGGGAGACCAAGATGAACAGCGCCGGTTTCATTCGCAACACATGGTATGTCTGCGCGCGCAGCGAGGATATCGTCCATGCGCTGACCCCCCGCAAGGTTCTTGGCGAGCGGATTGTCCTGTTTCGGCGCATGGACGGGTCGGTGGCCGCGCTCGAAGATGCCTGCCCCCACCGTAAACTGCCGCTGTCCAGGGGCACACTGGAGGGGGACAGGGTGGTCTGCGGCTATCACGGGCTGACCTTTGACGGGACCGGCACCTGCGTCGCCGCCCCCACACAGGAAACGGCCATCCCGAAACGTGCGCGCGTTGCCAGCCCTCCGGTGCGCGAACGCTACGGCTTTGTCTGGGTCTGGATGGGCGACCCGGCGCTGGCCGCCGGCACACCCCTGATCGACATTCCCGACTATGACAACCCGAACTGGGGGCGCACCGGGTGCGGCGCGCTGGATATCGCCTGCCATTACCTGTGGATCACCGATAACCTGCTGGACCCGTCGCATGTGGCCTGGGTGCATCTGAGTTCCTTTGCCGGGGCCGGAACCGACAATGTGGCGCTGGAGATCACCGAAGAGGATGCGCGCGTCATCGTCTCGCGCTGGATCCGCAACCGCCCTGCCCCGCCCTATTACGCGCCGTTTCTGGCCTTTGACGGTCCCTGCGACCGCAAGCAGCATTATGAATGCCGCCTGCCCTCGATTGCGATCAACAAGTCGATCTATACCCCCGCAGGCACCGGCGGGTCGGATGAGGGGCTGCCGGGCAGCGCCTTCGTGAATTATTCGTATAATTTCATGACCCCGGTGGATGAGGATCATGCGATGTATTTCTGGTTCCAGCACCGCAACCAGCGCCCCGACGATGCCGAGATGTCGGCCTCGATGTTCGCTGGCGCGACGATGGCCTTCAACGAGGACAAGGAGGTGCTGGAAGAGGTGCACACAGGCATGAAAACGGCGCGCAGTCCCTATATCAACCTCGGGCTGGACGCCGCCGCAATGCGCTTTCGCAACAAGGTTGCGCGCCAGATCGCGGCGGAGGCAGGGTAAGTGTCTGCGGGTTGAGGTGAATTGGGGACGGGCGGCTTGGAGCCGAGGCTGTGTGAAAACTCCTGCTCCGCGGGAAGCCAGCGTTCTGGAGGGGTCGCGGCGGGGTTTCGGGGCCGATTGGGTCCTGGGAACCCGCCACGGGCGTAGAAATCGCGCCGATGAGGGCCGCTTGAACGGATTTGGGGGCGTTTTTCACCCCGTCAGGCGGGGATGGCCGCCATCAGCCGCTTGATGCCGACCAAGGCGACCATACGTTTGATGTTATAGGCCAGCACGTTCAGCGCCATTTCGGTGCGCACATTCTTCAGTCGGCGCATCAGGAAATGGGTGCTGCCCATCCAAGCCTTGATCGTTCCGAACGGATGCTCGACCGTGCAGCGGCGCAGGGTCATCGGGTCAGCGGCGCTGCGCAGGCGGTCGCGCATTTCGTCCACCAGATGCTCGTATTCCCACCGGGTGACCCGGCGCTCATTGCCCGTGGTGCAGCGTGATTTCACGGGGCAGCTCCCGCATTCATTGGTCCAGTAACGCTTGACCAGAAGCCCGTCTTCCTCGCGCGTGTAGCGGTAGGTCAGCGCGTCGCCTGTCGGGCAGATATAAACGTCGCGGTCGGGGTCATATTTGAAGTCCGCCTTCACATACATGCCCTTCTTGCGATTTCCGGAGGTCTCGGGGCGCGGCATGGTCACCGTGATGCCAGCCTTGTCG
>SKRW01000264.1 GCA_007118295.1 Paracoccaceae bacterium | reverse complement strand
CGCTTTTCGATCTCGAGCGCATGGCTGCCCGCGTTCAGGATGCGGGTTTCCAGTTCCGACAGGGGCAGTGTGGTGAAACGCACCTGATTTGCCGTGGTCTGGCGATGGATGTAGCGATCCGACAGGGCGTGCATCGTGGCGGCATGGGTGGACGTCACTTCGATGAAATAGCCCAGCACATTGTTGTGCTTGATCTTGAGCGACGGGATGCCGGTGTCCTGTGCATATTCGGCCTGCAGGCGGGCGATGACCGAGCGCCCCTCGTCGCGCAGTTGGCGCGCGTCGTCGAGGTCCGGGTCATGGCCGGGGGCAATGAACCCGCCATCGCGGGCAAGCAGCGGAGGCTCGGCGATCAGGGCTGCTTCGAGCAGGGCAAGCAGGTCGTCATGGCCGGTCAGGTCGGCGGCCGCTTGCGACAGTAGGTTGGGGGCGTCTTGGGGTGCAAGAAGCGACGCGATTTCAAGCCCTTGCGCAATAGCGTTGCGGATGGCGGCCATGTCGCGGGGGCCTGCGCGGTCCAGCGCCAGACGCGAGAGCGCGCGGTCCAGATCGGGCACTTCCTTGAGTGCTGCGCGAAGGTCGCCGCGCAGGCGGCTTTTTTCGTGCAGGAATGTGACAGCGGCCTGCCGGGACAGAATCGTGTCGAGTTGGCGCGCCGGTGCGGACAGGCGACGTTCCAGCAGGCGCGCACCCGCAGAGGTGACAGTGCGGTCGATACAGTGCAGCAGGGTTCCGTCGCGCGCACCCGAAAGCGATTGCGTCAGTTCCAGATTGCGGCGGGTGGCGGCATCGATCTGGACCAGATCCTCGGCATGATCGCGCTGCGGGGGGTGCAGGAGGGGCAGCTTGCCGCGCTGGGTGAGGTCGAGATAATCGACCAGCGCACCAAGGGCGGCGCGTTCGGGGCGCGAGAATTGCGCAAAGCCGTCAAGCGTCTGGACCTTGTAGAGTTGACACAGGCGCGTCTCGGCGGATTGCGAGTCGAAGCTGGCGGCGGCCAGCCCGGTCAGGGCAATGCCCATATCTTCGGCAATGGGGCGACTCTCCTCGGCCCGCGCGTCAGTCACCAGCAATTCGCGCGGGGCAAGGCGCGCGAGTTCGGGGCCAAGGCGTGTGCGTGTGCAGGGCATGACGCGGATCTGCCCGGTCGAGATATCGGCCCAGGCCAGCGCCCCTTCGTCGCGCATTTCGGCAAAAGCGGCGAGGAAATTGTGGCGCCGCGCATCGAGCAGCGACTCTTCGGTCAAAGTGCCGGGGGTGACAAGGCGCGTGATCTCGCGGCGCACGACGGATTTGTGGCCCCGCTTCTTCGCCTCTTCGGGGGTTTCCATCTGCTCGGCGATGGCCACGCGAAACCCTTTGCGGATAAGGGTCAGCAGGTAGCCTTCGGCGGCATGATGGGGCACGCCACACATGGGGATATCCGCGCCCTGATGCAGCCCCCGTTTGGTCAGCGCGATATCAAGGGCGGCGGCGGCAGCCACGGCATCGTCAAAGAACATCTCGTAGAAATCGCCCATCCGGTAGAACAGCAGCGCATCGGGGGCCTGTGCCTTTACGTCCAGATACTGGGCCATCATGGGGGTGGTGGTGCCGCTCACCGGTGCATCCTTTGCAGTCGTGTCTTTTCGGGGACCGTAGCGAAAGCGTCTGGCCGGGGAAAGGGGGCGCGCGCCCGCACTGGGCCTGCGGCCCGTCGCCATTGTTCATGAACCAATGGCGCACAATGGCGACGCCCCTGACGATACTTGGGCAAAGATGAAACCGGGAGTGGTTGCGCAAAGAATTTAGCGGATTTGTTGTGGTGGGCAAAGCATCTGGCTATGAGGGATGCGACAGCCGAGGAGGAGGCGCCCATGTCCCGCAACAAGTTCACCGATGAAGAGGCGCTGGCCTATCATCATCTGCCCCATCCGGGGAAGTATGAGATCAACGCGTCCAAGCCCATGGCGACGCAAGCGGATCTGTCGCTGGCCTATAGCCCCGGCGTGGCCGTGCCGGTGCAGGCCATCGCGGATAATCCGCAGGCGGCCTATGACTACACCACCAAGGGCAACATGGTGGCGGTGGTATCGAATGGCACGGCGATTCTGGGGATGGGCAATCTGGGCGCGCTGGCGTCAAAACCGGTGATGGAGGGCAAGGCCGTGCTGTTCAAGCGCTTTGCCGATGTGAATGCCATCGATATCCTGCTGGACAGCGAAGACCCGGATGAGATCGTGCAGGCCGTGCGGTTGATGGGGCCGACATTTGGCGGGATCAATCTGGAGGATATCAAGGCACCAGAGTGCTTTATCATCGAGTCGCGCCTGAAAGAGATGATGGACATTCCGGTGTTCCATGATGACCAGCACGGCACAGCCGTGATCTGTGCGGCGGGGTTGATCAATGCGCTGGAAATCTCGGGCAAGCGGATCGAGGAATGCCGGATCGTGCTGAACGGGGCAGGTGCCGCCGGGATTGCCTGTCTGGAGTTGTTGAAAGCGATGGGCGCGGGGCAGGATAACTGCATCATGTGCGACACCAAGGGCGTGATCTGGCAGGGCCGGACCGAGGGCATGAACCAGTGGAAATCGGCCCATGCCGCGCGCACCGATGCGCGCACGCTGGAAGAGGCGATGCTGGGCGCGGATGTGTTTCTGGGGGTGTCGGCCAAGGGCGCCGTGACGCCCGAGATGGTGGCGGGGATGGCGGATAACCCGGTGATCTTTGCCATGGCCAACCCTGACCCCGAGATCACGCCCGAAGAGGCCCATTCTGTGCGCGCCGATGCGATTGTCGCGACGGGGCGCAGCGATTACCCCAATCAGGTGAACAATGTTCTGGGCTTTCCCTATCTGTTCCGGGGGGCGCTGGATATCAATGCGCGTGCCATCAATGACGAGATGAAGATCGCCTGCGCGCGGGCGCTGGCGGAACTGGCGCGCGAGGATGTGCCCGACGAGGTCGCCATGGCCTATGGGCGCAAGCTGACATTCGGGCGCGACTACATCATCCCGACGCCGTTTGACCCGCGCCTGATCTACACGATCCCGCCTGCCGTGGCGCAGGCCGGTATGGCAACGGGTGTCGCGCGGCGGCCCATCGTGGATATGGAGGGCTATACCCAGTCGCTGAAGGCGCGGATGGACCCGACGGCCAGCATCCTGCAATCGATCCATGCGCGCGCACGTCAGAAACAGTCGCGCATGATCTTTGCCGAGGGCGATGACGAGCGCGTGTTGCGCGCCGCTGTGGCCTATCAGCGCGGCGGGTATGGCCAGTCGCTGATCGTGGGGCGCGAGGAGGAAGTCCGCGCCAAACTGGAGGCCACCGGACTGGGCGATGCGGTGCGCGAGTTGAGCGTGGTCAATGCCGGCAACACCCGCCATCTGGAGGCGTACAAGGACCACCTTTATGCAAGATTGCAGCGCAAGGGCCATGATCTGAAGGATGTGCACCGGTTGGCGGCGCGCAACCGGCATGTCTTTGCCGCGCTGATGCTGGCGCATGGGCATGGCGATGCACTGGTCACGGGGGCGACACGCAAATCGGCGCATGTGCTGGGGCTGATCAACCATGTGTTTGACGCGCGGGCGCAGGATGGTGCAGTCGGGGTGACGGCGCTTTTGCACAAGGGCCGGATCGTGCTGATTGCCGACACGTTGGTGCATGAGTGGCCGTCCGAAATTGATCTGGCCGATATTTCGGTGCGGGCGGCCTCGGTCGCGCGGCATCTGGGGATGGAGCCGCGCGTGGCATTCGTCAGCTTTTCGACCTTTGGCTATCCGGTGTCCGAGCGCGCGGAAAAGATGCACATGGCCCCGCGCGTGCTGGACCGGCGCGGTGTGGATTTCGAGTATGAGGGCGAGATGACGGTGGATGTCGCGCTGAACCCGACGGCTGCGGCGCATTACCCGTTTTCGCGTCTGACCGGGCCTGCGAATATTCTGGTAGTGCCCGCGCGGCATTCGGCCTCGATCTCGGTCAAGCTGATGCAGGAGATGGCCGGTGCGACGGTGATCGGGCCAATTCTGGCCGGGGTGCCAAAGCCCATCCAGATCTGCTCGACAGGATCGACGGCGAATGACATTGTGAACATGGCCGTCATGGCGGCCTGCGAGATTGTCTGAATTCAGGATTTCCGGGGGTATGTGGTGACTGTCTGGTGCTTCGGCTCGATCAATGTTGACCATGTCTATGGTCTGGGCCATCTGCCCGCGCCGGGAGAGACGCTGGCGGCGCAGTCCTATCGGCTGGAACTGGGCGGCAAGGGTGCCAACCAGTCGGTGGCCTGTGCAAAAGCGGGGGGAGAGTTGCGCTTGCTGGGGGCTGTCGGCGCAGATGGTGCGCCGATACTGGCGCAACTGGTCGGTTTGGGGGTGGATTGCGCAGGCGTGCAGCAGGTTGCAGGCGCGACGGGCCATGCCATCATTCTGGTCGATCAGTCAGGCGAGAACAGCATCATCATCCATCCGGGTGCCAATCGCGCGATGGCGCTTGATGCCGTGCTGGTGGCGCTGAAAGATGCTGAAATCGGTGATCTGCTGCTGATGCAGAACGAGACTGCTCATCAGGCTGCCGTGGCCGAGGCCGCGATGGGTCTGGGAATGGAAGTCGTCTATTCCGCTGCGCCCTTCGATGTCGAGGCGGTGCAGGCCGTCCTGCCCTATGTCAACATGCTGGTGATGAACGCGGTCGAGGCGCAGCAGATGCAGGATGCGCTGGGCGTCAGGCTGGAAGAGATGCCTGTCGAGACGCTGGTCGTCACGCGCGGCGCCGATGGCGCAAGCTGGTACGCACGCGGCACGCCCGATATCCATGTGCCCGCCCTGGCCGCGCATGTGGTTGACACCACGGGTGCAGGCGATTGTTTCACGGGTGCACTGGCGGCGGCGCTGGATGCAGGTGCCGAGCCCGAAGCCGCAATGCGCTTTGCCTCTGCCGCCGCAAGCCTGCAGGTGGCGCGGCCCGGTGCTGCCGCTGCCATGCCTGCCCGCGCGGAAATCCTTGCCTTAGTTGGCAAAGGCGGCTGACGCCCCCCAAAGCTCGCGCACGCGCCGGTCACGCCCGCAGCCTTCGCGGTAGCGTTTGTAGGCGTCGCGGCGTTCGACCCAGCCAAAGCGGGTCAGCGTGCGTTCGGTCGAATTGGCGTAATTCTGGTGAAACTCATCCGCTTCGTAGAATGTCGCGGCCTCGCGCACCGGGGTCACGATGCTCTGGCCAAGCTCTGCCTCTGCCTCGGCAATGGCGGCCTGTGCAGCCGCAGTCTGGGCGGGCGTGGCAAAGATCGCGGTGGTGTAATGCGCGCCGCGGTCGCAGAATTGCCCGCCTGAATCCAGCACATCGACCGAGCGCAGGAACATATGCAGGATCTGGTCATAGCTGATCTGGGCAGGGTCAAAGGTGATTTCCGCCACCTCCAGATGGTCGGTACGCCCGCGCGCCACGTCATCATAGACCGGGTCAGGCGTGGTGCCGCCTGAAAATCCCACGCGCATATCGGTCACGCCCTGAACGCGTCGGAAATCCGACTCGACGCACCAGAAACACCCCCCCGCAACCACGGCAGTCTGCGTGGACTGGGCAGCGACCGGCAGGACAGGGGCAAAGACGATGGTGAGAGCGAGTGAAAGAAAGCGCAGCATGGAGTGAGTCCTTTGCATGGGTTCCTGACATGATACGTTGCGACCGGCGAGAATGTTGCGCAACTGGCATCACAAGATGTTGAGATACAGACCGCCTGCGCATTTTTGCAGAGTTCGCAGCCGGGCGCGGCAATGATACCGTGGTGGTGTTTCCTGTAGAGGAGGGGCACATGACCCATGACATACCTAAGCAATCTGGGCCGATGATCGGCCATGTCCATCTGAAAGTGGCCGATCTGGACCGCGCGATCGGCTTTTATCGCCTTCTGGGGTTCGAGGTGACCCAGCGTTTCGGGTCGCAGGCGGCCTTTCTGGGCGCTGACGGGTATCATCACCATATCGGGCTGAACACCTGGGACAGCGCGGGTGCGCCCCCTGCGCCAGCCGGACATGCCGGGCTCTACCATCTGGCGGTTCTCTACCCTGACCGGATGGCGCTGGCGCAGGCCCTTGCAAGGGTGCTTGCCAGCGGGGTGGCGCTGGAGGGGGCCGCTGATCATGGCGTGTCCGAAGCCGTCTATCTGCGCGATCCGGACGGAAATGGGGTCGAACTCTACCGCGACCGCATGCCCGAAGACTGGCCGCGCGATGCAAATGGCGCGTTGGCGATGAACAACGCCCGGCTGGATGTGCCGGCATTGCTGGCTCTGGCCGGGTGAGTAGCCTCAGATTGGCAGGCCGCGCATCAGGCGCGGCAGATCACCGGTCAGCCCTGCCGCCTCGCGGATGAAACGGCGGCGCAGGGCCGGGATGGCGCTGACCATGCCCATGCCCAGATCACGCACCCCGCGCAACACTGCATTGTCATTCGAAAACAGCCGGTTCACGCTGTCTGTGCCGATGGCCATCATCATCGTGTCGAACCGCCGCCAGCGCTGATACCGGTCCAGCACAAGGGCCGAGGCGATATCCTCGCCGCGTCGTGTCGCCTCGATCAGGACTTCAGCCAGCGCCGCGACATCGCGCAGCCCGAAATTCAGCCCCTGTCCTGCAATCGGGTGCAACCCATGCGCCGCATCGCCCACCAGTGCCAGACGTGGCGCGATGAAACTGTTGGCGATTGTCAGTTTCAGCGGATAGGCATAGCGCTTGCCCGCAAGGCTGATCTCGCCCAGAAAAGTGCCAAAACGCGGGCGCAGCGCGTCCAGATAGCCCGCATCATCCATCGCATGAATAGCGGCGGCTGTGCCGGTCGCCTCGCTCCACACGATAGAGGAGCGGTTCCCCGGCAAGGGCAGGATCGCCAGCGGGCCCGCAGGCATGAAAAACTGATGCGCGCACCCATCATGCGGTTTTTCATGCGCCACAGCGCAGACCAATGCTGTCTGGCCATAATCACGCCCAGTGCGCCGGATGCCCGCGCGCCGGGCCGTGGGACTCTCGCGCCCGTCGCAGCCGATAAGCACCCGCGCATGACATGCGCGCCCTCCCTCAAGCGTCACCTGCACGCCCGAGGCATCCACGTCCTGTGCAATAACCCGTTCGCCGGAAATCTGCGTGATCCGCGCGTCACGGTCCATTGCGGCCAGCAGCGCGCGGCGCAGGAACCGGTCTTCGAGCATATGACCCATGGGGCCTTCTTCGATCTCGGCATGGTCGAAATGCAGAAAGAAGGGCGACGCCCCTTCACCGGCTCTCCCGTCGCTGGCCTTGATCTGCAGGATCGGCTGCGCCTCGGCCTCGACATCGGACCACACCCCGAGTCCATTCAGCACGCGGGTCGAGGCCAGCGCCAGCGCATAGCTGCGCCCGTCGAATTCGGGCGCTGCACGGGTGTCGCGCGGCAGCGCATCGACAATCGTGACGCGCAACCCGCCCTGTGCGAGCGCCAATGCCAGTGCCGGGCCATTCAGCCCGCCACCCACGATCAGGATATCCGTATCATGCTCCATGGCTCAATTATGGCACAAGCCACCCTGCTGTCCATGCGGCATCTGCGACAGGCCCCTCTTTCCATTTCATCTTTGCGCAAATATCCTCGGGGGGTGCGGGGGGCAGACAGCCCCCCGCCCTGTCATCCGTAGCACCACAACAACATAGGCAAGGGCGTTGACATGGACACCGGATATCTGACGCGCTCGGCTGCCGAGCAGGGCCGCGCCATCGCCGCGGGCGCGCTCTGCCCCCTGGCACTGACCGAAGCCTATCTCGAAGCGATCCGCAACAGCCCGGACCAGACCCGCATCTATGCGCGCCTGACGGAAGCCCGCGCGCTGGATGCGGCGATGGCAGCGCGCACGCGGGCACGCGCCGGGCTGCGGCGCGGCCCCCTCGACGGGGTTGCGCTGTCATGGAAGGATCTGTTCGATACAGCGGGAATAGCAACCGAGGCGGGCAGCGCGCTGCTGGCCGGACGTGTGCCCGACGCGGATGCCGCAGTTCTGGACGCAATGACGCGGGCCGGGACGATCTGTCTTGGCAAGACGCATATGACCGAGTTCGCCTATTCGGGGCTGGGCCTGAACCCGGTCACTGCGACGCCACCCTGCATCAATGATCCGCGCGCGGTGCCGGGCGGGTCATCCTCGGGGGCGGCGGCGTCGGTTGCCTTTGGGCTGGCCGCACTCGCGATCGGGTCCGACACGGGCGGGTCCGTGCGAATCCCGGCGGCCTGGAACGACCTGGCAGGGCTGAAGACCACATCAGGACGCCTGTCGCTGGCAGGGGTGGTGCCGCTGGCACCCAAATTCGACACGGTGGGCCCCCTCGCGCGCAGCGTCGAGGATTGCGCCCTTGCCCTTGCCGCCATGGAGAACCGATCCCCTGCCGACCTGCGCGGGGCGACGCTGAGCGGGCGACGCTTTCTGGTTCTGGAAGGTGCGCCCTTCGAGGATATCCGCGATCAGCCCGCCCGCGGCTTCGAGGACGCGGTCAGGCGCCTGGAGGCGTCGGGCGCCCGGATTGACCGCGCGCGGCTGGACCCGGTCGAGCAGTCGCTCGACTTGTCCGCGATCATCTACACACCCGAATGCTACGCCCAATGGCGTGATGTGATCGAGACCCGGCCAGATGACGTGTTTTCGCCCATCCTAGCCCGCTTCCGGTCTGGTCGAGACCATCTTGCGACAGATTATCTGGCAGCCTGGGACGCGCTTGTGGCGCATCGTGCGCAATACCTGCAACAGACAGCCGGATTTGACGCCGTGATCTTGCCCACTGCGCCCAACATGCCGCCCGACGCCGCCCGTCTGATGCGCGATCATGCGTATTTCACGACCGAGAACCTGTTGACCCTGCGCAACACGCGGATTGGCAATCTGCTTGGACTCTGTGTGCTGACAGTTCCGACGGGCACAGCTTCGGTTGGCATCAGCCTGATGGTGCCGCCGTTATGCGAGGACAGGGTCCTGAGACTTGGTCACGCGGTAGAAACGGCATTGCAGTAGGGTGGGTGGTTCTGCCCCGCAAGGGGCAGGTTCACCCACCAGTTGCGGGTATGGTGGGTCAACCCGCGCAGAAACTGCGCGGAACGACCCACCCTACAGTTTGCGGATCATGTGCTGTGACCCCCGAGATCTGGTAAAGGATTTGCAAAATCTGCGAAAATGCCACAATTCCACAGGGTTATTGCCGAAACTTCACCCAATTTCTGGACGTGGCAGATTTGTCGCGTTATCCTGAACTCGAAGCCGGGCAAAAGACCCTGCGCAGTTGAGGCACCCCATGGATTTTCCAGAGCGGTTTTCGAACCTGCCGGAATATGCGTTTCCGCGCCTGCGCGCGTTGCTGGACCATCACCGTCCCGGTGGTGTGCCTGTTTCCATGTCGATCGGAGAGCCGCGGCATGAGATGCCGCATTTTCTGGCAGAGGTCCTGACCACGCATCTCAACCGCTTCGCGGTCTATCCGTCAAATGAGGGCATTCCAGCGCTCCTGAAAGCCATCCAGGGCTGGTTCGCGCGGCGCTATGGATGTTCTGTCGCGCCAGAGAACCTGATGGTTCTCAACGGCACGCGCGAAGGGCTGTTCAACGCAGCGCTCGCGCTTTGCCCCGAGGCAAAGCGCGGCAAGAAACCGGTCATCCTGACGCCGAACCCGTTTTATCAGGTCTATGCCGTGGCGGCGCTGGCCGTGGGGGCGGAACCTGTCTTTGTTCCTGCGACCCGCACAACCGGTCATCTGCCAGATTATGCGGCGCTGCCACAAGAAACGCTGGACCGTGTCGCGATTGCCTATCTGTGTTCGCCTGCCAATCCTCAGGGCGCGGTGGCCCATGAAGGGTATCTCCGCGATCTGATCGCGCTGGCTGAACGGCATGATTTTCGCGTCTTTTCGGATGAATGCTATAGCGAGATCTATCGCGACAGCCCCCCGCCCGGTGCGCTTCAGGTCGCGCAGGCGATGGGCGCTGACCCCGAGCGTGTGGTTGTGTTCAATTCGCTGTCCAAACGCTCGAATCTGCCAGGCTTGCGTTCGGGTTTTGTGGCAGGCGGCCCCGAGTCCATCCGCCGCATCCGGCAGTTGCGCGCCTATGCTGGCGCGCCCTTGCCCGAACCGTTGCAGCATGTCGCCGCTGCGGCCTGGGCGGATGAGGAACATGCCAAGGCCAGCCGCGCGCGCTATCAGCAGAAATACGCCTTGGCAGACCGGCTTCTGGCACAGGTGCCGGATTATGTCGGGCCAGAAGCCGGGTTCTTTTTGTGGCTGCCCGTTGCCGATGGCGAGGCCGCGGCGCTGAAACTCTGGCAAGAGACGGGTATCCGGGTATTGCCCGGTGCCTATCTGTCGCGCGAGGTGGATGGGCATAATCCGGGTCACGGGTTCATCCGGGTCGCGATGGTCACTCCGATTGACGAGTTGGAAGACGCGCTGAGACGTTTGCGCATTTGTCTGTATACGTGAAAGAGGAAATCGAGATGGCATCCTACAACACGCAACATCGCGACCCGCTTCTGGACAGCAACCTGCAGGCGTTGCTGCAAAAACGCGGGCGCGAGTTGCTTGGGGTCGGGTTTCTGAGTCTGGCGGCACTGTTTGCGCTGATGCTTGGGTCCTATGCGCCGACCGACCCAAGCTGGATGGCGTCTACGGATATGCCGATCAGCAACTCACTGGGCCGCATCGGGGCTACCATCGCGTCGCCGCTGATGGTCATCATCGGCATGGCCTCCTGGGGGCTGGTGGTGTTCGCGGCCGGTTGGGGGCTGCGCCTGATTGCCGGGCGTGGCCATGGGCAGGCCCTGTCGCGCGGTGTATTCGTGCCGATCGCGCTGGCGGTCACGTCACTCTGGACTGCCGCACTGGTGCCGGTCGAGGGGTGGGACACGTTGTATGGCATGGGCGGTGTCTTTGGCGACACTGTTCTGGGCGCGATTGTCAATGCGCTGCCGATGTCGGTTGCCGCCGGGGTCAGTTTCATGGCGCTGGTCATGTTTTTCGTCTGCATTGCAATCTGGGCCTTTGTGCTGGGCGTTGACAGGTATGAGGCCGTGAAGTTCATCCGTTTTGTGGGTGCTGGGATCGTGCTGATCTATGCAGGTCTGATCGCGTTGGGCCGTGGCGGGCTGTCTGGCAGCCTGCGAGGTGTGCAGCATGCGGGCCGGGCCGCCGCGCAGAAAATGCAGGATCGGCGGGCCGACAGGCAGATGCGCGCGCAAGAACGCGCAGACGCAGCGCCAGCCCTGCATGCGCATGCACCGCAGCCCCCCGCGATGGCCAGAGAGCCGGGCCTGCGCCGAGTGCCACCTGTGATCCGGGCCTCGGGGTATGATTCTGCGCCCTCGCCTGCGCCTGTGCCGACACGGACGCAGCCGACTGTTGCGCCAGAGTCGCGCGCCTACCGGGCAGAACCGCCGGTCATGGCTGCCGCACCTGCGCCGTTTGATCCGCCCATGACAGAGCCGTCGCAGGGTCTTTTGGCGCGGCTGAAGACCCTGAGCAACCGCCCAAGCGAGCCTGCTGCCTTGCCGGACCTGCCCGGCGAGCTGGTCGAACCGCCGCTGACCGCCGCAGCGATGCAGGCAGAGGCCGGAGGCGAAGCGCGCATCCGTTCGCGCATTGCCGATGCGATCCGGCATCGCAAGGGGCAAAAGCCCGTGATGCAGTTTGACCGTATGCGCCGCCCGGTGGCCGAACCACCGCTGCGCGCAAATACTGTCAGGCCAGTTGACCCTGCGCCTGTCGGTGATGCCCCGGTTGCATCCGCCCATGTGCCAACGGCCCCGCGTCTTGCAGAGTCGGTCCAGTTGCGCGCCGAGATCTCGGCACCCATGGCCGGGGTCGTTCCGATGCCCGACTGGATGCGGGCCGCGACGCCCGTGGCAGTGCCTGACGATACCCTGATCGACCCGATCGACAGACTGGCCCCGACAGCACCCTTCGAGCAGGATGCGCCGCGCACGGGGCATGTGTTGCAGCGCCGCGTCGTCGCGGTTGTCCCGCGCAAGCCGCAGCCCTCGCGCCGCGCGCAGGCCGAAGCCGAGCCGAGCTTTCAGTTCGAAACGCAGGAACCGGCCTTCGAGTTGCCGCCGCTCTCGCTGCTGGAGAGTCCGGCCAGTGTGCAGCGGTATACGTTGAGCGACGAGGCGCTGGAAGAAAACGCACGGATGCTGGAAGCGGTGCTGGATGATTACGGGGTGCGCGGCGAGATTGTCAGCGTCCGCCCCGGCCCTGTGGTCACGCAATATGAACTGGAACCGGCACCGGGGCTGAAGGCCAGCCGCGTGATCGGGCTGGCCGATGACATTGCGCGGTCCATGTCGGCGCTGTCGGCACGGGTCTCCACGGTGCCGGGGCGGTCGATCATCGGGATCGAATTGCCCAACGCGCACCGCGAAAAGGTGGTCCTGCGCGAGATTCTGGCAGCGCGGGATTACGGGGATGCGAACATGCGTCTGCCGCTGGCGCTGGGCAAGGCGATTGATGGCGAACCGGTGGTGGCAAACCTTGCCAAGATGCCGCATCTGCTGATTGCGGGCACGACGGGTTCGGGCAAGTCGGTGGCGATCAACACGATGATCCTGTCACTGCTGTACCGGCTGTCGCCCGAAGAATGCCGCATGATCATGATCGACCCCAAGATGCTGGAACTGTCGGTTTATGACGGAATCCCGCATCTGCTGTCGCCTGTAGTGACTGACCCGAAAAAGGCCGTGGTCGCGCTGAAATGGGTCGTGGGCGAGATGGAAGAGCGCTACCGCAAGATGTCCAAGATGGGTGTGCGCAATATCGATGGCTATAATGGCCGTGTGCGCGAGGCGCTGGACAAGGGCGAGATGTTCAAGCGCACCATCCAGACCGG
>SKRW01000245.1 GCA_007118295.1 Paracoccaceae bacterium | reverse complement strand
TGATCTGGCGGACCCTTTCCCGAAATGGGGCCAGAGGCAGGCGGCCTGAGCCATGGCGCGCAACATCGTCACGCGCTTGCGTCGTCGGCATGGGTCCATGGCGCAATATGACCGGCTGCCGCCCGAGTTGCGCGGCTGGCTGGCACGCGCCGCCCTGCCATGGAGCCCGCAATCAGCCCTGCGCCTGTGGCAGCGTCAACTGCGTGCGGCGTGCGGAGATGTTGACGCGGCACGCGCCGCGCTTTCACGCGCCGAGGCGCGACTGATCGCGCGCGATGCGCGCCAGATCTGGGGCGAGGCATACCCGGCGCATGATCCTGTCAGTGCACCGAGATCCGCACGACGGGCGCGCGAGTCTAGCGCCGCACCCGTGCCAACAGGTCAGCATTGATATAGCCGTCAGGTGGCAATCCGTTCGCGCGTTGCCATGCCTGTACGGCGGCCGCACTGGCCGGGCCAAGCCGCCCGTCGATACCAGCCGTGTCATATCCAAGCGCATTCAGGCGGCGTTGCAATTCCGTGCGTTCGGCCAGTGTCAGCGCGCGATCGCCGCGCGGCCACTGGCCTTGCAGCGCAGCACCTCCGCGCAACCGGTCCGACAGATGGCCCAGCGCCAGCACATAGGCATCCGAGATGTTGTATTCCTTCAGCACATCATAATTGTCATAGGCCAGAAAAGCCGGGCCCCGCGCACCTCCGGGCAGCCACAGGCGCGCGTTTCCTTGCGGGATGCGCCCGCCTGCGGCGGGCGTCAGGCCCGCGCGTGCCCATGCGTCGCTGCTTTGGCGCTGGCCTGTCAGCCCAATGTCCGCCCCGTCTGGCAGGCGCACCTCGATGGCCCAGGGCTGGCCGCGCTGCCAGCCGCGCTGTGCCAGATAATTTGCCGCCGACGCCAGTGCGTCGGACGGATCGGCCGCCCAGACATCGCGCTGCCCGTTGCCCGTGAAATCGACCGCATAGGTCAGATAGCTGGTCGGCATGAATTGTGTGTGGCCAAAGGCCCCGGCCCAGGAGCCGATCATGGCCTGCGGGCTGATATCACCGGCTTGCACGATCTGCAGGGCCGCGATGAACTCTTCCTCGAAATAAGCCCCGCGCCGCCCGTCCTTGGCCAATGTCGCAAGCGTTGACAGGATGGGGGTGCGCCCGCGATTGGCACCATATGACGTCTCGATCCCCCAGATGGCGACCACGATTTCCGGCGGAACGCCATAGCGCGACTCGATCTGCGTCAGCAAGGCGCGATGCTGGCGCATCGCGTTCTGGCCTTGGTTAATCCGTCCTGCCGTCACCGCATTGTCCATATAATCCCAGATGCGCGCGCCAAATTCGGTCTGGCGGCGATCAAGGGCGATGCTTTCCGACAAGTAACTGATATGCGGGCGCGCGCGGTCCAGTGTTCCTTGTGACACGCCAGCGGCACGCGCGCGCGCAGACACACGGTCCAGCCATTCGGTAAATGTGCCTGCCTGCGCGGTGGCCTGACGCGAGACAGGCGCTTCGGGGCGAGCCTCGGGGCGCGGCGAAGAGGTGATATCCGCACCGACGCAACCCGGCAGGGCCAGAAGCAGGACGAGGGCAAGTGCGCGATGCATGATGCAGGACTCCAGACAGGACAGAACATGACCTTACTTTGGTTTCCGGCCCGCTCCAAGCATGGGCAGGGCGCAAACGGGGTTTCTTGCGCAGCCCGCAATGTGGCGCTTAACAGCAACCGCACAATCGGATAGGCTGAACAAAACACCCAAAGAGAGGTGAGCAGTGTCATGTACCTATCCCGACGTTCCTGTGTTGTGGGCCTTGCGGCCCTGTCCCTGTCTGCCTGTATGGGCGGTGGTGTGCCGATGAGCGCGTCTGCGCCTGCGCGCGCGGCCCCCATGCGCGCTGAGCCAAACCCTGCCTTTGACGCGTGGAAAGCACAGTTCCGGGGGCGGGCAACAGGTGCTGGCATCCCGGCCTCGGTGGTTGATCCGGCGTTGAACGGCGCGGGCTTTCTGCCCGACGTGATCGCGCGCGACCGCAGGCAGACCGAATTCACCCGGACGCTGGAAGATTACCTGTCCATCGCAACCTCGGACGAGCGGATCGCGGGCGGGCGCGCCGCGCTGTCGCGTCATGGCAGCACGCTGCGCGCAATAGAATCGCGCTACGGCGTCGAGGCAGAGGTCATCACGGCGGTCTGGGGGCTGGAATCACGCTATGGTTCTGAGCGCGGGGATATCCCGGTGATGTCGGCGCTGGCGACACTGGCCTTTGACGGGCGGCGCGGCGCATTCTTTGAAAGCCAGCTCCTGGCCGCACTGCGCATCCTGCAGCGCGGTGACACAAGTGCCGCGAATATGCGCGGGTCCTGGGCAGGCGCGATGGGGCATACGCAGTTCATCCCGACCACCTATCAGGAATATGCAGTCGATTTCACGGGCAACGGGCGGCGCGATATCTGGGCCGAGGACCCGAGCGACGCGCTGGCGTCGGCGGCGAATTACCTGTCGCGCATGGGTTGGCGGCGCGGGCAGCCATGGGGTGTGGAAGTGCGGCTGCCGGACGGGTTCAACACCGGGCTGGCCGGGCGCGGGTCTTCGCGGGCGGTCGGTGACTGGGCCGGGCTGGGGCTGCGCGACATGGACGGGCGCGCAGTGCCTGATCATGGGCCTGCGTCGTTGATCCTGCCGGACGGGCCGCGCGGCCCTGCGTTTCTCGTCTTCCGCAACTTCTCGGTGATCCTGCGCTACAACAATTCCGAGCTCTATGGCATCGGCATCGGCCATCTTGCCGACCGCTTGCGCGGGGGCGGTCCGTTTCGGGGCAATTTCCAGCCTGATCGCTTTGGGCTGCGGCTGGGCGAGCGGCAGGAGATGCAGCGGCGCCTGACCCGTGCGGGGTTTGACACGCAAGGGGTGGATGGGGTGATCGGGCCGAATTCCGAGGCCGCGATCCGCGCCTATCAGCAGGCGCGGGGGCTGTCAGTCACAGGCCAGCCGTCGCAGGCCTTGCTGGAAAGATTGCGCAGCGGCGCCTGAGGCCGAGGGTGCAAAGGGGGCTGCCGCCCCCTCTGCGCGCAGGCGCGCATTCACCCCCGCGAGTATTTGCAGCAAGATGAAAGCCGCGGAAAAGGGTCAGGCCTTGCCCTTGTAGATGTCGACCAGCTTGCCCAGCATATCGAGCGCATCCTCGCGCGAGCGCTGGAAGCTGTTGCGCCCGATAATCGAGCCATTGCCGCCACCATCGCGGATGGCGCGGGCATCGTCATAGACCGAATCTATGCCTTTCTTGGCCCCGCCCGAGAACACCATGATGCGCCGCCCGTTGAACGCCGATTGTACGCAATGTTTCACGCGCGCGGCCTGGGTTGCGATATCGATGGACTGCGCCTCATAGACCTTTTTCGCTTCGGGCAGCATCAGGTGGTCGGTCGAGAGCTTGATCTTGATGATATGCGCGCCCAGCAGGGCTGCGATCTGGGCCGCATAGGCCGCCACGTCTATGGCGGTTTCGCCGTCCTTGGTCACGGCTTCGCCGCGCGGGTAGGACCAGATCACGGTTGCAATGCCCTTGGCGGCGGCTTCGGCGCGCATCGCCGAGACTTCCTCGAACATGCCAAGCG
>SKRW01000222.1 GCA_007118295.1 Paracoccaceae bacterium | reverse complement strand
TGCCGGGGCACCCTGAAACCGGCGGCGACGAAGGGCCAGTCTCTGCCGCGCCCTATGGGTCGGCGTCGATCCTGCTGATTTCATGGGCCTATTGCCTGATGATGGGCGGGCCGGGGCTGACGCAGGCCACGCGCGTCGCGATCCTGAACGCCAATTACATCGCAGCGCGGCTGCGCGGGGCGTACGAGATCCTGTTCATGGGCAACAAGGGGCGAATCGCGCATGAGTGCATCCTTGACACGCGCCCCTTTGCCGAAGCGGGCGTCACTGTCGATGACATTGCCAAGCGTTTGATCGATAACGGCTTTCACGCGCCTACCATGTCGTGGCCGGTTGCGGGCACGCTGATGGTGGAACCGACCGAATCCGAAACCAAGGCCGAGATCGACCGTTTCGTGACAGCCCTGCTGGCGATCCGGGAAGAGATCCGGACCGTCGAGGCGGGCGACATCAGCGCCGAGGACAGTCCCTTGCGCCACGCCCCCCACACGGTCGAGGATCTGGTCGCGGATTGGGACCGGGCCTATGGCCGCGAACAGGGCTGTTTTCCGCCCGGCAGTTTCCGGGGCGACAAATACTGGCCGCCCGTGGGCCGCGTGGACAACGTCTATGGCGACCGCAATCTGGTCTGCACCTGCCCGCCAGTGGAAAGTTATGCCGAGGCTGCGGAATAGCGCCGCGCCCGTTTGGTGCAGGTGTCACAGTTGAAAATCGCGCTCTCCGCGCAGCGTCCCTGCACGTTGCGCGGAAAGGTGTCGTTGCCGATCCGGAAAATCGGTGGCCTGATCCCGGTCGCCCCCTTCAGTGAAGCCCAATAGAAATGCCCCGCAAAAATCAGCCCTTCTGTGCCCTGCCTGCGATATAGGTCTGCACGACTGCGCGGTCATCGCCCATCACCTGCAGGGTGAACAACTCATCCATCAGCCCGCGCGCGCGCGCCATCCGCAGCGCCATCGCGGGTGTTGCGCGTGCATCCAGCACGACCAGATCAGCCTCACTTCCGGCCTCCAGCGTGCCGATGCGGTCCGCCAGACCCAAGGCCACCGCATTGCCGCGCGTGATCCAGTGAAAGGCGCGGAAGGGGTGCAGGCGCTGGCCTTGCAGTTGTAGCACCTTGTAGCCTTCGGCGAGGGTTTGCAGCATCGAATAGCTGGTGCCGCCACCGATATCGCTGGCAATCGCGTTGGTCAGTCCCGCCGCGCGCAGTTTCGCATCGTTGAACAGGCCCGAACCGAGATAGAGGTTCGAGGTTGGACAGAAAACCGGCTTTGCGCCCGTCTCTGCCAGCGCGCCGATCTCGCGGTCGGTCAGGTGGATGGCATGGCCCAGCAGGCTGTTCTCGCGCAAGAGCCCATAGCAGGCATAGATATCGGTGTAATCCGTCGCCTGCGGGTAAAGCTGGCAGGACAGGGCAATTTCGGCGTGGTTTTCGCTCAGATGGGTCTGGATATGGCAGTCGGGGTGTTCTTGCGCCAGCGCCTGCGCGGCTTCCATCTGCGCAGGCGTCGAGGTGATCGCGAAACGCGGCGTGATCGCGTAGCCCAACCGCCCCTTGCCCTGCCAGCGCGCGATCAGGCTTTTGCTGTCATCATAGCCCGATTGCGCAGTGTCGCGCAAAGCGTCGGGCGCGTTGCGGTCCATCAGCACCTTGCCGGTGATCAGCCGCATGTCGCGCGCCAGCGCTTCGGCAAACAGCGATTCGGCTGATGTGGCATGAACTGACGCATAGGCAACGGCGGTCGTCGTGCCATGGGCGGTCAGCAGGTCCAGAAATGCCTTGGCCATTGCCGCGCATAATTCCGGGTCGGCATAGCGGGTTTCTTCGGGGAAAGTGTAGTCGTTCAGCCAGTCCAGCAACTCGGCGGCCCATGACGCGATCACCTGCGTTTGCGGGAAGTGCAGATGCGTGTCGATAAAGCCCGGCATGACCAGATGCGGGCGGTGGTCGATGATCTCGGCCTCCGCCGGGTCGATCCGGTCGAAATCATCCATGGCGCGGATCAGGCCGCCTTCGATCAGCAGCGCTCCATCCTCGATATACCGGAAACTGTCAGTGTCATCGGGGGTCTGGGGTTCGCGCGAAAAGCTCAGCAGCCGCGCGCGCATGATTTTTCGATCCATGTAAAACGCTTTCAGAGTCTGGCCTGCTGGTCTGATGTTGCATTTGTGCAAGTGGCCGCGCGCAAGGCGGTGAAGATCTCTTGCGCGGTCATCAGCGCGATCACCTCGGGGCGCTTGTCGCCCAGACCTGCTGCGCCGATGGGGCAGGTCAGTTGCCCGGTCGGCACGCCGCCCGTGTCGCGTGCAAAGCGTTCGAACCGCGCGCGTTTGGTGCCCGACCCGATAAGCCCGACATACGCGGCATCACCACGCCGCAGCGCGGCCAGTGTCAGCAGGAAATCCAGCCCGTGATCGTGGGTTGTGATCACATAGGCGCTGGCGGGCGGTGCGGCGGCGATTTCGGCCTCGGGCAGGGGGGTCAGGCGGGTATCCACGCCCGCAGGCGCAAGGGCCAGTTCGCTGGCGCGTGTATCCACCAGAATGACGCGCCAGGGCAGTGTCTGGCCCACGCGCGCCAGCGCCCGGCCCACATGGCCCGCGCCAAGGATCAGCAGATGCGGGCGTTGGGCAGCGTCGATCCGGGCCAGATGGGCCGCGCGCTGGCCCTCGCCAAGGCGTTGTAGCTCTACACTGATCCGCCCGCCGCAACATTGCCCGATTTCCGGCCCCAGCGCGATCTCGATACGGGCGCGCATCTCGCCCCCGGCCAGCATGTCGCGCGCGCGTTGCAGGGTCTGCCATTCGGCTTGCCCCCCGCCGATTGTGCCCGCAAGTGCAGTTGCGGTCACGAACATCTCGGCCCCTTCCTCGCGTGGGCTGGAGCCGTTTACGCGGGTGATACGGGCAAGCACGACTGACGCGCTGCCGGTCAGGATGTCGCGGGCGCCATTCATCCGCGCAGCCGTTCCACCGCCATCAGCACACGCTCGGGTGTGGCGGGGGCATCCAGCCTTGGGCATTCGCGGTAGTCGGCCACCGAGGCTACGGCCATGCCAATAGCCTCGAACACCGAAATCGGCAGCATGAAAGGTGGCTCTCCGACGGCTTTGGAGCGCTTGATGGTGGGTTTCACGTTCTCCGACCAGTCGGCCAGTCGCACGTTGAAGATGCGCGGGCGGTCCGAGGCCAGCGGGATTTTATAGGTCGAGGGCGCGTGCGTGCGCAGGCGGCCCTGATCGTCCCAGACCAGTTCCTCGGATGTCAGCCAGCCCATGCCCTGCACAAAGGCCCCTTCGACCTGCCCCAGATCCAGCGCAGGGTTCAGCGAGCGGCCCACATCATGCAGCACATCGGCACGGTCCACGCGCGTCTCGCCCGTCAGTGTGTCGATGCTGACCTCGGCGCAGGCCGCGCCATAGGAGAAATAGTAAAACGGCTGGCCCTTGCCTGCCGCGCGGTCCCAGTGGATTTCGGGCGTCTTGTAAAAGCCAGCCGCAGAGAGCTGCACCCTCGCCATATAGGCGGCGTGGATGAACGCTTCAAATGGCATGACCTTTGCGCCCACGGCCACATGACCGGGCAGGAATTGCACGTCATCATCAGCCACATTCCAGTGGCGTGCCGCGAATTCCACCAGCCGCGCCTTGATCTGGGTGCAGGCATCGAGGGCGGCCATACCGTTGAGGTCCGTTCCGCTGCTGGCCGCCGTGGCCGATGTATTGGGCACTTTTTCGGTCGTGGTTTTCGTGACCTTGATGCGGTCGATATTCACCTGAAACGCCTCGGCCACCACTTGGGCGACCTTGGTATATAGCCCCTGTCCCATTTCAGTGCCGCCATGGTTCAGGTGAATCGAGCCGTCATTATAGACATGCACCAGCGCCCCGGCCTGATTATACCATGTCGCGGTAAAGCTGATGCCGAACTTGACCGGTGTCAGCGCGATGCCCTTGCGAATGACGCCGCCTTGCGCATTGAATTCCAGAACCTTGCGGCGGCGGGCCTGATAGTCTGCACTGGTTTCCAACTCATCCACCAGCCGGGTCAGGATGTTGTCCTCGACCTGCTGGTGATAGGGGGTGATGTCACCCCCCTCGCGGTAGAAATTCGCGCGCCGTATCTCCAGCGGGTCGCGGCCCAGCTTGTAGGCAATTTCCTCGATCATGCGCTCGGCGGCGATCACGCCCTGCGGGCCGCCAAAGCCGCGAAAGGCAGTGTTGCTGACCGTGTTGGTTTTCAGGGGCCGCGATTGCAGGCGCACAGCGGGGTAGTAATAGGCATTGTCGGCATGAAACAGCGCGCGGTCGGTCACGGGGCCGGACAGGTCGGCAGACCAGCCGCAGCGCGCAGCAAATACCCCGTCCACGGCCAGAATTCGCCCGTCATCATCAAAGCCGACATCATAATCGATCCGGAAATCATGGCGCTTGCCGGTGATTTCCATGTCCTGATCGCGGTCGGGGCGCAGCTTGACCGCGCGGCCCAGTTTCTTGGCAGCAATGGCGGCGATGACACAAAACAGGTTCATCTGCGTTTCCTTGCCGCCGAACCCCCCGCCCATGCGGCGCACAGTCACCACCACGGCATTGGACGGCACGCCAAGGGCATGGGCGACCATATGCTGCGCCTCGCTCGGGTGCTGGGTCGAGGCGACGACCGTGACCTCGTCATCCTCGCCGGGAATGGCCATGGCGATCTGGCCTTCAAGATACATGTGATCCTGCCCGCCGACGCGCATGCGGGCCTTTATCCGGTGCGGCGCATTGGCCAGCGCCGGGGCAACATCGCCGCGTTCCAGTTTCAGGGGGGTAGTGACATCGGGGTAGCCAGCCGCGTCTGCCGCGTCGATATTGGTTGCGTGGGGCAGGGGCGCGCAGTCGATCCGGGCCAGCGTGCAGGCGCGTCGCGCAAGGTCACGGGTTGTTGCCACGACGGCGAAAACCGGCTGGCCGTGATATTGCACCAGATCATCCGTGAAAATCGGTTCATCGTGCAAGCCTGTGGGCGAAACATCATTCCGCCCCGGTATATCCGATGCTGTCAGGACAGCCACCACGCCGGGGGCGGTGCGCACGGCACCCAGATCCAGTGCGGTGATGCGCCCATGCGCGATGTCCGCCCCACCGATATAGGCGTGCAAGGTGCCTTCGGGTTCAACAACGTCATCGGTATACTCGGCGCGGCCCGTGACATGCTTGATGGCCGAATCGTGGATCAGGCTGTCATGCGCGGCACCATGGATGCGCGGGTCGTCCTTCATGTCACATCCTCCAGCATGGCGGGTGTTCCTTGCGTATCCAGCCAGAAGCGATGCAGCAGGTTTTGCGCGACCCGCATGCGATACCCGGCGCTGGCACGCATGTCAGAGAGCGGTGTGAAATCCTGCGGCAGCGCGTCGGTGGCGTGGCGCAGGCTGGTTTCGGCAAAGGGCTGGCCAATCAGCGCGGCTTCGGTCCGGGTGGCGCGTTTCGGGGTTGCGGCCATGCCGCCAAAGGCGAGGCGGGCAGCCGTGATGATGCCATCATCGACCGTGACGCTGAACCCTGCGGCGATGGCCGAGATATCTTCGTCGCGGCGCTTGGAGACCTTGTAGGCGGCATGCAGGGTGTTGGGGCCGGGTCTGGGCAGGATGATCGACTCGATGAATTCACCCGCACTGCGGTCCTGCTTGCCGTAATCGAGGAAGAAGTCTTCCAGCGGGATTTCGCGGCGTTTGTCGCCGTGGCGCAGCACCAGCTTTGCCCCAAGCGCGATGAAGGGCGGCGGTGTGTCCCCGATGGGCGAGCCATTGGCGATATTGCCCCCCAATGTGCCCATGGCGCGGACCTGCCAGCCTGCGATGCGGTCCCAGTAGCGGGCGAGATGCGGGTAATGCTGCAACAGCGGCGCGCGCGCGTCTTCGTAACTGACCAGCGCGCCGATATGCAGGGCGTCGCCGGACAGGTGCACCGCGCGCAGGTCGTCCAGATGGCCGATGAACACGGCAAGCGGCAGGTCGCGCAGAAATTTCGTGACCCACAGCCCCACATCGGTCGCCCCTGCGATGATGCGCGCATCCGGGTGCTGACTCAGGAAATCGGCCAGATCATCGACGCTTGCGGGCAGGACCGCGCGGCTGCCCCCTTTTGCTACATCCACGCGCCTGTTGTCGCGCAGGCCGCCCAGGGTGGACGTCACGGTCTGGCGTTCGTCCTGCAACGGGTCGCTGGTGCCATGCGCGCCCATCGCCAGTGCCGCGCGGATGATCGGCGCATACCCCGTGCAGCGGCACAGATTGCCCTGCAGCGCGCGCTCGATCTGCGACTCGGTCGGGTGCGGAGTTTCCATCCACAGGGCATAAAGCGCCATCACGAATCCCGGCGTGCAAAACCCGCACTGGCTGCCGTGATGCGCGACCATGGCGCGTTGCACGGGGTGCAATCCCCCATCCGCGCCGCGCAGATGTTCAATCGTCACGACATGGCAGCCATTGACCGAGGCCAGTGGCCGGATGCAGGCATTGACGGGCTCATAGATCAGCCCGTCTGCGCCGATCCGTCCCACCAGCACGGTGCAAGCGCCGCAATCGCCCTCAGCGCAGCCTTCCTTGGTGCCGCGCAGGCGGCTTTGCAGCCGCAGATGGTCCAGCAGCATGTCAGTGGCTGCGACCTGCGGGCAACTCTCCATGTGGTCGTTCAGTAAAAAGCGGATTTCGTGGCGCAGCGCCATGGGGTTTCACCTGTTGGGTCTTTGATCATATATATCAAACCCCCAGATGCGCACACTTGCAACACAAGACTGTGTTGATGGCTGGCGACCTGTTCGGTGCGCGCGCCCATGCCGCTTTTGCGCGCAGCGCCCCGACAGGCAGAAGGCAGAGTGTTTTGAGCAGAAGCGCGCCAATAGGGGCTGCGCTCAGGCACTCAGATGATGTCGATATAATCGGCCAGCGTGGACAGGTTCGTCACACCTGCCAGCGTCAGCACGTCGCCCCCGCCGAAATCCAGCACAGTGCGCCCGTTCTGCACCCGTGCATAGAGCTCAAGCACATCCGCCGCATCCAGCCCGCCCCCCCACAGCAACGGGTCCAGTTCCAGCCGGTCCCCGTGAGCAAAGGTGAAATCCTGAACCAGTGCAAGCGTGTCCCCGGCAAGAAAGATGAATGTGTCGGCCCCAGGCCCGCCAACCAGCGTGTCATTACCGGGGCCACCATGCAGCACGTCATCTCCCCGCCCGCCATGGATGAAATCATTGCCCGTGCCGCCAAAGATGGTGTCGTTGCCATCCATGCCCCAGATTTCGTCATCGCCGGTGCCGCCATAGATCAGGTCGTCGCCCATGCCGCCATAGATGGTGTTGTCACCGCCTACGCCATAGATCGTGTCATCACCGCGCCCGCCGCCGATCCGGTCATTGCCGGGCCCGCCGATGATCAGATCATCGTCGCGCATGCCCCACAGGCTGTTGTGGCCTGTGCCCCCGAAAATGGTGTCATTGCCACTGCCGCCATAGATCGTGTCATTGCCGGTGCCACCTGTCAGCAGGTCGTCGCCATCGCCGCCGCCAAAGCGGTTGTTTCCCTGTTCGCCAAAGATCGTGTCATTGCCCGGCCCGCCCCAGAGCCGGTCATTGCCCGCCCCGCCGACGATCAGGTCATTGCCGAAGCCGCCATAGATCGTGTCATGGCCAAACCCGCCGAAAAGCGTGTCATCGCCTGCGCTGCCATTGATCAGGTCATGGCCCGCACCGCCATAGATGAAGTCTGCGCCACTGCCGCCCGTCAGCGTATCGCGCCCGCTGGTGCCGGTCAGGTACAGGCCGGGCACGTCATTGGGTCCGGGCATGGGCGGTGCGGATGGGGGCGCGGGCAGGGGGCCGGGCTGGACCGGGGGACGGTCGGTCCACGGATCGGGGATGTCATCGAAAAACAGGATCAGGCTGTCCGGCCCGACCAGCCCTGTGGGGAACATGGCCTGCGCCGACAGCGACTGCCCGTTGAACGCCGTGACCTGCACGCTCAGATCCCGATACCCGATAAGCGCGCCCGAGGTTGTGGGCGTGATGCTCAGTTGGTCAAGGCTGCGCAGCATCGGCAGGTCGGTCAGGTCGATCCGGTCCAGTCCGGGGCGGAAATCCGTGATCTCGACCAGACTGCTGGTCGCGTGGATGACAAAGGTATCGGCCCCGGCCCCGCCCGTCAGAACCGTGCGCCCCGGCCCCGACACCAGCACATCATGTCCGCCACCCCCTGCCAGCGTGTCATTCTCCGACGCGGCCATCAGCACGTCATGCCCCGCAGTGCCGCTGATCGTCTGTGCCGTGGTGGGGCTGGTCGTCAGCACCGCCCCCATTGCCGCCAGATCGACAATGAAATGCGTCAGCCCGCTGGCATTCTGCGCCCCGATCGCGACATGCAGCGTGGTGCCCAGCACATCGGCCGACACAGTCAGCGGCGTGTGCAGCGCACCACCTGCCATGTCGTGCCATGCCTCCATGAAGACCAGATGCCCCGTTGGCAGCATACGGAACATCGTCACCCCATGATCCGTGCCGACAGCAAGGACAAAGACATGATCGCCCATCTGCGCCACGGCCAGATCCTGCACATGGCGGAAATGGGTGCTGCCGGTGTCGATCAGATGCTGCACCGGCGTCAGCCCGCCATTCGGGCCGATTTCGATGACCGTGATCGACGATCCACCGGTCGAGGCCACCAGCGCATAGCTCTGGCCACCCAGCGTGACCACCTCCATCGCGCTTGGGGCAGGGATGCCCAGCCCCTGCGCCACGCCCAGCGTGGCGGTCTGAGTAACGCTGCCATTCGGGTTTATGCGGTAGCTTGTGACCTGCGCATCGATAGCACCCAGTGTCAGGATGTATTCGGTCTGCCCCAGCCAGATTTCATGCAGAGCGACAGTGCCCTGTTGCCACGGGTCCGCGGGCAGCAGTGCCGTGGGCATGTCCGAGAACAGTGTCAGCCCCTGCAGGATACCCTGTCCGCTGCCGGAATAGGCGGCCTCCAGATCCGCGCGGTCCACAAGCCGGATCGGCCCGAATGTGCCATCGTCGCGGAACAGATAGCCCATGACGGTCGTGTCGGTCGCCCCGAACAGCAACAGTGTCTCGCCGCCATATTGGACAAGGCTCAACTCATGCTTGATCGAATTGAGCACAAAGGGCGGGTAGGGGCGGTTTTCCCCTGCTTCCAGCGTGCCATCGGGCAGGATACGGTGCAGCGACAGCCCGCCATAGGGGCCGCTGGTCGTCGCGATATACGCATGTTGCGGTGTCCACACGATCAGGCTGTCGCTGATCCTGTGATCGAGCGAGTCATCCGCAGCGTTATACACACCGCCAAGTTGCAGCCACATAAGGCACCTTCACCATTCCCCGGATCGAGGATGCAGCGCGCAGGCGCAGCATGAAGGGCAGGATCTTGTCGAAATCAGGGCCAATCACTATCATTTTTTCCATTGGCATTTTCTTAATCGACCTGTGGTGATCTGGGGGCATGAACATGCGCGCCCTGCCCGGATTGCTGACTGAAACGCCCCTGATGACGGGTCGCGCAGGGCGTGTGGTGGCAGTGGTGGTCACGCATGACCGGTTGGCGCAGTTGCGCCGCACGCTGGTCAGCCTGCTGAAATCGCCGCCCCGCCTGCTTGCGGCGGTTGTGGTGGTGGACAATGCCTCGACCGACGGGACACGCGCCTGGCTGGCCAGTCTGCGCGACCCGCGCCTGCATGTGTTTCGGCTGGCGCGGAATACGGGTGGCGCCGGGGGGTTTGCCGCGGGAATCGCGCATGCCCGCCGGATGCGCAACCCCGACTGGGTGGTGCTGATGGATGATGACGCGCGCCCCTGTCCCGGCACGCTGGCCGCCTTCCATGACAGCGCTCTGGCGGGCTGGGATGCTGTCGCGGGGGCGGTCTATCTGCCGCGAGGGGGGATGTGCGACATGAACCGCCCTTCGCGCGATCCGTTCGGGACTTGGCAGGTGTTCCTGCGCACGCTGCTGCGCGGGCGCGAAGGGTTCCATCTGGGCGCGCGGGACTATGCGGGCACGCAGCCTGTGGCGGTGGATGCGGCATCCTATGTCGGGTTGTTCCTGTCACGCCGCGCGTTGGCGCTGGGCGGTCTGCCGGACGCCGCGCTGTTCGTTTATGCCGATGACATGCTGCACACTCTGCGCCTGTCGCGGGCAGGTGGGCGGATCGGGTTCTTTCCGGCGCTGCGGTTTGACCATGACACACAAGGGCCGGGGGGCGGTGCCCCGCCCCTGTGGAAGCGGTACTACAAGCACCGCAACAGCCTCATCCTGTACCGCGAGGCGGCGGGCTGGCTGTTCTGGCCAGTGTGTGCCGTGGTGCTGCCCATCTGGGCCGCGCGCGCCCTAGCGCTGCGCGGCCAGCGCAGGGTTGCGCTGCGCCTGTTGACGCGCGCGGTTGGGCACGGGCTGCGCGGCAAGACCGACGTGACGCATGAACAGGTGCAGGGATGGGCACAGAAGAGGCGCGCGCGGCAAAGCCGTGCAGAGAGGTAGGTTGCGCGCCGGTCGCTGCGCGTGCGGCTTGCAGCCGCTTAGGTGTTTCCGCCCGAGAATCGTCCGGCATCTTCTGCCGCGCGGCGCAGGGCGCGGGACTTGTTGACGGTTTCAAGGTATTCCGCCTCGGGGTCGCTGTCATAGACCACGCCGCCGCCTGCCTGAATATACAGGGTTTCGTCCTTGAGCACGGCCGTGCGCAGGCAGATGCACATGTCCATCTCGCCATTGGCGGCGAAATAGCCCGCGCCGCCCCCATAGACGCCGCGCTTCTCGGGTTCCAACTCGTCGATGATCTGCATCGCGCGCACCTTGGGCGCACCGGACACCGTGCCCGCAGGCAGACCCGCCAGCAGCGCGGACAGCGCATCCTGCCCCTCTGCCAGTTCACCGACCACATTCGAGACGATATGCATCACATGGCTGTAGCGCTCGATGATGAACTCCTCGGTCGGGCGCACAGTGCCGATCTTTGCCACGCGGCCCACGTCATTGCGCCCCAGATCCAGCAGCATCAGATGCTCGGCCAGTTCCTTTTCATCGGCGAGCAGGTCGGTCTCATGCGCGCGGTCTTCTTCGGGCGTTGCACCGCGCGGGCGCGTGCCCGCAATCGGGCGGATGGTCACTTCGCCCTCGCGCAGCCGCACGAGGATTTCGGGGCTTGCGCCAATGATCTGGAATGGACCGGACGCGGCGGCAAAGTCGAAATAGAACATGAAAGGCGACGGGTTGGTGCGCCGCAGCGAACGATAGAGCGCGAAGGGCGGTAGCGCGAAACGCTGGGACCAGCGCTGCGAGGGGACGACCTGAAAGATATCGCCCGCGCGGATATAGTCCTTGGCGCGCTCGACCGCTGCCAGATAGTCGGATTTGGCGAAATTCGATGCCGGTTCCCCGATGGGGGCAGTCTCGCTGCGCAGTTCGCGCGGCGCTTGCGGCACCGCGCGTTCCAGGTCGCGCACGGCATCCATCACGCGTTCGGCGGCCTGTGCATAGGCCGCGCGCGCCGACAGCCCGGACGACGCCCATGCGGGCGCGACCACCATCACCTCGCCCTTTACCCCGTCCAGCACTGCGACGACGGACGGACGCAGCATCACGGCATCGGGCACGCCGATGGGGTCCGGGTTCACATCGGGCAGATGTTCGACCAGACGGATCATGTCATATCCAAGATAGCCGAACAGCCCGGCCGACGCGGCGGGCAGTCCCTCGGGCATGGTAATCCGGCTTTCCGCAAGCACTGCGCGCAGCGTGTCCAGTGGCGCGCCGTCCAGCGGCTGCCAGCCTTCGGGGTCAAACCGCGCCGTGCGGTTGATGCGGCTGGCGGTGCCGTGGCATTCCCAGATCAGGTCAGGTTTCATGCCGATGATCGAATAGCGCCCGCGCACCTCGCCCCCGGTCACGGATTCGAGGATGAAGCTGTCGCGCGCGCCCCCGGCAAGCTTGAGATACAGCGACACCGGCGTATCCAGATCGGCGGCAAGCCGGGCATGCACCAACTGGTTCTCGCCGCGCGCCCAGCCAGCCTCGAAACTTGCAAAATCGGGGGTCAACTGGGCCATGAGCGTCAGAAATTCGCCTGCACGGCGCTGATGACCTGCTGATCCAACTGGATTGGAGTCGCGTCCCGCAGGCTGGCGGCAAAATAGCTGAACAGATCCTGTGCGATGCTTTGCGAGATCTGGGTTTCCAGCGCCTCTTGCAGGCGCGCGACCTCGTCCATCATCGGGTCGGGGGTCGATATGGCATGCAGTTCCACCAGATGCACACGGGTTGCTGTCTCGATCACGCGGGTTTCGCCTTCGGTCATCTCGAACGCGGCCTGCACCAGATCGCGCGGCACATCGGGCAGGGTGTCCGTGCGGGTGATCCCCTCGAAGCGAACCGGAACGGCGCTTATCTGCGTCGAGCCATCGCCGGATTGTATCTCATCTGCGAGGGTACGAAGAGATTCGAGGATACGCTGGTTCTGCCAGTCATTGACGACCTGTGTGCGAATCTCTTCCAGCGGGCGCGGGGCCTGCGGCAATGTCTCGATGAATTCGAGCGTGAACAGCCCGCCATCTTCCAGGGCTTGTAGTTCGGCGAAATCGCCATCCTGCACGGCGCTGGCGGCGTCGCGGAAGGCTTCATAGGCCGCAATCCCGGACCGGGTGTCGGGGCGCCAGTCGATTTCGCCGAATTGCATGTCGGTTTCATCGGCCAGTTCGCGCACCGTCGCGCCACCTGCCAGCAGATCCTCGAACAGATCCAGATCATCCACCAGCGCGCGGCGGGCAAGGTCGGAAAGCTGTTCGTCCAGCAACTGCTCGCGCGCTTCGTCAAAGGTGATTTCCTGCGCGGACAGAACCGCGTTCATGCGGAACAGGGCAGGGCCAAGCGAGGTCTGGACCGGCCCGGCCACACCGGGGTTGTCCAGCGCAAAGACAGCGTCGCCCGCAGTGCCAAGCTGGGCCTGTGTGACATCGCCCATGTCGGTATCTTCCAGATCAAGGCCGCGCTCGGCCACCAGATCCTCGAACCGC
>SKRW01000080.1 GCA_007118295.1 Paracoccaceae bacterium | reverse complement strand
GGGTGGGTGGGCACGACAGCCGGGCGGCGCGCGGGCGGGGCGCGGGAGGGGCGCTCAGCCTTCGGCCTTTTCGGCCAGTGTCAGCCACTCTTGCTCGGCGGCATCCAGCGCGCCTTGCCGCGTGGTCAGCGCTTCGGTCGCCTTGCGGAATTTCACCGGCTCGCGCGTGAACAATTCGGGGTCGGCCAGCAACGCCGCCAGCTTGGCGATCTCGGCCTCCAGCCGCGCGATTTCAGCGGGCAGTTTCTCCAGCCGGTGTTCCTCTGTGAAACTCAGGCGCGAACCGGCTCGGCTCGGTTTTTCTGCGGCCTTTGCGCCTTTCGGCTGGCCGCTCGCCTTTGCGGGGGCCGCAGGCCCCGGCCCCAGCCCGCGGCGCTGCGCCTGATAATCGCTCCAGCCGCCTGCATAGGCCGTCACGCGCCCCTCGCCCTCGAATACCAGCGTGCTGGACGCGATGCGGTCGATGAAATCGCGGTCATGGCTGACCAGCAGGACGGTGCCGTCATACTCGGACAAGATATCCTGCAGCAAATCCAGCGTTTCTACATCCAGATCATTGGTCGGTTCGTCCAGCACCAGCAGGTTCGAGGGTTGCGCCATGATCCGCGCCAGCAGAAGCCGCGCCTTCTCGCCGCCCGACAGCGCGCGCACAGGCGCGCGCGCCTGCGATTCGTCGAACAGGAATTCCTTCAGATAGCCCACGACATGCTTGGGCTGGCCCCGCACCATGACCTGATCGGACTGTCCCGGCACGCGCATCAGCGGATCCCCCGTCAGGTTTTCCCACAGGGTGGCATTCGGGTCGAGTTGCGCGCGCGACTGATCAAACAGCGCCGTCACCAGATTGGTGCCGCGCCGGATGCTGCCAGAGTCCGGGTCTTCCTCGCCCGTGATCAGCCGCAGCAGGGTCGTCTTGCCCGCGCCATTTGGCCCCACCAGCGCCACCCGTTCGCCCCGCATCACGCGCAGCGACAGATCGGACACGATGGGCCGGTCGCCGTAGCTTTTATGCACATGCTCCAGTTCGGCCACCAGCTTGCCCGAGGGCGCGGCCGATTCGAACCCCATCGCCGCCGTGCCCTGCCGCCGGATCTGGCCTGCGCGCTCGGCTCGCAATGCCTGAAGCGCGCGCACCCTGCCCTGATTGCGCTTGCGCCGCGCACTGATGCCTTCGACTGCCCAGCGCGCCTCGGCCTTGATCTTGCGATTGAGCTTGTGACGGGCGTCGTCTTCTTCAGCCCAAAGCGTGTCGCGCCACTCTTCGAACCCGTCAAAGCCGGTCTCGCGCCGACGCATCTGGCCTCGGTCCAGCCATAGTGTCGCGCGGCTGAGGGCGCGCAGAAAGGCGCGATCATGGCTGATCAGCACATAGGCGGCGCGCGTCTCGCGCAGGCGTTCTTCCAGCCAGCCGATGGCGTGAATGTCCAGATGGTTGGTCGGCTCGTCCAGCAGCATCAGTTCGGGCGCTTCGGCCAGCAGTTTTGCCAGTGCCGCGCGCCGACGCTCGCCGCCCGAGGCCCGCGCGGGCGACAGATCGGGGTCGAAATCAAGGCCCTCGGCGGCCATCTCGATCCGGTAGTGTTCGGACGGGTCCAGATTTTGCGCGGCAAAATCGCCCAGCGTGGCAAAGGGAGTCAGGTCGGGGTCTTGCTCCATATAGCCGACAGCCGTGCCGGGCGCGAGCGTGCGCACACCGCCATCCGCCTCGACCAGCCCGGCCATCAGTTTCATCAATGTGGACTTGCCCGACCCGTTGCGCCCGACAAGCGCCACGCGGTCACCGGGCTGGACAACCAGATCCAGCCGTTCGAACAGGGGATTGCCGCCAAAGGTCAGCGTGATTTGCGAAAGTTGCAGAAGGGGTGCCTGTGCCATGGGCGCGATATATGCGGGCACGCAACCCGAGGAAAGGGGGTTCGGACAAGTTGGCTGTCCGGCAGGTCGGCGATCAGTTCTGCCATTCGTCGCGCAAATGCGCAAAAGTCGCGAGGATATTCCAGGATATGCCGCTTGCGACTGGCAGAAACGCCGCCAGCAGTACCAGAACGACCCAATCCCCGGCCGCAACCCGGAGCATGTATTCAATGAAAATAATCCAAGCACAGGCAATGTGCAGTTGCATCCGGGTGAACCACGCCAGATGCTGTGGCTTACGGATGAACGGATAGAACTGCGACGCCAGCCAGTAATCATTCGACCGTTCCTGCGTGATGCAGACAAGCACGGTGAACAGCATGAATCCCTGCCAGAACCGCAAGCACAGCGCCGCCGAGCCGACACTGGCGATGACCAGAAAGATCACCAGCCAGAAGACAGTGGTGTTGCGCAGCGCGCTGGCGGGAACATCCTGCCCGGACTGACGAATCGCCTGCACGCGCAACAGCCATTGCAGGATCATGGAGCCGGAGAACGCGATCACGAAAGCCTGCTCTGGTGTCGGCAGAAGGATATGCCCCAGCAGGAACAGGGCCAGCATGGCCCCCGCAGGCAAGAGCGGGCGCGGACGACGCGGCAGGTTGTGCCACAGCATCAGATTGACATTCCGGATCGCAACCAGCCAGTGATTCATGCATCCCCCCCCGTTCCGGCAGGCGCGCTATCACGGGAATCTGGCAAAAACGTGAAATCCTCCTACCGGTCACGCCAGTCCAGAACGGCCCCGATCGCCGCCGCCATCGCAACCAGATAGCGGCTATCCGACCCCGGAGGTTCGGGCTCAGGCGCCAGCGCCAGCGCCACGCTCATGAGTGTGCCATTGCCCAGGCGCGGATGATGGCATCCCCGCGCGCGCCGGTACCGGTCGGCGCAATGTGCCTCGGTCAGCATCTGCACCATCAGGCCCGGCCAGTCCTCTTCGGGACGGCCCAGCAGCACGCGCGCGGCGGCACGGATGTCACCATGGGTGATCTCACGCATTGGCACCCCGCCCGACACGTCCCGCGCGTGCGCGGCGCGGCGCAACAACGGCCTGACCCGCGCACCGCCTGTTCACACCACAACCTCGACACGCGCAAATGGCCCCGGCCCCACCACATCCGAGATTTGCGCCACCTCGACCGCGAAACTGCTGCCTGCCGCGTCGCTGGTCTGCTCGCCGGGCCCATAGATCCATTCTGGCGCGGAAACGTCCAGACTGCGCAGCACCTCGCTCCCCTTCAGCACCCTTACGGCATAGCGCTCGGAAGTCTCGGACAGCGGCACCTCCGCAACGCCCCAACCATCGCCCCCGCGCCGGGTGCGGCGTATCCAGTGCAGACGGTGCCCACCCCCCGCCAGCGTCTCGGCGCGCAGATGGGCGGGGCGGTAGGGGCGCAGGCCCACACCTGTGAACACGGCCTCGATATCGGTCTGGCTGGGGTCCGACAGAGGGCGGCTGGCAGGCCCCACACGGTAGCGGCGCAGGATGCCCAGCGCATCAAGCGGCAGTTCCAGCGGCTCCAGCCGAGTATCGACCATCACCACCAGCGCACCGGCGGGCCAGACGTGTGGCATCACACCATCCGTGCCGTGTTGCCCGCGCAACCGCATCCGCAGATCATAGACGCCCGGCTCTACCAGATCTGCCTCGGCGAACTGGAACAATTCCCACTCGGCCCCGGTGCCAATGGCCATCAGATTGGCCCCGTCCAGCAGATCGGCAGGCGCGCGGGCCTCTAG
>SKRW01000198.1 GCA_007118295.1 Paracoccaceae bacterium | reverse complement strand
CGCGCGGACATGACAGCGCATCACCGGGTCCTGTCGGGCGCTGGCCATTGACCCCATGCTGCCCCCGCCCTACGACTGTGGCAACTTTCCCGCATCGCAGGTTCCGCCATGTTTCAATCCTTTGCAGCCACGACCCGCCTTGAAGATGGGCCGCCGCGCCTGCAGGCCCTGCGCACGGCCCTCGCGGGCCTTGGCGTGCAAGGCTATATCGTGCCCCGTGCGGATGCTCATCAGGGCGAATATGTGGCAAGTTGTGATGAACGTCTGGCCTGGCTGACCAGTTTCACCGGTTCGGCGGGGTTCTGTATCGTGTTGCCCGAACGTGCGGGCCTGTTCGTGGATGGCCGCTACCGCATGCAGGCGCGCCTGCAATGCGCGCCGGATTTCACCCCTGTTGCCTGGCCCGACACCAAGCCCGGCACATGGCTGCGCGAGGCGTGCCCGAATGGGGCCGTGATCGGCTTTGACCCTTGGCTGCACACCCCGGACGAAATCGAAACGCTGGAACGGGATCTTTCGGGCAGCGCAATTACGCTGCGTCGCCTGCCCAACCAGATCGACCTGCTATGGACCGACCGGCCCGGCCCGCCGATGGGTCAGGTCTTTGTCCAGCCCGAAACCCTGACGGGCCTGTCAAGCGGCGCAAAGCGCGCGCAGATTGCCAAGGCGCTGAGCAATGCAGGCCAGCGCGCCGCGGTGCTGACCCAGCCCGAAAGTCTGTGCTGGCTCTTGAACCTGCGCGGGGCCGACCTGCCGCGACTGCCGGTCGTGCAGGCCTTTGGCATTGTCCATGACGATGGCCGTGTCGATCTTTTCGCCAGTGCCGCGAAATTCACCGATGTCACGCTGGATGAGGGCGTTCAACTGCGCCCGCCCGAAGCCTTCGAGCCCGCCCTGCGCACGCTCAACGGCCCGGTGCGACTGGACAAGCTGACTGTGCCGCTGCGCGTGATCGACCTGTTGCATGAGGCACAAGTCGAAACACAGTTCATGCAGGACCCCTGCACACTGCCCAAGGCCCGCAAGACCGGGGCAGAACTCGCGGGCACCCGCGCAGCCCATCTGCGCGATGGTGCGGCGATGGTCGAGTTCCTGTGCTGGCTGGACCAGCAATCCGCGCAGCTTGTCGCTGACCCCGCGCATGTGCTGACCGAGATCGATATCGCCCGCCACCTGGAGGCCTGCCGCACCCGTGATCCCCAGATGGTTGATCTGAGCTTTGACACGATTGCCGGGTCCGGCCCCAATGGCGCGATCATCCACTATCGCGTAACAGAGCAGAGCAACCGCCGCCTGATTCCGGGCGACCTGATGCTGGTCGATTCAGGCGCGCAATACCGCGACGGCACGACGGACATCACCCGGACAATGGCCATCGGCCCGGTCGGAACCGTCGAGGCCGAGTGTTTCACGCGCGTGCTGCAGGGAATGATCGCCTTGTCGCGCGCGCGTTTCCCGCGCGGTGTGGCGGGTGGCCATCTGGATGCGCTGGCGCGCTACCCGCTCTGGCTTACCGGGCAGGATTACGACCATGGCACAGGGCACGGTGTCGGTGCGTTTCTGTCCGTGCATGAAGGGCCACAACGGCTAGCGCGGTCCTCGTCCGTGCCTTTGGCCGAGGGAATGCTGCTGTCGAACGAGCCGGGCTATTACCGCGAGGGCCATTTCGGCATCCGCATCGAGAATCTGGTCGCCGTGAAGGCGGGTGAGGCGCCCAGCGGCGGCGATGCCCGCGACTGGCTGGACTTCGAGACACTGACCCTTGTGCCCATAGACCGCCGCCTGATCCTGCGCGACCTGCTCAGCCCTGATGAGCGGTCATGGCTTGATGCCTATCACGCGCGGGTGCTGACATTGCTGCGCCCTCTGGTGTCGGAACAGACCGGGGAGTGGCTGGCCGCCGCCTGCGAGCCTATCTGACCTGCCAGCCGCGTCGCGGCTTTGCGTTTGCAGCAAAAGCCTGCAATAGTGACGGCAACCCCGAAAACCTTGGCCTGAATTCCTGGCCTGACCCTATCGCCCAACCATACGGCCCGAGAACAACGGCCCGAGAACAAGGACAGTTGACCATGACCAATATCCGGATCTACCCCGCACAGGGCACATGGACAGTCCGCGCGAATGGCGCGGTCATTGGCGAAAGCACCCGCGCGCTGGAACTTGTCCAGCGCGATTATCCCTTCGTGATCTATTTCCCCCGCGATGATATCGCGAGTGCCGTGCTGGAACCGTCGGACCGCACGCTGATCTGTGATGACCGGGGCGAAGGTGTGTTTTTCCATGTGTCCAGCCCCGAGGGCATGGTCCTGAATGCAGGTTACAGCCTGACAAAACCGACCGAAGAGGCCGCGCAGTTGCGTGATTATCTGGCCTTTGACGCGAGCAAGGTCACTGTCGAGCGGATCTGACCTCATGCCCTTCGACGCATTACGGGCGCTGCTGGGACCGCGCTTCAGCACCGGTGCATCGGATCGCGCGCTGCATGGCCGTTCCGAGGCACATTTCCCCGAAATGGCACCCGATGCGGTGGTCTGGCCAGAAACGACCAAAGAGGTCAGCCAGATCCTGCGCCTGTGCACAGCACATCGCGTGCCGGTGATCGGTTGGGGAACTGGCACGTCGCTTGAAGGGCATGCACTCGCCCCCCATGGCGGGGTTTGCGTCGATTTCAGCCGCATGAACCGGGTGCTGCATGTCGCGCCCGAGGACATGCGCGCCACGGTCCAGCCCGGCGTGACCCGCGAGGCGCTGAACACCGAATTGCGCGCAACCGGGCTGTTCTTTCCGGTCGATCCGGGTGCCAATGCCTCGCTTGGGGGCATGGCGGCGACGCGCGCCTCGGGGACAACCGCCGTGCGCTATGGCACGATGCGCGCCAATGTGCTGGCGCTAGAGGTGGTGCTGGCCGATGGCCGGATCATCCGCACTGGCAGTGCCGCGCCCAAATCCTCGACCGGGTATGACCTGACGGCCCTGTTCATCGGGTCAGAGGGCACGCTGGGCCTGATGACCGAACTGACGCTGCGCCTGCAGGGTCAGCCCGAAGCGATCACAGCCGCGATCTGCGCCTTTCCCGACATGGGCAGCGCCGTGGAGACCGTCATCGCCACCATCCAGAGCGGCATTCCGATGGCGCGGATCGAATTCATCGATGCGGCGAATGTGCGCGCCTTCAATGCATGGTCCGGAACGGGCATGCAGGAATGCCCGCATCTGATGGTCGAGTTTCACGGCAGTGCAACCGGCGTGCGCGAACAGGCGGCCAGTTTTGGCGAGATTGTGACAGAGATGGGCGGCGGGGCGTTCCAGTGGGCAGACCGCCCCGAGGACCGGGGCCGCCTGTGGAAGATGCGCCATGACGGTTATTATGCCGCACGTGCCCTGCACCCCGACGCCCACCCCATCACGACCGATATCTGCGTGCCCATCTCGCGCCTTGCCGAAGCGGTCGAGGAAACCGCGCGCGACATCGCAGACTCCGGCATTCCCGGCCCGATCCTGGGTCATGTGGGGGACGGCAATTTCCATGCGCTGCTGCTGCCCCACCGCGACCGCCCCGACGAGATCGCGCGCGCAAAGGCGCTTGCAAATGCAATGGCAGAGCGCGCCTTGCGACTGGGTGGCACTGTCAGCGGTGAACATGGCATCGGCATGGGCAAGCTGGGATATATGGAGGCCGAACATGGCCTTGCCTGGGACGTGATGGGCAGCGTCAAAGCCGCGCTCGACCCGCTCGGGATCATGAATCCGGGCAAACTTGTGCGCCCGGTCTGAGCCGGTCCCGCGTTGCTGCGGTGCAAGAACCGCGCGCGCATCGTCAGCGCGCTTCTGGGCTGGTGTCAGACAGAGGCCAGTTCGGGTTTGCGGGCCAGACCCATGTAGAGGATGGTGGTCAGCGGCAAGCGGCCAAAGGTCAGATCGCCGCGCAGGGTCAGGCCGCGCGGGCCAAGCCCGGTAAAGCGCCCCGGAACCAGCCCGGCAAATTGCAGCCCTGCGCGCAATTCGGCAGGCTTGATGAACATGGCCGGGTCATGCGTGCCCTTGGGCAGCAGGCGCAGGATGTCTTCGGCCACTGTGATCGTGGCCAGACGGGCCAGCGGGTTGCGGTTGATCGTGTCGAACAGGAACAGCCCACCGGGGCGCAGCACGCGCGCAATCTCGGCCAGCACCTGCGGCAGGTCCCGCACATGCTCCAGCACATCGACACAGACCACAGCGTCGAAACTGGCATCGGCATAGGGCAGCGCCTCGCCCACGCCCACATCATAGCGAATGCAGAGCCCGGTCTGCGCCGCATGGGCCTTGGCGGCGGCAATCGCCTGTGCGGCAGGGTCGATGCCGGTGACAGTTGCACCGCGCGCCGCCAATGCCTCGGCCATGAAACCGCCCGCGCAGCCCAGATCCAGCACCTCGCGGCCTGCCCAGTCGATCTGCCGGTCCATCCATGACAACCGCCCCGGCACAAGGTTTTTCAGCGTGCGCACCCAGCGGATTTCATCCGACCACCAGTCTTGGGCCACCTTGTCATAGAGTGTCAGATCGTTGCGCATCGGGTGTCCTTTGGGTGAATTTGGGCAGGGCGTAGGGCACTGCCGCGCGGTAGCGGATGAAACGGTCGCCATAGCGGGCGGCAAAGCGCCGCTCTTTCAGGCGGGGGGCGAGCAGGCAATAGGCCGTGTAGCTGAATGCCAGCAACAGTTGATCCGGCGTCCAGACCGGCACCGTCCAGAGCGTGAGGGCAAAGGCCACATAGATCGGCTGGCGGATCACGCGAAACAGGCCGCGCGTTGGCATGTCGGGAAAGCGGGGCGCGATCCGCGCCATCAGTGACATCCAGCCCAGTGCGCCAGATTGCACCTCGGCGCCTGCGTCGAAGCTGGCCTTTATCAGCAACAGCCACGCGCCCGCATAGGCCGCACAGATGGCCCAGAACAGCGCCCCTTCCGCGTGCCACCAGACAATGCCTGAAGGCGTCCAGAGCGCGAACAGCGCCAGAAGTTGCAAGGACGCGATCAGCGCATAGGTGGTGGTTGCCAGTGTTGCGCCATACGGGCCGGGGATCAGCCGGGCCAGCGCCGTGCCGCCCCGCCCTGTCAGGAAAAGCGAATGCGCCAGCGGGAATTGCGCGATCAGGGCGGCATTTGCGATCCACGCCCAGGGCTGCGGCACGCGCCCGAAACTTTCGCTCAGCCCAAAGAACATGGCCGCGATCATGGCCAGCACTGCCGCTGCAAAGACCAGATGCGTCACGATCCCAAGGCTGAGCGCCAGTGCGATCCGCGCCAGACCGGGCGGCGGGCGCAGTGCTGCCGTGATCAGGCGCAACACACCCGCGATGCGTGGATCATCCCGCATGGGCAGGGCCCAGAATATCGCGCGCAATGGCGTTGCCGCTCTGCCATGCGTGTTCCGCGCGCGCGCCAAGGCACCAGTCGCCGCCCAGAAACAGGCTGCGATCCGCATTGTGCAGAAAGGGCACGCCAAGCGGTCGGGCCGTCTGTGCATGGCGCCAGCGATGCGCGCGGGCGTAAACTGCAGTCTCGGGCTCTACCCCGATCGCATCGCAGAGCATAGGCAGCATGCGCGCTGCAATGTCTTCGGGCGTCTGTTCCAGATGAAGGGTCGAAAAGTCTGGCCCGGCCTGTGCCACCCATGTCACTGCCGCCGCTCTGCGCCCCGGTTTGCTGCTGTCCTGCGCGATCCATGCCAGCGGGTGATCGGGATCACGCCGATGCCGAAACGGGCGCGGGCTGTCGGGCGGAAAGGCGGCCATCAGGGTCAGGCAGGGGGCCATCCGCACCTGTGAAAGCCCCGCTGCCCATGGCTGCGCATCGCCCAGAAGCGCGCGGGCTTGCGGTGCCGGAATGGTCAGCACCACGCGCCGCGCCCGAAGCGCTGCAGTCGGGCTGGTCAGATGCCACAGGCCCGCATCCTGCACCAGACCAGTGATCTCTACCTGTTGGGTGATATCCAACCCCGCGGCAAGGGCGCGCGGCAGGCTGGACATGCGTGGTGCGCCGACCCGTGCCGTATCGCTGTGCCAGCCCTGCGCCCCTGCCGCACGCAACACCTGTGCAAAGTCGCCATCGGTCGCGGGCAGATATTGCGCGCCATGATCAAATGTCACCTCGCCTGCATCCAGCGTCACACGGCGCGTTGCCATGCGGCCGCCGAGACCGCGCCCCTTGTCCAGCAGCACCGCCGAAGTCCCCGCCTGCGCAAGCAGGCGCGCGCAACTGATCCCGGCCAATCCCGCCCCGATGACAATCACATCCGCCGCGTCACTCATCTGACTGCCCTGCATTCCCTCACGGATGGTGCAGGTATGGCACGGCGCGCGGGCGTCAATTGACGAACTGTCACAGCGCACCAGATTGTCACCCGGATACCTGCCCCAAGTCTGGACCACATATGCCCGCGCACAACCCGGACCCTGCCACGATCAACGAGATTATCGACATGGCGCTAAGCGATCACACGCGTTTCGATCATATCCGCGCCCAGCACGGGCTGGGGCCGGATCAGGTCAAGGCGCTGATGCGGTCCGAACTGAAACCGGGCAGTTACCGCGCCTGGCGCAAGCGGGTGCGACAGTTTGGCGACCGGCGCGAGGCATATAAATGAGCGCCGACCCGCACCGCTGGGCGCAGACACTGGCCGGGCTGCATGGGCAGGTCTGGGCACGGCTGACGCGCGGGGTGCATGATCGCCACGCAGCCGCGCGCCATCCGACGCTGGCGACGCTCTCGCCGCTGGGCTGGCCGCAAGCGCGTACCGTGGTCCTGCGCGCGGCTGACAAGGCCGCAGGCACGCTGGACATCCATACCGATCTGCGCTCGGCCAAGGTCGCTGACCTGCGTGCGACGCCACGGGCCACGCTGCATATCTGGGACAGTGACGCGCATCTGCAAATCCGGCTGGAGGCAGATGTTGCGATCCTGTCGGGAGCCGACACCGCAGCGACATGGGAACGGGTCCCGCCCCCGTCCCGCATGGCCTATGGCAGCACTCCCCCGCCGGGTCAGCCCGTACCCGACGCGCTTGACTATCAGAAAACGCCCGACCCGGCGGCTTTCGCCATCCTGCACCTGACCGTGCAGGCGATTGACGCCCTGCATCTTGGCCCTGATCACCGCCGCGCGCGGTTTTCGCGCGCGCAGGGGTGGTCCGGGCAGTGGCTTGCCCCGTAGCGGGCCAGACAAACCGGTCGTGCAGGGTTGGCGCAAGTTCATTGCTGGCATTCTCAATCGCGCGCCGCGTCTTCCTGTCGCCGCAGTGCGCCACGCAGGGCCAGTTGCGCCACGCGCGCTTTGATCCCGACAGGATGAACCATGGCCATGCGGTCCAATGCGTCATGCTCAGACCGGGCCGGGCGGCCCTGCACGCCGCGAAGTACCCGGCTGGCAAGCGCCGGAACATGAGCGCTTGCCCGCCGCAGATCAGCCAGCGCGGGCAGCAGATACTGCTCGATCTCGGAAAAATCTGTCCCGAACGGGAAACGTGGCAACAGCGCATCCTTGTGGGGTTCCAGCCATTTTCGCAGCGTCTCTGGGGTATTGCGGCGCGCAGTCGGCGGCACTTGGTAAGTCTTGGGCAGTTTACCCGACGCCTTGGCCTGTCTCACGAGTTCAGACTGAAACCTGCTATCGGCGATTTCCAGAAGTGCCGCGATGGTGTCCGCATCGCTTTTGCCGCGCAGGTCCGCGATCCCGTATTCCGTGACCACGATGTCGCGCAGGTGGCGGGGAAGTGTCACATGACCATAGGAGAAGCGGATGTTGGATGTCAGCCCCGATGTGCCACTGCGGGTCGCAGGCAGGGTGATGATGGCGCGGGCATCCTTCAGCGCAAAGGCCTGAGTCACAAAGTTGAACTGCCCGCCCACGCCGCTGACGACCTGCCCGTCCTCGGTCCCGTCAGAGACGACAGCGCCCAGAAGCGTGACCATCATCGCAGAGTTGATGAACCGGGCGTGCTGGCGGGCCGCGCGTTTGGCAGGCTCATCCCCCAGAAGCGTATTGGTAAAGGACACCGGCACCATGGCAATGCGCGCGCGCGCCTGTGGGGACAGGGCTTTCAACCGGTCATAGAAATCACGGCTGTCCAGAAAAAACCCGGCATGAATGGCCGCACCATCCACCTCGCGCCGGATAATACCGCGTTCGAACAGCGCCAACAGGCCATCGACCAGCATTTCGGTCACGCCATAAAGGCCCGTCTCGAAGGGGGCTGTCTCGTCAAAGCGGGGCGCGCAGGGAAAGGGGCATGTATCCCATAGCGGGGCGATCCTCTGATCCTGCCGCAGGGTCAGGGCATGGGCAATCGCGTCGCCGATCTGGCCAATCCCGATCTGAAGCGTGCCACCATCGCGCACCAGCCGCGAGACATGGAGTGCCGTGGCATGATCCGCCAGACTGACCGGTTGCTTGACGACCGAGAACAGGTCATGCGGCGGCGCATCCTGCCGCAGCAAGGCGGCACAATCCGAAAAATCCAGTTCCGCAGGGCCCGCCATGAACGGCAGATCCGCATGCACCTGCCCGACAAGGGTAAAATCAGCCGCGCCCTGCCGCCGCAGGCGCAACAGGTCAGCGGTGATGTCGGTATTGCAGGACAGGCTGAGGCGGTCCTCATCGGCGGCCAGCAATTGCAGAACAAGGTTCGGTTGACTGTCCAGCAAGACATCCAGCGCATGGGTGTAATTCACCGAGACATAGTTCTGCTGCGCCTGTGGCACCTTGATCCAGTTGGGCGATTGCAGGAAAAACTCGGTGACGTGAATATTCTCGGGCAGTTTTCCTGCGCGCAGCAGACGCGCATATTCGATTTGCGGATAATCGCCAAACAGCCGGTCAAGCGCCGGTTCCAGAAAGCGGCGCTCAAAGTCCGAGGACGGGTCGGGCCGCTCAAGTGTGAGGGCCGTGAAAATCTGCAGCCGGATGGAGGGGTCGTCGCAGGCCCGGCGCACAAGCGCGTTTACCAGCGTGACCGGTTTGCCCAACCCCAGCGGCAAGGCGACGCGCAGGTCATGGCCTACCGTTTCGAGTATCCAGTCCACGACTGGTTCCTCGGACGTGAAATGCACCTTGGGTTCAGGCATGTTCGGCCCAGTAAGGGTCTGGCGCAAAGCGTGCGCCATGCGCTGCTTCCAGTTCGGCAAGGCGCGCGCGCACAGTCCCAAAACCGCGCGCTGCCGCATAATGCATGGGGCCACCACGGAACGGCGCAAAGCCCGTGGCAAAGATCATGGCGGCATCCAGATCCTCCACGCTGCCGACCACGCCCTTGCGCAGACATTCCGCACAGGCGTTGAGCATGGGCAGAATCAGGCGGTCCGTCAGATCTGCCGGGATCGCCACGCTGGAACTGGGCGCGGGCGTTCCGTCTGTCCAGTCGTAAAAGCCGCGCCCGGTCTTGCGGCCCAGATTGCCCGCCTCGACCTTTTCACGCAGCAGCGACGGGATGTCCGCAATCGGGGTATCCAGTGACTGATTGAGGCTTTCGGCCACATCAAGGCAGATATCCAGCCCGACCTGATCGGCCAGCGTGACCGGCCCCATCGGCATGCCGAATTCCAGTGCCGCCTTGTCGATACGCTCTTTCGGGATGCCCTCATCCAGCATCAAGAGCGCCTCCAGCAGATACGGCATGAGCGCGCGGTTGACCAGAAATCCAGGCGCATCTGCCACGGCAACCGGCAAACGGTTGATCGCGTTGCAAAACGCCATCAGGCGGGTGCGTGTCGCGGCACTGGTCGATCCATGGCTGACGACCTCGACCAACGGAACCTTGCTGACCGGGTTGAAGAAATGCAACCCGGCAAAGCGGGTCTTGGCCGGGACATGCGCGGTCAACCCCTCCAGTTGCAGGCTGGAGGTATTGGTGGCCAGAATGGCGCCCGTTTTCATCTGGCGGCCAAGATCGGCAAAGATCGTGGCCTTCACCTCGGGGTTTTCCGGTCCCGCCTCGATCACCAGATCGGCGTTGCGCACCCCATAGCCCTTGGGGTCTGGCATCAGCCGGTCCAGCGTGTCGCGCGTGGCAAGCCCGTCCTTGTGCGCGTCCTTGCAGATTTCCGTGGCGCGGCGGATCATCCTGCCAAGTGCCCCCTCATCGGGGTCAGTGACAGAGACCTGCTTGCCCTGCATCGCGACCCATGCGGCAATTTCGGCACCCATGACGCCTGCGCCGACGACATGGACACGGGCAATGTCACAATGCGCTTTGCCCCCCTGTTTCAACTTCTGGCGCAACTTGAAGGCGCGGATTAGGTTCTTGCTGGTCTCGGACTGCAACAGCCTGGCGAAAGAGGCGATTTCAGCCTTCTGCATCGCGCGCGGGGCGTCGCCGTGTTCGGCCCAGATATCGATCAGCGCATAGGGGGCAGGGTAATGGTCTTTCGGGGCTTTTTTCTGCACCTCGCGCCGCATTTTCTCTGCGGCCAGCGACCGCGCCGCTGACAAACCGAACGCCTTGCCCATCAGGCCACGCGCCTGCTGATCGACCTCACCCTTCACAACCGCATGGATCGCGGCGCGCAGATGCCGCTCTTCGACAACAAGATCCGCGATGCCCAGATCCTTTGCACGGCTTGTATGCGCGGTCTTGCCCGTCAGCATCATCTGCATGGCTTGCAACGGGTCGATCAGTTGGGGCAGGCGCATTGTGCCGCCAAGACCCGGATGCAGGCCCAGTTGCACCTCGGGCAATCCGAATGAGGCCCCGTCAATGGCGATGCGGTAACCGCAGGCCAGCGCGATCTCGAACCCTGCGCCCAGGGCAGCGCCATGCACAACGGCAATGGTTGGGCAGGACAGACCCTGCAACCGGTTCAACACGGCATGCGCATCGGTCAAAAGCTGTTCGGCGGTGTCTGCGTCCATGTCTGCAAGGCCGTGAATATCGGCCCCGGCGGCAAAGCCTGCGGGCTTGGCCGACCGCAGGATCAGCGCGCGGGGTGGTTCTGCCTCGATCTGGCCAAGATGAGCGTCGAGTTCGCGCAGCACCTTATCCGAAATGGTGTTGACCGACGCGTCCGTGCAATTCAGCACCAGCCAGCCGATCTGGTCGTCATCCACCGCGTAGCGCCAATGCCCGTCGCCCAGCGCATCAGCCGCGCCGCCCAGTTCAAGGGTCGCGGCGTTCAGGTAGTCTTTCAATCTCGTGTCCATCACGCTGCCTCCAGAATCATCGCGCCGCCTTGCCCGCCGCCAATGCACTCGGTCGCGACCCCGCGCTTGCCGCCTGTGGATTTCAGCGCGTTGGCCAGATGCAGGACGATACGGTTGCCACTTGTGCCGACCGGATGGCCCAGCGCAATGGCCCCGCCATGGATATTCAGCTTGTCGCGCGGGATCGGGCCAAAGCTGCCCTCCAGCCCCAGAACATCGCGGCAGAATCTTTCGTCCTGCCATGCGGCCAGACAGCCCAGCACCTGCGCGGCAAAGGCTTCGTTGATTTCCCAAAGATCGATATCCGTGTTGCCGAACCCATGACGCGACAGCAACGGCGTGGCCGACATGACCGGCCCCAGCCCCATCACCGACGGGTCAAGTGCAGCCCATTCGCTATCCACCAGCCGCGCAATCGGCGTCAGCTTGTGGCGCTCGACTGCCTCGGCGGACGCTAGAATGCACCAGGACGCGCCATCGGTGACTTGCGACGCATTTCCGGCTGTCACCTGCCCGTAAGGTTTTTCAAAGACCGGTTTCAGACTGCCCAGCTTTTCGACACTGCTGTCGGGGCGCACCCCGTCATCTTCGCGGTAGACAGTGCCATCGCGGTCAAACGCGGGCATGAGTTCTTCCGCGAGGGTGCCATCTTTCTGCGCTGTTGCAAGTCGCAAGTGGCTTTCCACGGCATAGGTGTCGGCCATGGTTCGGGTGATCCCGAAATGATGGGCCACCAGTTCGGCGGTCTGGCCCATGCCAAGATCGGTTATGGGGTCGGTCAATCCGCGTTCCAGCCCGACCACCGGCTTGAGGTGTCGGGGCCGGACCTGCAGCGCGCTTTGCGCCGTGGCAAACGGGCCTGTCGCGGTCTGCATGCCGGACAGCCAGTCCACGGCATCATCGCTCAGGACCAATGGCGCATGGCTGAGCGCCTCTGCCCCGCCTGCAAGGATCATGTCGGCAGAGCCTTCGCGGATGGTACGAAAGGCGGTGTCGAGCGATTGCATCCCCGATCCGCAATTGATCTGGACGGTAAAGGCCACCATCTGATCGCCCATACCCAGCCTGAGGGCGGCGACGCGGGCGGGGTTCATCTCATCCGCGATGACATTGACGCATCCCAGAATGACCATGTCGAACGCATCCGCGCCAAAGGGCTGGCGCGCCAGCAGCGGGCGACCACATTGCACCGCCAGATCCACGGGGGTAAATGGCCCGCGCTTGCCGCGGACCTTCAGAAACGGGGTGCGCGTGCCATCAACCAGAAAGACCTCTCGTGATGTCGTCATTCGGCAGCCTCCTTTGTCCTGTCTTTGGGCCTTGCCCCACCAGCGGCGGGCAGCAATGCGGCAAATTCCTCGGGCGAGAAATCATCCACTGCGATCACGCTGGCCACGGCCTGCGCGAGATCATCCAACTGCGCCTTCTCGGCTTCCGTGAGCAAGCCCGCATCAAGGGCTTGCGCCGGGGTCATGCCCAAGGCACGCAGGCGCTTGCGCAGGGCATCCGCCGCGATGGTCTTGTCAAAGGCGTCATTCAGCGCAACGATCCCCGCACTTTGCCCCGGACCTGTCAGATCGCGGCCCAGCCTGTCGCGTGTCGGCCCGGCTTCGCTGACAAGTGCTGCGCAGCGCGCGGTCAGCGCGTCGGACGGGGGCCGCGCCACAGCGCGCGGGCGCGTGATGGCGCGCAGCATGAATGCCGCCCCGCGCGATGGAAAATTGGCGATGGTTTCATCCAGCAAGACACTGATGCGGGCGAAAGAGCGTTGTGCGATATAGGCGACAAGGTCGAAATCCTCGGCCTGCCGCCCCTCGTCCTGCCAGTGCTTGAGCACGGCAGAGGTGATATACAACTCGCTCAGAATATCGGCCATCCGGCCTGACAGCATTTCCATCCGCTTCAGCCCGCCGCCAATGGTCAGGAACGCCATATCTGCCGTGATCGCATAAGCCGCCGACCAGCGCGAGAGTTCGCGGTAAAGCGGCGCATCACGCGCCTCGGTGGCCTTGGGGGGCGAGGGTGCGAAACGTGCCCCTGTCAGCGCGCGGCCAAGGCTGCGGCCCACAGTGCGGATGGAATGGCCGACATGCCGCCAGAAATGGGTGTCAAATGCAGCAAGCCCTTCGTCCTGCTGCGCGTTTTCCAGCGCGAGGATCTCATCAAGCAGATGCGGATGCGCCCGGATCGCGCCCTGTCCGAAGACCATGAGCGAGCGGGTCACGATATTTGCCCCTTCCACGGTAATCCCGATGGGCACAGCTCGGTAACTGGCCGACAGGTAATTCATCGGTCCGTCGATCACAGCCTTGCCAGCGTGAATATCCATCGCGTCATCAATCGAGGCGCGCATCCGGTCCGTGGCCGTGTATTTCATCAGCGCCGAGATGACCGAGAGCGCGCGCCCTTCATCCAGCCCCGCACAGGTCAGATGGCGCGCAGACTCGACAGCATAGGCATTTGCCGCCAGCCGCGCGAGCGGTTCCTGAATGCCCCCGAATTTCGCGATAGGCAGGTTGAACTGCTCGCGCACCCGCGCGTAGGCCCCGCTGGAATAGGCGGCCTGAGTCGTGGCTGCACAGGCCAGCGACGGCAGCGACACGCCCCGCCCAGCCGCAAGCGCGCTCATCAGCATCATCCAGCCCTTGCCCGCCTGCTCTGCACCGCCGATGATGTTGTCCACCGGGATGAACACGTCCTTGCCGGTTGTCGGCCCGTTCTGGAACATCGTGCCCGCAGCGATATGCCTGCGCCCGGTCTCGACCCCCGGCAAATCCGAGGGGACAAGCGCGCAGGTTATCCCCGGTTCCGGGTCATCGCCCAACAGACCATCCGGGTCCTGCAGCTTGAAGGCCAGCCCAAGCAATGTGCAGACCGGGGCCAGCGTGATGTAACGCTTGGACCAGTTCAGCCGGATGCCCAGCACCTCCTTGCCCTGCCATTGCCCGCGACACACAACGCCATGATCGACCATGGCAGAAGCGTCTGATCCGGCCTCGTCGCTGGTCAGACCGAAGGCGGGCAATTCGCGCCCATCGGCCAGACGTGGCAACCAATGGTCTTTTTGTGCATCTGTCCCGAACAGGTGCAACAACTCGCCCGGCCCCAGCGAGTTGGGCACCATGACCGTGACAGCCGCCGGGATCGACACCATCGACAAACGCCGGACGACCTCGGAATGGGCAAAGGCGGAAAACCCGAGGCCACCATATTTGCGTGCGATGATCATGCCGAAGAACCGGTGTTTGCGCATGTAGTCCCAGATTTCAGGGGACAAATCGCCGTCGGTCCGGTTGATCGCCCAATCGTCCAGCATCTGGCACAATTCGACACAGGGGCCGTCCAGAAACGCCCTTTCATCAGCACCAAGTTCAGGCGCACGCACGGCGAGAAGTTTCTTCCAGTCGGGATTGCCGGACATCAACTCGGCGTCCCACCAGACTTCACCAGCTTCCAGCGCCTCTCGTTCGGTCTGGGACAAACCGGGCATCGCGCCCTTTGCCCAATGAAAGATGGGTTTCGTGATGCGGTCTTTGCGGAATGATGACATGGTGCCCTCCAGCCCGGTAAACGCACCAGCAGGGGAATTGTTCCTGCAAACCTGCCAGGATCGGGAAAGGTGCATGCGCTTGCCTGTGCTCAGGGCCGTCTGCGCCCTGTCGGTATGACGGCTGGCATACCGACGACAACCCGCGCGGCGCCCCGGTTTCGCAGGTCATCACGCTGGACTGTTCGCCGATGTGGCGCTGACCGATGACAGGCACAGGGGGCCTTGTCGGCAGGCCGCCGCCCCCACGTTCAGCCGGGGCAACTCATTCCCGACCGGCCAGCGCCTGTTGCAGCACCACGCGCAAAATCTCGCCCGGCACATCATCGCACACAAAGCTGGACCCGATATCACGCGCGAGGATGAAGCGCAGCCGCCCGTCCTGCACCTTCTTGTCCTGCGCCATCAGCCTGATCAGGGCCTCGGCCTGCGGCAAGTCGCCGGATATGTCGCGCAAATCCGTCGCCATGCCCATCGCGCGCAGATGCGCCCGCACGCGGCTTGGCGTTTCCTGCGCGCACAGGCCCATCCGGGCAGAGACCTCAAAGGCCAGCGCGCACCCGATTGAAACGCCTTCGCCATGCAGCAGCCGGTCCGAGTAGCCGGTCGCGGCCTCCAGCGCATGGCAGAATGTGTGGCCAAGGTTGAGAAGCGCGCGCTCGCCCTGCTCGGTCTCGTCACGCGCGACGATTCCGGCCTTCATCTCGACCGACCGGCGCACGGCATATTGCCGCAGGTCCTTGTCGCCGCGCGCAAGCGCAGGGCCATTCTGTTCCAGCCATGCGAAAAACGCAGCATCCCCCAGCAGGCCATATTTCACCACCTCGCCATACCCGGCCAGAAAGTCGCGGGCGGGCAGCGTATCGAGCAGGTCGATATCGGCCAGCACCAGACTGGGCTGGTGGAACGCGCCCACAAGGTTCTTGCCGTGGCGGGTGTTGATGCCCGTCTTGCCGCCCACCGAACTGTCCACCTGCGCCAGAAGCGAGGTCGGCACCTGCACGAAACGCACGCCGCGCCGCAGCACCGACGCCGCAAACCCGCCCAGATCCCCGATCACGCCACCGCCCAGCGCCACAACCATGTCGCGGCGTTCGACCTGTGCATCCAGCAGCCACTCGACAGCTTCGCGCAGGCCGTCCCAGCCCTTGGTGCTTTCGCCCGGTGCCAGCGCATGGGCCTGCATTGCAACGCCGCCATTGGTCAGCCCGGCGGTCAATGCCTCAAGATGCAGCGCCGCCACACGCGCCTCGGTCAGCACAGCCACGCGTGACCGCGCCAGCAGGGGGGCCATCAGCGCCCCCGCCTGCGCCAGCAACCCCTGCCCGATCAGCACATCGTAGGACCGCGCCCCAAGGCTGACATGCACCCGCTCGACCGTCATTCCATGACCCCTTCCAGAACATCGGGACGTGTGGCAAGCGCAGCCATCACGACCCGCGCCGTATCGGCTATCGCATAGCGGGACTTTACCTCGACCACCAGATCGGCATGCGCATAATGCGGCGCGCGCGCGTCCAGCAATTCGGCCAGCGTGGCGCGCGGATCAGCGGTGCGCAACAGCGGTCGCGTGGTCTTGTGGCGCACCCGCGACCACAGCAGGTCAAGATCGGCTTTCAGCCAGACCGCCACCCCTTCGGCTGAAATGCGTGCGCGGGTGTCCGCACTCAGATAGGCCCCGCCCCCGACTGACAAGACACCGGGCGCGCCGCGCAGCAGACGCGCGATCACCTCGGCTTCGCGCGCACGAAAGAACTCTTCGCCGTCGCGCTCGAATATCTCGGCGATGCTCATCTGGGCAGCGGCGACGATCGCTTCATCCGAATCAAGAAAGGGCACCTCGAGGATTCGCGCAAGTTCCTTGCCGACCGCCGTCTTGCCTGCGCCCATCATGCCGACCAGCACCACGGTCTTGTGCAGTTTCATGCCGACTCCCTGCCCCGTTCTGCATGCCGCTTTTCAAGTTTTCGTGGCCTGCCTGTCTATTGTCGTGATAATGCGGCAATGTCGTCGGGGAAACCCCCAAGCGCCCGTCTGTGCGCATCAGAGAGGGGTCATCGATCAGAAAGGCAGGCTATGCGCTATATCTTCCGGTTTCTGTTTCTGCTTGCCGTGCTGGCTGCGGTCGCCATCGTGGCATATGCGTTCATCGGCGACCTGTCGCCGCAGCGTGCCCCTGTGGAAACCCCGATCACGCTGGAGGTGAATTGACTCCACCGCGCCCCTTTGCCCTGCTGGCCCCTGCACTGGTCCTGAGTGTGCTTAGCCTGAATGCGCCTGCGTTGCACGCGCAAGATAGTGGCGCACCGCTCAGCGCCATCGGCTGGCTGGATCAGGCGCTGGCGGCCCCTGTGCCCGGCCCCCCACCCCCCGAGACCCGTGACATCCCCCCCCGACCCGATCTCGCACCCCCGGCATTCGATTCCGAACCCATCGCGACAACCCCGCTTGATGCAAGCGGGATCGATTCGACCGGGCTGTTCACTGCCGAGAGAATCGGCCTGCCGCGCTCGCTCTGGGGGGCGGCACCCCTGCCAGAGATCCTGAGCGCCATCGCGTCACTGCCCGATGACACGATGCCCACGGCCAACCGCCTTGCGCTGCGCCTGCTGATGGCCGAGTTTGCCCCGCCCTGGCAGCTTGCTGCCGAAGATCAGGGCAAACTGTTGCTGGCGCGCGTCGATGCCCTGATCGGACTTGGCGCACTGGAACAGGCAGGCCAGTTGATCGAGGCAACACCCGAGCGGACATCAGCGCTGAGCGCGCGCGCCTTCGACATCGCGCTTTTGCTGGGCGAAGAGGACCGCGCCTGCGACCAGATGTCCGGGCGCATCGCCACCACTTATGGTCACGGCGCGCAAATCTTCTGCACGGCGCGGCGTGGCAACTGGCAGGCCGCGCATTCCGCGCTGAATGTCGCGCGCTCGCTGGGCCTGATAGATCGCGACGAGTCCACGCTTCTGCTGCGCTTTCTGGAAGAAGAGGAAGACGAGTTCCTGCTTCCGCCGCCGCAGCGGATTACCCCCCTGATCTGGCGGATCATGGAGGCGCTGGGTGATCCTGTGACGACCGCTACACTGCCCGTGGCCTTTGCCCATGCGGATCTGCGCGGCACCAGCGGTTGGCGCGCGCAGCTTGATGCAGCGGAACGCCTGACACGGGCAGGCGTGATGCAGCCGAACCGCTTGCTGGGGCTTTACACGCAACGCCGTGCCGCGGCCTCGGGCGGGCTATGGGAACGGGTGCGGATCATCCAGGCACTGGATCAGGCGATTGCTGCGGATGACATGGCGCGGGTCAGCGCCGCGCTGGTCCAGGCGTGGTCCCTATTTGCAGCCGTTGAACTGGAACAGGCTCTGGCCGAGATGACAGCCGAGACACTCGCCAGCCTGCCCCTGACCGGAGAGGGTGCCGAGGCATTGTGGAAACTCCTGTTGCTGTCGCAAGAGCACGCAGAGCGCGCAGCAGAGCTTGCCCCCGAGACATCGCTGGGCCGGTTCATCATGACGCTGGCACAGGGTGACGACCTGCCGTCCTCGACCGCCCATGACATGGCCAATGCGATCGCGCTTGCCTTTGAGGGCGCGGACCTGCCCGACACGGCCCAGAGCCAGATCAGCGCCGGTATGCCGGGGCTGGTGCTGCTGGACGGGCTGCGCCAGATCGCGGATGCAGCGGCAGGCGATCTGCAAGCGGCCACGCGTGGCCTGCAGCGCCTGCGGGCGCTGGGGCTGGAACAGACGGCGCGGCAGGTCGGCATCGAGTTGCTGCTGCTTGAACGGCGAGGCTGAGGGAATGTCACTGAGCGAGGCGCATCGCTGGATCTCGACCTTCCTTGATGCCAACGCAGCCGAAGCGGGCGCTGCGCGCAACACCCAACTCGCCTATGGCCGCGACCTGCGCGATTTCGCCGACTGGGTGGTGGCCGAGGGTCTGGACTTCGCGACGCTGACGCGCGATGCAATCGAGCGCTACCTGATCCATTGCGCGGCGCAGGGGCTGGCGCAATCGACCCGCGCGCGCCGACTGTCGGCGATCCGGCAATTGTTTCGCTTCGCCTATGCCGAGGGCTGGCGCAGCGATGATCCCGCCAGCCGCATCTCTGGCCCCGGCAAGTCGAAATCCCTGCCCGTCACCCTGAGCCTTGCACAGGTCGAGGCGTTGCTTGCCGCTGCACGCGAGACCGGGCGCAGCCCGGCCGAACGGCGGCGCAATACCTGCCTGATGGAGCTTCTCTATGCCACAGGTCTGCGGGTCACCGAACTGGTCAGCCTGCCGGTTGCCGCCGTTCGGGGCGATCCGCGCATGATCCTTGTGCGCGGCAAGGGCGGCAAGGAACGTATGGTGCCCCTGTCTGCGCCTGCACGCGCCGCACTTGTCGCATGGCTTGCGGATTGGGACGCGCAGGCGTCGAGCCTGCGCGCCAAACGCCAGCCCGAGCCGCGGCACCTGTTCCCGTCAAGGGGGCGCGACGGGCATCTGAGCCGAGTCGGGTTCTACCTGCTGCTCAAGGACATCGCCCTGCGTGCAGGTCTTGACGCTGGACGCATCAGCCCGCATGTGCTGCGCCATGCCTTTGCCACGCATCTTCTGGCCGGTGGTGCCGATCTGCGCGCGATCCAGACATTGCTGGGGCATGCCGATGTCTCCACGACCGAGATCTACACCCATGTGCTGGAAGAGCGGCTGAAATCGCTGGTGCTGGACCATCATCCGCTGGCGAAGACCTGACAGGGCAGGTGGACCGGGAGTACCGCTGAACATGCGCCCCGCCCTTGCGCTGCGGCGACGTTACCCGCCTGTCCTGGTCCGATCTTGCCGCGCCGCAAGAAACGCCATCACCGAGCGCGCAGCCCGTAGCCCCGGAGCCTCGCCGCCCTGCCCTAACCGGTCCAGCGTGATGGCCATCGCCGCGCGCTGCGCCGCGCGGGCATCATCATCTTCGACAAGCCTGCGCAGGGCCTGCGCGATATTTGGCACGGTGCAGGCGCGTCCCAGACATTCGGGCACCGCGCGCGTCTCGGACACCAGATTGACCAGTGTCACTGTGTCCAGCCGGATCATCCGCTCGGCGATCAGGCGCGACAGCGGGTTCACGTCATAGGCAATAACCATGGGCGTGTCATTGGCCGCCAGTTCCAGCGAGACAGTCCCGGACGCTGCAAGCGCATGGTCTGCGATCGCAAAGGCTGCGCGCTTTGCGCGCGCATCCTCCAGCACCAGCGCAGGCACGGACCATTGCGCGATCTGCGCGCGCATCAGATCCGCCTGTGACGCAACACTGGGCACCAGCACGGTCATGCCCTCGGGCAAGGCTTGTGCCAGCGCCGCGCCAAAGCGCGGAGCAAGGCGCGCGATCTCGCCGCGGCGCGAACCTGGAAGGGCCAGCACTGCAGGCCCCGGCACCAGCGCGCGCAATTCCGCAATCTCAGCCCCGGTTGCACGCGCTTCGGTCACGACCGGATGGCCCACAAAGTCGCAGGTCATGCCTGCGGCCTGCATATAGGGCGGCTCGAACGGCAAGAGCGCCAGCACATGATCGACCAAAGGTGTCATCCGTGCCGCCCGCCCCGGACGCCACGCCCAGACCGAAGGGGCCACATAATGCACGACAGGCAGGTCAGGGCGCATAGCGCGCGCCAGGCGCAGCACCCGCAGGCAGAAATCGGGGCTGTCGATGGTGATGACGACATCAGGACACGCCCCGGCTATGGCCGTTGCCGTTTCGCGAATACGACGGCGCAGCAGGCTCAGGCGCGGCAATACTTCGGCCAACCCCATGACTGACAGATCGGCCATCGGAAAGCGCGACACAAGCCCCATCGCCGCCATCGCGTCGCCGCCCACCCCGTCAAAGACCACATCAGGTGCCAGGGTGCGCACCCCAGCCATCAGCGCCGCGCCCAACTTGTCGCCCGATGGCTCGCCCGCGATGAGAAAGACCTTCACGCGCGGGCCCAGAGAAACAGACCCAGCGCATCGGCGCGCGCGACCATTTCGGCACGGTCGATCAGCAAGACGCCCCCGGCCTCGAACGCGACCCCGCGCAGCCCTGCACGATGCGCCCCCTCGACAGTCTCTGGCCCAAGCGCGGGCAGGTCGATCCGCCGGTCCTGCGCGGGTTTGGGGGCCTTGCAGAAAACACCGCCTGCCGGCAACTCGGCACCTGCATCCCGCAATCCGGCCAGATGCGCCAGCATCGCGTCAGTCCCCGGCAGGGCCTCGACGGCCAGACACTGCCCGTGCGCCACGATGCAGCCCTGCCCCACATCCGCCACGCCCATTGCCTGCAATATGGCAAAGCCGCGCGCCGCATCCTTCTTGTCCTGATCCATTGGAACGACAGTGCCCAGAACGCCCTTGTCCGCAACCAGATCAGGGCAAACGTCCTGCACGCCCCGAACCGTGATTCCCCATTCGTCCATCAGCGCAATCACCTCGCGCAGCGTGCCGTCATCGCCTTGCTGCATCGCAGCCATGATACGCGGCAGGACCTGCATCGTCGCCGGATCGATCAGGGCAGGATCCAGCCGGATGCGGTGCACAGCCCCCGCAAACACCACCTCGGTCACGCCAAGGTCCTGCAACCGGTCCAGAAAGGGGATCAGTCTCTCCAGCCGGAACCGTTCGACCCCCTCGCGCACGCGGCTAAGGCTTTCAAACCCTTCAAGCTCGGCCATGATAGGCGGGCGGCCCTCGGCCATCAACCTGTCAGCCAGCAGATGCGGCAAACGCCCCCGGCCCACGATCAGTGCTAGATGGCTCATGTCGGACGCAGGAATTTCCGGTGCGAGTCCGCCGTGAAGAATTGCGCCACCTGCGCCACGACCTCGCTGTCTGTTTCCACCATCAAGGCCTGTGCCAGATCGCTCAGCGTCCCCTCGCCCTCGGCCAGTCGTTTGTAGGCATCACGCAACGCCGCAATGTCCTCGCGCCCCATGCCCCGGCGTTTCAGCCCGATCACATTCAACCCCTGCAACGTGCCATCGGTCGTCGACACCAGCCCGAACGGCATCACATCGCGCGTCACACGGGTCAGTGCCCCGATGATGGACCCCTCGCCCACCCGGATATGCTGGTGCAATCCGGCAGCGGCCCCCACGATCACATTCCTCTCGATTGTGACATGACCTGCGACAGCCGCATTTTGCGCAAGGATCACATTGTCATCGATCTGCGCATCATGGCCAACATGCGCGCCTGCCATGACCAGACAATTGTCGCCCACTCGGGTCACACCGCCACCCCCTTCGGTGCCCACATGCAGGGTTGCATTCTCGCGGATACGGCAGCCCGCGCCGACGATCAGCCGCGTCCGTTCGCCCGCATATTTCAGATCCTGCGGCACTTCTCCCACTGATGCGAAGGAAAAGATCGTGCTGCCCGCGCCAATCTCGGTCCAGCCGGTGACCAGCGCATGCGACTTGACCGTCACGCCTGCGCCCAGCGTCACCTCGGGTCCGACAATGGCAAAGGGGCCAATCATGCAGCCCGCGCCGATGGATGCGCCGGCTTCCACGATGGCCGATGGATGTATCTGCGCTGATGGATCAATCATCCCTGTCTCACAAGACTGTTGTGGCACTGGTGTCGATCATCGCGGCAAATTCTGCCTCGGCGGCAACCTGTCCCTCGACCTTGGCAACGCCCTCGAACTTCCAGATCTTGGTCGAGCCGCGCCTGACCTTTACATGCAACTCCAGCACATCGCCGGGCACGACCTTGCGGCGAAACTTGGCCTTGTCGATCGACATGAAATAGATCAGGGGCGCTTTGTCCCCATACCCTACCGACAGCCCGACCAGCACGGCAGCCGTCTGGGCCATTGCCTCGATAATGGTGACACCGGGCATGATCGGCGCGCCGGGGAAATGACCCTGAAAATGCGGCTCGTTGAAGGTGACATTCTTGATGCCCACAGCCGATTGCCGCGCCACCACATCGTGCACCTTGTCCACCAGCAGAAACGGATATCGGTGCGGAATGATCCGCATGATGGTGGCCAGATCGGCCTGCAAGGGCTGGGGGTCGGTCATGGGGCGTCCTTTTCTGGTCGTCGGGGCAGCGCAAGAGCCTGTCGCGCGTCCGTCTAGCAAGTGGTGCCGGGGCTGGCAAGGCAGCCCCGCCCGAGGCGAGATGCCCTCAGGGCAGGTTGAGCGGAAAGGGCGGCGGGCCACCATCACCGATAGTGTCATTCATGGCCTCGACCACGTCATCGGTAATGTCGATACCCGGAGCCGCAATGATGACAGCGCGCGAATCGATCAGGATCTGGCCGCCCGCGCGCGTCAGCGCGCTTTGCAGGACGCTGCCACTCTCGCTGAAAAAGCGGCGGCGCTCGGATTCCTCGAACTGGACCAGACGCTGACGCTTTTCGGCCTGCGAGCGGCGGATCGTTTCGGCCTGCAGGTCGAAATCTGCGGCGGCTGCGCGAAACTCCTCGACTGTGAGGGTGCTGCGCAACTCGGTCAGTTCGGCCTCGCGCGCGGTCAACTCTTCCAACAAGCGGTCATTCTCGGCCTCAAGCGCGCGCGACGCCTCTTCGATCTCTGCGAAGACGCGCTGGCCAAACTGCGATTGCCGGAACAGGCGTTCTTCATCGATGGTGCGCAGCGAAAGGGTCTGAACCGGAGCGGCGTCATCCAGCGCCTGCCCCAGCGAAAAGCCGAAACCCTGTTGCGCATGAAGCGGGGCCGCCAGCATGCTGGCGGCCCCGAAGAACACCGATACCACGGCGCGGAAATGCATCAGAATTGCGAGACGATCGAGAAGTCGAAATTCTGTGCCCGGTCCTGCGGCAGTTTGCGCACAGGGCGCGAGAAGTCGAAGCGCAACGGCCCAAGCGGGCTGTCCCAGAACAGCGACACCCCGACTGCGGCGCGGATGTTCATGCGATTGTAGTTGGTGCCGCCATCGCTCATGTCAATGCCACCGGCATTATCAAGACCCCAGACCGACCCGACGTCGGCAAAGACGCCGCCGCTCAGACCGTATTCCTCTGGCGTGCCAAGGGGGAATTGCGCCTCAAGCTGCAAAGCGAAATAGCGGTTGCCGCCCAGCACGTCGTTATTGGTTGACGCAAAATCACGCGGACCGGACCCACCGGGCTGAAAGCCGCGCATGATATTGGAAAGCTGGAACCGTTCGTTATTGCGCGACTGGCCAGAGACCATGTGCAACAAACCTGCCCGCGCATCGCCCCGCAAGGTGACATCTTCGTTAAAAATGCTCATCTCGTAGCCGACGCGCGCTTCGGTCTTGAGGAAACGACGGCTATTGTTGCCGATCCCCAGATCCTGACCGATGTTGAAGATCCAGCCTTGGGTCGGATCAATGCCGACCCGCCGCGTGTCATGCGTATAACTGTATCCAAGGGTGCCGGTGATGGCAGTGCCAGCCTCCTGATCTGCAAAGAGTCGTGCGGAATTCAGAACTGATGGCGCTGGGGTGCCGGACGGGTCTTCAAGTCCGCTCAACCGGTCCAGCAACAGACCCTGGCGCAGTTGCAGGCGCCCGAATTCGCTGACCGGAAAGCCGATGGAATTGTTGAGGAACGCCTCGCGCGTGTTGAAATCTGCAAAGAAGCTGCTGGTCTCGCGGTAGCCGATGCCCAGCGAATAGGACAGATCGCGCCCCAACAGGGCCGGTTCGGTGAACTGCAGCGAGATATCGCGCGCACCCGAGACTGTATTGAAGGCAACCGCGATCTGCTGACCACGCCCAAGGAAGTTCTGTTCGGCAAAGGTAATGCCAAAACCGATACCCTGTGACGCCCCATAGCTAACCGAAAAGCCGAGCGAGCCTGTGGTCGTTTCCTCGACCTCGACATCGACAATGGCCTGATCGGGGGCAGAGCCCTGACGCGGCTCGACAGCGACATCAGAGAAATAGCCCAGCGCACGAATACGCTCTGCCGCCTCGCGGATTTCACGCGGGTTGAGCGGATCCCCCTCGGCCGAATTGAACTGACGGCGCACCACCCGGTCCAGCGTGGTCGTGTTGCCCTGAATATCGATGCGCTCGACAAAGATGCGTTCCCCGCGCACGATGGCGAATTGCACATCAATGGTCTGGTCGCGATTGTTGCGGGTAAAACGCGGATCGGCGCGGATGAACCGCAAGCCGCGACGCTCTGCCAGTTGTTCGATGCGCGCGATGTTCTGATCCAGCACATTCGGCGAGAAGATCGTGCCCGGACGCAGACGCAACTCACGCTCATAATCGCCGGGGTCAATCCCTTCGACTTCGCTGATGACCGAGATGTTGCCAAAGCGGTACTGCAGCCCTTCGCGCAGGTTGAAGGTCAGGAAGAACCCGTCACGCTCACGCGCCATTTCGGATGTGACCGACAGCACCTCGAAATCGACATAGCCACGCGACAGGTAGAAATCGGTCAGCAACTGGCGGTCGAGGTTGATACGCTCGGCGACAAATGTATCGCGCTGCACCAGCCAGCGGAACACGCCCGCCTGCTTGGTGTTCAGGACCTGACGCAGGCGGTAATTGGAGTAGGCCGTATTGCCGACAAAGGACAGACGCTCGATCTCGACCACATTGCCTTCGCGAATCTCGAAGGCCAGATCGACGCGATTGTTTCCGCGCGGAATGATCTGGGGGGTCACTTCGGCACCAGTGCGCCCACGTTCGGCATAGAGGCGCGCAATGGCGCGTGCGTCGGCCTCGACCTGCGCGGGCTGCAAGACGCGACCCGCACGGGTCTGCACCACCCCGTCGATGGCATCGTCATTGATGCGGCGGTTGCCCTCATAATTCACGATCCCGATGATGGGATATTCTCGCACGGTGATCCGCAAAGTGCCGCCTTGGGGGACGACATCCACAGACTCGAACAGACCCGAGGCCGTCAGACTGTTGACGGCAGAATTGACCTGCCCGGCAGACACTGCCTGACCGGGTGCGATTCCCGCAAGCCCGCGGATCGTAGAATCATCGACCCGCACATTGCCGTCGATTGCAATCGTGTTGAATCTGAATGTCTGCGCGTCGGCAGACGTAACAGAAGCTGCAAAAGCCAATGTAAACAGACAAAAAACCGCCGCTGAAAAGACGTGCAGACCCCGTGCCACACCCCCTTTGAGCGCCGGCAGCATCCTCATGATTCCGCGCATGTCGGGCCCCGTTTTACCGCATTATTATTTCTCTCTGCGTATCGGGTAACGGCTGGCTTGTCAAAGCAATCGACGGGCGGGTGATACCCGTATACCACAAGCGCTCCAGCCGGTTTCGGGGTCTGACCGATCTTGCCAGTGGGGCGGCATCGCAAGGCCGGACCAAGGCATGGACACATCCCGCGCCTTTGCCGTCGGGCGATCAGCCAGAGTCAGGGGCGGAAATGCAGTTCCATAGGCCCATAGCCCAGATACAGCGCGACAACACTGGCAAAGGCCATGCCCAACACGATCAGCGCGACCACCAGAACACGGTCGGCAATTGCTGACCAGATCAGGCGCATGTTGCGCAATTCGGAATCAATATATGCCATGCTGCTCTCCTTGCCTGACACCTAGACGCGAATCTGGGCAGGAATTTGACAAGCCGGTGGCAAAATAGCGGTGTGGGCGACCGTCAGCAGGTCAGATCGTTGAACAGCGCAAAGGCAAACAGCGTCAGCACCAGCGCCAGCCCGATGGTGATCAGGATCTGCATCGCCTTGTCCCCCGCCGGGCGGCGCATCACGGCCTCATAGGCGTGAAACACCAGATGTCCGCCATCCAGTGGCGGAATGGGAAACAGGTTCAGCAGGCCAATGGCAACCGACAGGATCGCGATGAACCACACGAATTCGATCAGCCCGTCGCCGGCCTTGGCGACCGAAGCCTCTGCGATCCCGATGGGGCTGGACAGGTTGCAGGTGCTGATCTGCCCGACGATCATGTAATACAGCCCTTCGAGCGAGGTGCGGATGACCTGCCATATCTGGGCCGCAGCGATGCCCGACGCCTCGACCAAACCGGGGCTGCGGGTGCCGTATTCAAACACCGCGCCCGATGTCAGACCAATCAGAAAGCGCGTTTCGAATCCGCCGCCGGGCAGCGGCAGGTCCGTGCTGCGCGGCACCAGTGTCAGATCCAGTTCGCGCCCATCGCGCCAGACGCGCAATTCCAGCGGTCCGCCCCCGGATTCGGCGACAAGTTCGCGCAATTCCCGAAAGGTTGCGATCTCGGTGCCGTTGATCGCCGTGATGACATCGCCCGGCACCATGCGCGCCTCGCGCGCGGCAGACTGAATCGCCACACTGCCCGCAAGGGGCGGTTGCGGGTGCGGGCCAGTCACGTCGATGACCCTGCCTTCGCGTTCGACTGTGTAGCGCAGCACGGCCTGCGCGGGCAAATCTTCGGCGCTGCGCAGGAAATCGCCAAGGGTTTCGGTCTCGATCCCTTCAACGGCCAGAATCCGGTCACCCGAGGCCAGTTCAAACGGCTGGGCGGGCAAAGGCGTTATTTCGCCCACGACCGGTTCGTCAACTGCCACACCTTCATACATCAGCAGTCCCGCAAAGACGAAGAACGCAAAGATGAAGTTGAACATTGGCCCCGCCGCGACTGTTGCAGAGCGCGCCCAGAGCGGCGCGCCGTGCATCGTGCGCCTGCGTTCTGCGTCACTCATCTGCGACATGCCCTCGGCATCCTTGCTGGATGCCGCGCTCGAATCGCCCGCGAATTTCACATAGCCACCAAGCGGAATCGCCGCGATCTGCCAGACAGTCCCGCGCTTGTCGGTGCCGCTGGCCAGAACCGGGCCAAACCCGATGGAAAACACATCCGCATGAATCCCCGACCAGCGCCCGACGATGTAGTGGCCGTATTCATGCACCGCCACGATGATCGACAGGACAACGACAAAGGCCGCGATCGTGTAAAAGAAATTTCCGAAACTCGGCAGCAGCCCGATCAGGTCCAAACTCATTCCCCTATGTCTTGTGCCCGTTCTCAGGCCACGCGCGACGCGATGGCGCGCGCACATTCTCTGGCCATTTGGTCCATGGCCTCTACTGTTTCAAGCGCTTCTACCGGATCAGTGAGGCAGGAGTCGGTCGAAAGCTGGTCAATTGTTCGTTCCACCAGTTGCGCCATGTCCAGAAACCGCAATCGGCCCGCGATGAATTCGTCCAGCGCGACCTCCTTGGCGGCATTGAACGCAGCGCCTGCGTGCCCGCGCATTTCCATCACCTCACGCGCAAGGCGCAGGGCCGGAAAGCGCACCGGGTCCGGTGCCTCGAATGTCAGTTCCGCCAGTTGCGCCAGATCCAGCCGCGCTACAGGCAGGTCGGCACGGTCGGGCCAGTTCAGCGCATAGCCGATGGCGTGGCGCATGTCGGGCGGGCCCAGATGCGCCATCAGCGCCCCGTCGCGAAAGCCCACCAGCGCATGAATGATGGATTGCGGGTGAACCACGACCTCGATCTGCGCTGGTTCAAAGCCGAAATATTCCCGCGTTTCAATCACTTCAAGTGCCTTGTTGAACAAGGTCGCCGAGTCGATGGTGATCCGCTGACCCATCGCCCAGTTGGGGTGCGTCTGCGCCTGCGCCAGCGTCGCGCGCGCTAGTTGCGCCAGCGTCCAGTCCCGGAACGGCCCGCCAGAGGCCGTGATGATGACCCGCTCTACCGCTGCAGCATCCTCGCCCACCAGCGCCTGAAACACTGCCGAGTGTTCGCTGTCCACAGGCAGGATACGCGCACCATGGCGCGCGGCCTCGCGCATCAGCAAGGGGCCCGCCGTCACCAGCGATTCCTTGTTGGCCAGCGCCAGTGTCGCGCCCTGTGCCAGTGCGCGGAACCCCGGTGCAAGCCCTGCCGCGCCGACAATCGCCGACATGACCCAATCGGCGCGGCGTTCTGCCGCGTCGATCAGCGCCTGCGTGCCTGCCGCCACCTCGATCCCGCTGCCCGCTAGCGCGTCTTTCAGCGCCGCGTAACACGCGTCATGGGCCGTGACCACAATCTGTGCACGCAGCGTGCGCGCCTGCGCGGCCAGTCGTTCGACATTGCGCCCGCCAGTCAGAGCCACAGTCTCGATATCGTCGCGCCGTGCCAGCAGATCAAACGTGCTCTCACCAATCGAGCCTGTCGCGCCGAAAACCGAAACCCGCATCGCTTAGCACCCGGTCCCGTGACAGTCGATCACCAGCCCCATCAGGCCAAGCTCGGTCAACACCAGAACCATCAGCGCAGCGGCGATCATCGCGTCGAACCTGTCCATGAAGCCGCCGTGACCGGGAATGAGGTTCGAGCTGTCCTTGACACCGGCATGCCGCTTGATCGCGCTTTCGGCGATATCACCCGCCTGCCCTGCCATGGCCACCAGAACGGACAGCGCGATCAGCCCTGCACTCGCCCCCAGCACGCCCATGAATCCCCAGCCGATTCCCACGGCCACAACCCAGCCCGCCACAGTGCCCGACCACGTCTTCTTGGGGCTGACGCGGGGCCAGAGTTTCGGCCCACCCATGATGCGGCCCGCGAAATAGCCCGCCACGTCCGAGCCGATGACAATCAGCACCAGCCACAAGACCCAGTCCCAGCCATAGACGCCCCGCAGCGCGATCAGCCCCAACCCCGCGAACAGGATCAGCGCCAGATAGGCCGCCGCCAGCCAGCGGTCGCGCGGGAAGCGCCATGCCAACAGCGCAACCGCCAGCGCAACCGCACCCAAGAGCCAGCCACCACTGAGTTGCAGGGTAAAGACCAGCAGCGCCACCGCCGCCGAAAAACCCGACGCCTCGGCCTTGCCGAACGGGGCGTCGCGGTCGAGCATCCGCGCCAGTTCCCACACCATCACACCACACAGCGCGCAGACAAGAACCGTGAAGACCAGCCCCCCGGCCCAGACGGCCCCGATGCCCAGAACCGCCATCGCCAGGCCCGACAGCGTGCGGTCGCGCAAGTCACCGAAACTGCCGCCAGGGGCACTCATGTCACGACGCCACCGAATCGGCGCTCGCGCGCCTTGAACGACGCAAGGATGGTCTGCATCGTCTCTGGCGTGAAATCGGGCCACAGGACGGGGGTGAAAACATATTCGGAATATGCCGCCTGCCACAGCAGGAAGTTCGAAACCCGCGTTTCGCCCGATGTGCGCACGACAAGGTCGGGATCGGGCAAAAAGGATGTATCCAGATAGCGCGAGATCACCCCGTCTGTCACATCCTCGGGGGAAAGCGTACCCTCGGCCACGTCGCGGGCCAGTGCGCGCGTGGCGCGCGCGATCTCGTCGCGGCCACCGTAATTGATGGCAACCGACAGGAAAACACGGGTGTTCTGCGCTGTCTCGGCCTCGACCCAGTCGCACAGATCGCGCAACTTGCGATCCAGCCGGGACCGATCACCGATAAAGCGCAGGCGCACGCCCTCGCGGTTCATGCGCCCGGCCTCGCGTTTGATGTAGCGCGCGAACAGCGACATCAACCCAAGCACTTCCTCGGTCGAGCGTTTCCAGTTTTCAGTCGAGAAGGCGTAGAGCGTCAGATAACGGATCCCGAGGGATGGGCAGGCTGCCGTCATTTCGCGCACGCGTTCAGCCCCCTTGCGATGGCCCACCAGCCGGGGCCAGCCCCGGTTCGTGGCCCAGCGCCCGTTGCCATCCATGATGACTGCCACATGCAAATCCGTGGCAGATTCAGGGTCGGGCTCCGAATGTGGGCTGTCAAAGGTCATCATATACAATCGGTTATGGGTGCAGGGTCATACCTGCATGATTTCGGCTTGCTTGGTCTCCAGTTGCTTATCCACCAGAGAGATGAAATCATCGGTTAATTCCTGAATTTCCTCGGACCAGAGCTTCTGCTCGTCCTCGCTCATGCCGGCTGACTTGGCCTTCTTGATCTGATCCATGCCGTCACGCCGCAGGTTGCGGATGGCCACGCGCGCATGTTCGGCATATTGCGCGGCGACCTTGGTCAACTCGCGGCGGCGTTCCTCGTTCAGTTCCGGGATCGGCAACATGATGATCGTGCCATTCAGTTGCGGGTTGATCCCCAGTCCGGATTCGCGGATGGCCTTTTCGACCTTGCCGACCATGCTCTTGTCCCAGACATTGATCGTGACCATGCGCGGCTCTGGCACATTCACGGTGCCCACCTGATTGATGGGCGTCATCTGGCCATACGCATCGACCATCACTGGCTCCAGCATCGACGCAGATGCCCGCCCGGTGCGCAAGGACCCGAATTCGGTGCGCAAAGCTGCAATCGCGCCGTCCATACGGCGCTTCAGATCGTCCAGATCAATCTCGACCTCTTCCGACATGCTCTCATCCCCCGTCTCTAGCCTGATGCGCCTGTGCCGACGCCCGGATCTGTTCTAGCGCGCACCTGCGCAGATTGTAAGCCTTCGCGCGCGCCTCAGGGATGCACGCGGGTATAGGTTCCCTCGCCGCGCAGGATACCGCTGAACCCACCGGGTTCGTCCAGCGAGAACACGATCAGCGGCATGCGGTTGTCGCGACACAGCGCAATCGCCGAGGCGTCCATGACCTTGAGATTGCTGCGCAGCACCTCGTCATAGCTGATATTGTCGTAGCGTTTCGCATCGGGGTTGGTCTTGGGGTCGCTGTCATAGATGCCATCAACCTGCTTGCCCATGAAGATCGCCTCGCACGCCATCTCCGACGCCCGCAAGGCCGCAGCCGTGTCGGTCGTGAAATACGGGTTGCCAGTGCCTGCGGCAAAGATGCAGACGCGCTTTTTCTCCAGATGGCGCACGGCGCGGCGGCGGATATAGGGTTCGCAGACCTGATCCATGGGAATCGCGCTGACGACGCGGGTGAAAACGCCCGCCTCTTCCAGCGCGGTCTGCATCGCCAGCGCATTCATCACCGTGGCCAGCATGCCCATGTAGTCGGCTTGCGTGCGCTCCATCCCCTGCGCGGACCCTTGCAGACCGCGAAAGATGTTGCCACCCCCGATGACCATGCAGATCTCGACCCCCATATCGTGGACCGACTTCACCTCTCGGGCGATGCGCTGCACCGTGGGGGGGTGCAGTCCGAAACCCTGATCGCCCATCAGCGCCTCGCCCGAGATTTTCAGCATGACTCGCTTGTAGGCGGCGCCCTGGGCGGTATCTGGGGGGACGGCATCGGGCATGGGGAATCCTTCCTGGCTGGTGCAGCTCATGGTCTATTAGGCAAGGGTGCTTTCATGTTGCGGCAAAATGTCGGAAAACCGCGCCGGGTTCAATCTGAAAGCAGGCAGGCGATGGCCAAGACTTCCGACACTGCCGGGGCGTGCGCTTTCGAGGCGGCGGTTGCGCGCTTGCGCATGCAGCCGCCAGACCCGGCACGCCCTGTTCTGCTGGCCGGACCCACCGCCAGCGGCAAGTCCGATCTGGCGCTGTGGCTGGCCGAACAGCAAGGGCGCGTCATCGTCAATGCCGATGCCTTGCAGGTGCATGCGATGTGGCATGTACTGACAGCCCGCCCCAACCCACAGGACTGCGTACGCGTGCCGCATCTGCTGTATGGCATGGTCGAACGAGGGCAGGACTGGTCTGTCGGCCACTGGCTGCGCGCTGTGGCACCCGTGCTGCAACAGCACCCCAATGCCGTGATCGTGGGCGGCACGGGGTTGTATTTCCGCGCCCTGACCGAAGGGCTGGTCGAGATACCGCCCATCCCGGCAACCATCCGCGCCGAGGCCGATACCCTGATGGCGCGCACGGGAATCGCCGCGCTGCGCGCGGATCTGGACGCGGCCACGCTGGCCCGGATCGACCCGCTGAACCCCGCCCGCATCCAGCGTGCATGGGAGGTGCTGCGGGCCACCGGGCGCGGGCTGACCGACTGGCAGGCGGACACCCCCCCACCCCTGCTGCCGCGCGCACAGGCAAGCGCGCTGGTGCTGCGTCCACCAGTCGACTGGCTGAACGCGCGAATCGATTCGCGCTTTCGCGTAATGCTGACGCAAGGGGCGCTGGACGAGGTGCGCGCCATGCTGCCCCACTGGCAAGCCCGTGCCCCTTGGGCCCGCGCTATCGGCGCGCCCGAGTTGATCGCCCATCTGCAAGGCCATATCTCGTGGGAGGATGCTGTCAGTGCCGCTACACTTGCCACCAGGCAATATGCAAAACGCCAGCGCACATGGTTTCGCAATCGTTTGGCAGGGTGGGATTCCCTGCCATGACACCCCTGTCGCAGAGTCACCCTTTTGCAACGCCTTGCCCAGAACTCACGGCAAAATCACGGTCGCGTGAAGTTCTTGTCTTTTCTTGACCCGGAGAGGTCGTAATCTTGCCGTGTTCAGGGGGAACACGACAAGAATGAAAATCATACCTGACGAATCCGCGCGTCTGCGCCTGATGCCGCTCGCCAAGCTGGCCGCTGCTCCGAAATGGCAACACGAGACAATGCGCGCCCTTCGAGAGCCCGCCTTTCTGTGGGTGACCCATGGACAAGGCCGGATCAATATCGGTGGCTCGACGCGCGGCTTTCACCCGCATAATGCCATCTTCCTGCCTGCCGGCACGATGCACGGCTTTCAGGCGATGACCCGCGTTCAGGGAACAATCGTCTATTTCGGGCAGGCACACGGGCTGGACCTACCCCAGATGCCGCTGCATCTGCGCCTGCGCGATGCCACGCGCCATGCCGAGGTCGCGCATCTGATCGACGCGGTACAGCGCGAACTGGATGGCGGACGGCCCAAGGCGCAGCAGGCCGCACGCCACCAGCTTGGCCTGCTGGCCATCTGGCTTGACCGGCACAGTCAGGATGGCGAGGACGAGAGCACACGCGCCACGCCCTCGCTGAATGCGAACGAACGCCTGACGGCGCGATTCTCGGCCTTGCTGGAACGCGAATTCGGATCGTCGCTGAATGTCACCGATTACGCCACGGCACTGGGCGTGACCCCCACCCATCTGTCGCGCGCCTGCCGCGCAAGTTGCGGGCGCACAGCGCTGGAGTTGATGCAGGAACGGCGCCTGTTCGAGGCGCGGCGCATGTTGCTGGATACCAGCCTGCCCGTGCAGGAAATCGCGCACAGGCTGGGCTTTTCCACACCCGGCTATTTCTCGCGGGCCTTTACCCAGCGGATCGGCAAGCCACCCTCGGCCTATCGCAAATCCGGCGCGGACCCGTCGCGTCTGCGCTGAGCAAGGTTATGGCCTGATTGAAGGGCCTGTGCGCCGGGCCAGCGGCAGGGTATCGGCCTTCGCCATCTTTGACCTGACATACATGCGCGGGGCCCCGCGCCAATTGCGCAACGCCATCGTAGGGTAGGTGATTCACCCACCCGGACTGCGTCAGGTCAAGAATACCGATGCCGGGTTTCCGCATCACGCCCGCAAAATCGGACACCAGACAGGCATCCAGCCGCTACCCGGTGTCGCGACCACGCCCTGCGCGGCGCGCATCGCCCCGGCAGCGGTCCGAGCAAAAGCGCACCTGATCCCAGACCTGTGCCCATTTGCGACGCCATGCAAAGGGCCGACCGCATTGCGCACAATCCTTCATCGGCAAGTCGGCCTTGCGGCGCATCTTTGCCATGTGTGGCGCTAGTCGCTGTCACGCACGGTCATGCGCCCGTCTTCCCAGTCGCCCGAGAGTGTCTCGCCGGTCGCATAGCGCAGCACGCCCTGCCCGTGACGCTGGCCGTTCAGGAAACTGCCCTCATAGACATCGCCCGTGGCATAGGTTGCAATGCCCTGCCCGGTAATCTGGCCGCTGGCCCAGTCGCCTTCATAGACAAACCCGTCTGCAAGTTCGATCCGGCCCTGCCCTTCGCGCGCGCCTTCCGAAAACTGACCGGCATAGACCGACCCATCAGGATAGGTCATCTCACCCTGCCCATGCAACTCGCCACCCGCGACCTCGCCCGTATAGGTGCGCCCATCGGCAAAGGTCATGACGCCCTCGCCATCGGGTAGCCCCTGCACGAAACTGCCCTCATAGACGGCCCCGTCTGCAAACACCGCGCTGCCCTGCCCATGAAACTGCCCGTCGGCCCATTCGCCCTCATAGGTCGAGCCATCGGCATAGGTGATCGTGCCTGTGCCATCCGGCAACCCGTTGCGGAACTGGCCCACATATTCGGACCCGTCAGGCTGCACCAGCCGCCCCTCGCCCTCGATCCGGCCCGCGACCCAGGTTCCTTCATAGAGATACCCGTCAGGGCCGGTCAGGACGCCCTCGCCCTCGCGCATGTCATTGGCGAAACTCCCCTCGAACACCAGCCCGTCCGCTTGCTCGACCCGCGCCGTGCCTTCGCGCAGCCCGGCCCGGAAGCCGCCCGTGTAGACATCGCCATTGGCCTGCGTCAGCACGCCCTGCCCGTGCAACTCTCCCTCCTGCCATT
>SKRW01000128.1 GCA_007118295.1 Paracoccaceae bacterium | reverse complement strand
CGCAGCGCGAGAATGCGCGCCAACACCGGCACCAGCAGCAGCCCCGTGACCGAACCCCAACTCAGCGCCAGACCACCCAGGATCATCAGGTCGGCCAGATAGATCGGATTGCGCGAAACCCGGTAGAGGCCCGTCGTGATAAGCTTTGAGGGCACACGGTGCGGCACGATGGTCGAGCGCGCATACCCAAAGGCCAGCGCCGCCACACCAAGTAGCGCGAGCCCGGCCCAGAACAGCGCGTCACCCGCCGCTGTCATCACCGGCACGTCCAGCAGGCGTCCGAACACCCAGCCTTCGGCCCGCGCGATGGCAAGCGCTGCCAGCAGCCAGACAGGCGGGTAATCCAGATGTCGGGAAAGCATGCTGATAGGTGTCATCTGACGGGGCCACTCCTGCGCTCGGGTGCCATCAGGAACATTCTCTGGCTGCACCAAGTAATATTCGGTTGTCCGCATATGAGATGCAAGCCCGCTTTGCGGACTTGACCTTGTGCGGGCTTCGCGGCAGGCAAGATCACAGACCCGGAGGACAGCATGACCGATTTCACAGCAACCCGCGCGCTTTTCGACCTGCCTGATGGCGTGATCTATCTGGATGGCAATTCACTGGGGCCGCTGCCGCGCGGCGCGGCCGCGCGCGTGGCAAAGGCCATCACGGACGAATGGGGCCAGATGCTGATCACCGGCTGGAACAAGGCCGGATGGATGGACCTGCCCGCCCGCGTGGGTGACCGCGTCGGGCGGCTGATCGGGGCGGCACCGGGCACCGTGACCATGGGAGACACATTGTCGATCAAGGTCTATCAGGCACTGGCCTCGGCGCTGGAAATGCGCTCGGACCGCCGCATCATCCTGTCCGATAACGGGAATTTTCCGTCTGACCTGTATATGGCGGACGGGCTGTGCCGCACGCTCGGACCAGATTACGCTCTGAAAACCGTGACACCCGAAGCAGTGGAAGACGCGATTGATGACAGCATCGCCGTGCTGATGCTGACCGAGATCGATTACCGCACGGGCCGCAAGCATGACATGGCCCGTCTGATCGCAAAGGCCCATGCAGCAGGCGCGCTGGTGGTCTGGGATCTGGCCCATTCAGCCGGGGCGATCCCGGTCGATGTAACGGGCGCGGACACCGATTTCGCGGTCGGGTGCAGCTACAAATACCTCAATTCCGGCCCCGGTGGTCCGGCCTTCATCTATGTGGCGCCGCGTCTTGCCGAACAGGTCCGCCCAGCCCTGTCGGGCTGGCTGGGGCATGAATCGCCCTTTGCCTTTGACATGGAGTATCGCCCCGGTCGCGGGATTGAGCGGATGCGGGTCGGAACACCGCCCATCCTGCAACTTGCGGCCCTTGATGCGGCGCTTGATGTCTGGGAAGGCGTGGACATGGCCGCGCTGCGCGCCCGCTCGGTCGCATTGCAACAGGCCTTTATTGCGCGGGTCGAGGGCGGATGCCCTGACCTGACCCTCGCCTCGCCGCGCGATGCAGACCAGCGCGGCTCGCAGGTCAGTTTCCGCCACCCGAATGGCTATGCCATCATTCAGGCCCTGATCGCCGAAGGCGTGATCGGCGATTTCCGCGCGCCTGATATCCTGCGCTTTGGCTTTACGCCGCTCTATCTGGCGCTTGAAGATGTCGAACAGGCCGCCGACCGGCTTTGCGCCATCATGACAGAGGGGCGCTGGGACAGGCCCGAATTCCACGCCCGCGCAAAAGTGACCTGAGCGGGCCATAAATCAGCCCTGTTTCCCTGACAGAGAGGCGCGTGTGAGCAAAAGGAAAGCCCCTTGGTTTCTGCCGTGCCGGATTATGCCGTGCCGCCCATGCGCGTCTCGTTGATCGCCCGTGTCCTGCGGGGTGCTGCCCTGACGGGGGGCAGTTTTGTGCTGATGCAGGCGTTGCGCTTCGGCTCCAACCTGATCCTCGCGCGGCTGCTGTTCCCCGAAGCATTCGGCCTGATGGCGCTTTTGACGATGATCGTCATGGGGCTGACGCTGTTGTCGGATTCGGGTGTGCAGCAATCGATCATGCAGCACGACCGCGGCGACGAGCCCGATTTCCTGAACACGGCCTGGACCCTGAACGCAGTGCGCGGGGTGGTGCTGTGGCTTCTGGCGTGCGCGCTGGCCTGGCCCGCCGCACAGATCTACAACGCCCCCGAATTGATGGCCGTGCTGCCCGTGGGCGCGCTGACACTGGTGTGCATGGGGCTTGCGCCCACGCGCGTCTACACGGCGCAGCGTCACCTGCAACTGGGGCGCATCACCGCGATTGAACTGGGCACCCAGATTGTCAGCATTTCGGTCATGGTTCTGACCGCCTGGGCCACGGGCAGTTACTGGGCGCTGGTCGTGGGCACGCTGGTGGCCGCACTTCTCAAGCTTGCGCTTGAATGGACTGTGCTGCCGGGCCAGCGCAACCGACTGGCATGGGAAAAGTCGGCAGGCAGGGACTTGCTGCGTTTCGGCGGCTGGATATTGCTGTCATCGTCCTGTGGGTTTCTGATCCTGCAGGGCGACCGGGCCTTTCTGGGCCTGTATCTGTCGATTGAGGGACTTGGGATTTACACGATCGCGTGGTTTCTGGCGTCGTTCCCGATCTTGCTGGCGCAGGCGCTGGTGGGACGGTTGCTGATCCCGGCCTATCGCGAAAGCCATCTGGCCGACAATCCCCGCCTGCATGCGCGTATCCGGTGGTTGCGGATGTATATGACGGGTGGGGTCTGGGCGATGCTCGGGGTTCTGGCGCTGCTGGGCCCGTGGCTGGTGGGGTTACTCTATGATGACCGCTATGTGCTGGCAGGCGCGATCATGGTGTTGATTGCAGCCGCACAGATGTTTCCGATGGTCACCATGACATATGATCAGGCGGCCCTTGCACGCGGCGATTCCCGGCGGTTTTTCAAGCTTATGGCCCTGCGGGCCGGACTGCAGACCAGCATGTTCGTGGCGGGCATGATGCTGGCGGGACTGCCCGGCGCGCTGGCGGGACAGGCTTTGTCGGCTGTGCTGGCCTATCCTGCCATGGCGCGTATGGCCCGCGATATGGATGTCTGGGACAAGCACCATGACATGATCTTTGCCACGCTGGCAGCGCTTGGCACCTTGGGCGCATTGAGCCTGCACTGGGGCAGTCTGCAAGCCCTGATCGCGCCGTTCTGAGCATCGTTACCAAATCTAAACCCGAATCGGGTCACCCTCGCTGTGCAGATGACATGCGAGGCAAGAATGCCGTACCAGACCCGCGCGAGAACCCGCAAACTGCTACCCTGGGGCTGTATTGGCACCGGGCTGGCCATCTTGATGAGCATCCTGCTCTGGCCTGCGCTGACCCGTGCAGGCAGCCCCGCCCATCTGTGCGAGGATGCCGCCCAAAATGCCGCGCGCAGACATGATGTGCCCCTTGACGTCATGCGCGCCATCGCTCTGGTCGAAACCGGGCGCAGCATGGCAGGGCAGCTTGCGCCCTGGCCCTGGGCCGTGCATGCAAAAGGGCGCGGCCACTGGCCCGCCAGCAAGGACGCGGCCCTGACACTGGTGCGCGACACGCTTGCGCAAGGCCATCGCAACATCGACATTGGCTGCTTTCAGATCAATCTGCACTGGCATGGCGCGGCCTTCGCATCGCTCGAAAAGATGATCGACCCCGCCCGCAATGCCGATTATGCCGCGCGCCTGCTCAAGGGGCACAAGGCGCGG
>SKRW01000336.1 GCA_007118295.1 Paracoccaceae bacterium | reverse complement strand
AAGTGATTGATTTTCTTAAAACGTGGTCTCAAGAAATGACACAACAGATCAGGCTGGCTGCTTTGGCAGCTCTATGTTCAAAGTCCTGAACAGGTCTAGCTGTTCGGGCTCGGGGCGGGTTCGGGAACTGGCTGCGTGACCGGTTCAATGAGGCAGGACTTGAAAACTGTTCCGCACATGGCCTGCGGAAAGCTTGCGCAAGGCGCTTGGCGGAGGCCGGATGCACACACCATGAAATTAAAGCAATCACAGGCCACAAGACCGATGCCGAGGTCCGCCGCTACACTGCAAAATCAGACCAAGCCCTGCTCGCAAAAAGAGCGTTTAGTAAGCTCGGAAAGGACTAGGCGGAACCAAATCTTCTAACAGCCCGTGACATGTTAGAAAATTACACCGCAAAAGTATTTCAAACCAATATCTTAGCTGAAAAAGTGGCAGCCCGTAGGGGAATCGAACCCCTCTTTCCAGGTTGAAAACCTGGCGTCCTAACCGATAGACGAACGGGCCAGCGCGCGTGAAGGGGCTTTTATGCAAACGCGCTAGTTTGTGCAAGTGCCTTCGTCATGTTTTTTTCCCGGAAATGCCCGGCTCAAGCCTTTGGGATTGCGGCATCCTCGAGACGCATCTGAAGGGTCTGACGCCCGCCCCAATGGTTCATCTCGATCCGCCCTGCCAGATGGCAGCGGCGCCCCTCGGTCGCCACCAGCATTGGTCCAAGCGCTGACTCGAATGCGCGAAACGCGACAGCGTCAAGTGTCCCTGATTGCCCGTCATCGAAACGCAGCCGCAAGTGCGTGTCGCCCATGCGGCGCACGGAACGGATGCGCATGTCGGGAAAGGCGAAACGCGGTGCGGGATTTGCCGACCCATATGGCCCGGCCGCTTCGAGATGCTCTATCAGTTCGGGCGTCACGGCACCGGGCATCAGCACGCCATCCAGACGCAGATGTGCGGCCTGTCCCGCGCCACTCCCCTGTTGGGCCAGCAGCTCGCCCAGGCGTGCCATGGCGGCCTCCAGTGCGGGGCGGGCCACTGTCAGACCCGCAGCCATCCGGTGTCCGCCCCCGCGCAGCAACAGACCCTCGCGTTCCAACCGGTGCACTGCTGCGCCAAGATCGACGCCCGCAACCGAACGGCCCGACCCTTTCCCCTCGGCACCGTCAAGTGCAATCACGATGGCGGGGCGATTCGCTGCCTCTTTCAGCCGCGCGGCGACGATCCCGATCACGCCGGGATGCCAGCCCTCGCCAGCGGCCCAGACCAGCGGGCCGTCTGTGCCGCGTTCCTCGGCCTGAGCCAAGGCCGCGGCACGGACCTGTGCCTCGACTTCGCGGCGTTCTGTGTTCAGCACTTCGAGGCGTTCAGCCAAGGCATCTGCCTCGGCCTGTTCGGACGTGGCCAGCAATCGTGCCCCAAGGTCCGCCGCACCCAACCGGCCACCGGCATTGACGCGCGGACCCAGAACGAACCCCAGATGATAGGCTGTCGGCGCAGTGTCCAGACGGGCACTGTCGGACAGCGCGCGCAGGCCCAGACGTTCGCGCCGCGCCATGACGCGCAACCCTTGCCGCACAAAGGCGCGGTTCACGCCGATCAGCGGGGCGACATCTGCCACTGTTGCCAGCGCCACAAGATCGAGCATCGCCATCAGGTCGGGCGTCTGGCCCCCTGCAAGGCGCTTCTGGCGGTTGGCTTCGACCAGCATCAGGAACACCACCCCGGCTGCGCAGAGATGGCCCAGATCGCCGCTCTCGTCCTGACGGTTGGGGTTGACGAGTGCATAGGCGGGCGGCAATGTCTCGGCGCCCAGATGGTGATCCAGCACGATCACATCCGCGCCCTGTGCCGCCGCAATCGGATCATGGCTGAGCGTGCCGCAATCGACACAGATGATCAGCCCGTGATCGCGCGCAAGCGCGGCCATTGCGGGCGTATTCGGCCCATATCCTTCGGTGATCCGATCCGGAATGTAGAGCGTCGCCTGCACCCCCAGTTCGCGCAGCCAAACAATCAGCAACGCAGCCGATGCACCACCATCGACGTCATAATCGGCGAAGATTGCGATCTTCTCGCGCGTTTCGATTGCATGAAGGACGCGTGCCGCCGCACGCTCCATGTCGCGCAGACTGCGCGGGTCAGGCAGAAGATCGCGCAGCGACGGGGCCAGGTAGCGCTCGGTCTGATCCGGCGTAACACCGGCGCGTGTCAGCACTGAACAGACCGCAGGTGGCAAGCGCGTGGTCTGGGCCATCGCTTCGGCCAGACGGGTCTGCGCTGCGTCCGGCCCTTTCCAGACCTGACCCAGCACCGAGGATGACACTCCCAGAAAGGCAGGATCCCCACTCATGACAGGGGTGCCCTGTTCGTCACACCCTTGGCTTTCATCCTGTTGCCCCAACTCCCAGAACCCGCAGCCCCATGCCATGGGGCCCTCGCCGTGTCTTTCGCGATCAGACCGGAGTGCGGTAACTTATCCGCCGTACAGACCCGGTTTTCGAGCGCATGATCAATGTATCTGTCGTCACCCAGCCCGGTTCGGTGCGAATGCCCTGCACGATGGACCCGTCGGTGACGCCGGTCGCGGCAAAGATCACATCGCCGGTGACCATCTCGTCGCGCGTATAGACACGGTCCAGATCCGTGATCCCGGCGCGGCGTGCGCGCGCAATCTCGTCCTCGTTGCGGAACAGTAGCTTGCCGTAAATCTGCCCGCCCATGCATTTCAGCGCCGACGCCGCCAGAACGCCTTCGGGTGCCCCGCCTGACCCCATATACATGTCGATTCCCGTAAGGCCGGGCTCGGCGCAGTGGATCACCCCTGCGACATCGCCATCCATGATCAGCCGGATAGCCGCCCCGGTCGAACGGATATCGGCGATCATCTCTTCGTGGCGCGGGCGTTCCAGCACGCAAACCGATATATCTGACGGGTCACAACCCTTGGCTTTGGCGAGGGCGCGCACGCGCTGGGACGGGCTCATGTCCATCGTGACGGTACCGGGCGCATAGCCCGGACCGATGGCCAGCTTGTCCATATAGACATCCGGCGCATGCAGCATCGTGCCGCGCGGGGCCATCGCGATGACTGTCAGCGCGTTTGGGAAATCCTTGGCGGTCAGGGTGGTCCCTTCCAGCGGGTCCAGCGCGATATCGACCTCTGGCCCCTCGCCGGTGCCGACCTCTTCGCCGATATAGAGCATCGGCGCTTCGTCCCGTTCCCCCTCGCCGATGACGACGACGCCGCGAATGTCGAGCATATTCAACTGCCGACGCATCGCATCGACCGCTGCCTGATCTGCCGCTTTCTCATCGCCGCGTCCGACCAGCCGCGCCGAGGCCAGCGCCGCGGCCTCGGACACACGGGCCAGCCCGAGTGACAGCATGCGGTCGTGAAATTCCGGTGGCGTGGTCATGGCGATGTCCCTTCGCATATAATTCGCTATATCTGTAACGGAAAATCCGTTCGTGGCACAAGCTTTTGTGCCTGTGACGGCGCTAACACCAAGATGGCGCGCAGGCGATCAATCTTCCTCGATGGCCAATGCGACCGGATCGCCCATGACGACGCCTGTTCTGACAGCCAGAGAAAGCGCATGGTCAATCGCGTCGCGCGTCGTCTTGTGGGTGATGATCAGCACTGGTGCACGCGTATCCTCATGGCCATATTGCCGCATGCGGTTGATCGAGACACCCGCATTTCCCAGCGCCTCGGCCACCTT
>SKRW01000023.1 GCA_007118295.1 Paracoccaceae bacterium | reverse complement strand
CCGGTATGGCTATTACTTCCTGCTTGGATTTGCCTTTCTGGTGATGCCGCTCATCATCAATGACTACTGGGCAAATTCCATCGTGGTGCCCTTTCTGATCTACACGATCGCAGCGCTGGGGCTGAATATCCTGATCGGCTATTGCGGGCAACTCAGCCTTGGCACCGGCGGATTCATGGCCGTGGGCGCTTATGCCAGCTACAAGCTGATGACGGCGTTTCCCGATTTCAACATTGTCTTTGTCATCATCGTTGCCGGTCTGGTCACCTCGGCGGTCGGGGTCCTGTTTGGTCTGCCCAGTCTGCGGATCAAGGGCTTTTATCTGGCGGTGGCCACGCTCGCGGCGCAGTTCTTCCTGATCTGGCTGTTCACCCGCACGGCATGGTTCTACAACTACTCGCCCACAGGCATGATTTCAGCGCCCACGCGCGAAGTGTTCGGGGTGCCGGTTACGGGGCCGCGTGCAAGTGCCGTGTCGATGTATATGATCTGTCTGTGCTTTCTGGTTGCGACCGCGTGGCTGGCGCGCAACCTGACACGTGGCACCCTTGGGCGGCAATGGATGGCGATCCGCGACATGGACATTGCCGCCGAGATCATCGGGGTGAACCCGCTGATGGCCAAGCTGACCGCCTTTGCCGTGTCGTCCTTTTTCGTGGGAATCTCGGGGGCGCTGCTGTTCACGGTCTATCTTGGGGCTGCCGAAGCGGGCGAGGCCTTTGGCATCGACAAGTCTTTCCTTGTTCTGTTCATGGTCATCATCGGCGGGCTGGGCTCGATTTTCGGGGCCTTTGCCGGGGCGGCGTTTCTGGTCGTGGGGCCAGTGCTGCTGAAGCTGCTACTGGTCAATGGCCTTGGCTGGCCCACCGATCTGGCCGCGCATCTGGAAATCATGATCATCGGTGCGCTGATCCTGGTGTTCCTGATCGTGGAGCCGCATGGCATCGCCGCACTCTGGCGCACGATCAAGGAAAAACTGCGCCTCTGGCCCTTCCCCTACTAGGGGGCGGGCTTCCACCAGAACTGTCATCCACATGGGAGGAGAACCAAGATGAAGATGACCCGACTGGCCGCCACGCTTGCGGCAACCATGATCGCAGCAGGGCCAACCCTGGCCGACACGCTGCATTTTCCCAATCTGAGCTATCGCACCGGGCCATTTGCGGCTGGTGGCATCGCATTCGCCGATGGCTATGCCGATTATTTCACGCTGATCAACGAGCGTGATGGTGGCATCGGCGGCGTGCCGATCCGCTACACGGAGTGCGAAACGGCTTACAACACCGAACGCGGCGTGGAATGCTACCAGTCTATCCGCAATGACAACCCGCTGGTGCTGCAACCCCTGTCCACGGGAATCACCTACCAGTTGATCCCGCGCACGATGGAAGATGGCATCCCCATGCACACGATGGGCTATGGGCGCACGTCGGCGGTGAACGGTGAAGTGTTCAACTGGACCTTCAACTACCCGGCCAATTACTGGGACGGGGCCAGCGTGATCATCAACTACCTGCTGGAAGAGAATGATGGCTCGCTGGAAGGCAAGAAGATCGCCCTTCTGTATCACAACTCGGCCTACGGGCGCGAACCGATCCCGACCCTGACCAATCTGGCTGACCGTCACGGATATGAGTTGCTGACCATCGGCGTGGACAGCCCCGGTCAGGAACAGGGCAGCCAGTGGTTGCAAATCCGCCGCGAACGGCCAGACTATGTGGTCATGTGGGGCTGGGGCGTGATGAACCCGACAGCGATTCAGGAAGCCGCCAATATCCGCTTCCCGATGGAGAATTTCATCGGCGTGTGGTGGTCCGGCTCGCAGCAGGATGTCCGTCCGGTGGGGCAGGGCGCGCATGGCTACAAGGCGCTTGCGATGCACGGCACCGGCACGGATTATCCGATCTACGCGGATTTGCAGCAATATGTGATCGAGCCAGGCAAATATGCGGGCACTGGCGATGAGGTTGGCACTGTGCTGTATTCGCGTGGCATGTATGCGGCGATGCTGGCAGTGGAAGCCGCCAAGAAGGCACAGGAAATCCACGATGTTGCCGCCATCACACCTGCGATGATGCGTGATGGTATGGCCAATCTGGAAATCACCGAGGAACTGATGGCCGAGTTGGGCCTTCCGAACTTCGGCCCGGCCTTTTCGGTCGCCTGTGACAACCACGGTGGCTCGGGTGAGGCGATGATCCAGCAATGGGATGCCAATGCGGGTGAATGGAACCTGATCACCGACTGGATCCAGCCCGATCGCGAGTTGATCATGGAGATGGCCATGGAAGACAGCCTTGCATTCGCGGCTGAGAACAACATGACGCCCGCCTGCTTGAACTGATGCAACAGGTGGCCCCGGTGCTGCACCGGGGCCACGCCAACATGGATAACAAAGGCCCAAAGCCATGCTTGATGCCAGCCCCAGCCAGACCGCGCTCCTTGAGGTCAACAATATCGAGGTGCTTTATAATCACGTCATCCTTGCGCTCAAGGGTGTCAGCCTGGATGTGCCCAAGGGTGGCATCACGGCGCTTCTGGGCGGAAATGGCGCGGGCAAATCAACCACGCTCAAGGCGATTTCCAACCTGATCCATTCCGAACGCGGCGAGGTGACCAAGGGCTCGATCCTGTATGACGGCAAGAATGTCGTCGGTCTGGACCCCGCCGATCTGGTGAAGGCCGGAGTCGTGCAGGTGATGGAAGGGCGGCACTGTTTTGAGCACCTGACCGTCGAGGAAAACCTGCTGACCGGCGCCTATACACGGCGCGACGGGCGCGGGGCGGTCGCGGCAGAACTGGATCTGGTCTATGAATATTTCCCGCGCCTGAAGGAACGCCGCAAGTCACAGGCGGGCTATACCTCGGGCGGCGAGCAGCAGATGACGGCGATTGGCCGCGCGCTGATGTCGCGCCCTTCGATGATCCTGCTGGACGAGCCGTCAATGGGGCTGGCCCCGCAACTGGTCGAACAGATTTTCGAGATTGTCGCGCGATTGAACCGCGAACAGGGTGTCACCTTCCTGCTGGCCGAACAGAACACGAATGTCGCGCTGCGCTATGCCCATACGGGCTTCATCATGGAGAACGGGCGCATCGTGATGGAGGGTAATGCCGCAGATCTGCGCGAGAACCCCGATGTCAAGGAATTCTACCTCGGCATGTCCGACAAGGGCCGCAAGAGTTTTCGCGAAGTGCGCTCGTATCGGCGCCGCAAGCGCTGGCTGGCGTGACATGGCCGACGGACCCGCAACCCAACCGCCGCAAGAGGGCAAAGCCATGAACGCCTATGATGCGTTGGAAACCCGCTCGGACGAGGCGCGCGCAGAAAATCTGGCGCGCGCGTTGCCTGAAATCATCCGCGCCGCTCAGAGCGCACCGGGACTGAGCGCCCATCTGGGTGCCATAGCCCCCGATACCATTACCGACCGTGCCGCGCTGGCACGTCTGCCAGTGCTGCGCAAATCCGCGCTGGTCAAGGCGCAGGCAGCCATGCCCCCCTTTGGCGGGCTGAACGCGACAGGTCTTTCCGAATTCGAGCATGTCTTTCAGTCTCCCGGTCCGATCTATGAACCGGGCCGCACAGGCCATGACTGGTGGCGGCTGGGGCGGTTCCTGCATGCGTCTGGCGTGGGGCGGGGCGATGTGGTGCAGAACTGTTTTTCCTACCACCTCGTGCCAGCGGGCATGATGTTCGAGAATGCGGCCCGCGCTGTTGGTGCGACTGTCCTGCCCGCAGGCACCGGCCAGACCGAACTGCAGGTGATCGCCGCGCGGGACGTGGGCGCGACCACCTATGCAGGCACCCCTGATTTCCTGAAGATCATTCTGGAAAAGGCCGATGAGATGGGGATCAGCCTTGCACTCACCAAGGCCGTGGTGGGGGGGGGGGCGCTGTTCCCGTCGCTGCGCGCCTTTTACGCGGATCGCGGCATCACTTGTCGCCAATGCTACGCCACTGCCGATCTGGGGAATATCGCCTACGAATCCGATGCGATGGACGGCATGATCGTCGATGAAGGCGTGATCGTCGAGATCGTGCGCCCCGGCACCGGTGATCCGGTGCCCGAAGGCGAGGTGGGCGAGGTCGTGGTGACGGCACTGAACCGCGACTACCCGCTGATCCGCTTTGCGACGGGTGACCTCAGCGCCGCGCTGCCGGGGCAAAGCCCCTGCGGGCGCACCAACATGCGCATCAAGGGCTGGATGGGGCGTGCGGACCAGACCACCAAGATCAAGGGCATGTTCGTGCGCCCCGAACAGGTTGCCGCGCTGGTTGCGCATCATGATGAAATCCACCGTGCTCGGGTCATTGCTTCGCGCACGGGCGAAAAGGATGTCATGACTGTGCGCATCGAGACACGGGCTCAAAATCCGGCATTGTATGAAGCGACTGTGCTGTCTACTCTCAAGCTCAAAGGCGAGGTCGAGCTTGTGCCCCCTGGATCCCTGCCCAATGACGGGCTGGTGATCGAGGATTTGCGCCGCTACGACTGACGCCTCTGGCTGACAAAGGCGGAGGGTTTTGTGATGCGCGGGATACTGGGAGTGGTTCTGGGGGTCTTTGGCGCTGCACAGGTACAGGCCGCAGGCGTGGCACTGGTGCTGGGCAGCGACAGTGGCAACGCGACATCCGAGGCCGTGGCGACACTTGAAACCATCGGCTTCGAGGTGTTCAGCGGCACAGACCTGACGACCGCACAGATGCGCGCGCAGCTTGCCGAGACCCATGCCGGTATCCGCGCCGACTCCGCAGATCATGTGGTGATTGTGCTGACCGGGGTCTTTGCGCAATCGGCGCAAGGCGGCTGGATGCTGGGGGCGGATGCCGAAAGGCCCGCGCTGGCGTTCGTGGACGGGCAGGGGCTGCGGCTGGATACCGTGTTCGAAATCGCCGCCGAGGCTGAAATCGGTGCGCTGGTCTGGCTGGGCGAGGTCACATCGGCGCGCGAATTCGGGCTGGGCTTGCGCGCCGGGTTGCCACAGGAATGGGACCTGCCAGACGGGGTGGGGATCGTGAAAGGCGCGCCTTCCGATATCATATCCGGGCTGGATGTGTTGATGCAGCCGGGCACGACGCTGAACACGCTTCTGCGTCGCAGCCCGTCGCTGGTCATTGAGGGGGAACTGGACGCAAGCGCCGCCTTTCTGCCCGATGGCTTCGCGCCGCTGGCGCGAGCGGACCAGCGCGCCTTTGATGCCGCAGTCGAGGCCGATACCGAAGAGGCCTTTCTCGCCTATCTGGCGGCCTATCCCAATGGGCTGAACGCGCAGGCCGCCCGCGCCGAGATCGAACGCATCCGCACAGCGCCCGACCGGATCGAGGCGGCGCTGTTCCTGACCCGCGACGAGCGCCGCGCCATCCAGCGGGATCTGTCGGTGCTGGGATATGACACACGCGGCATCGATGGCATTTTCGGGCCCGGCACCCGCGGTGCCATTGCAGGCTGGCAAGAGTCCGTGGGCCGCGAGGCCACAAGCTATCTCAACCGTGAACAGATTTTCGCGCTGGCCGCCGAGGCTGCCGACCGTGCCGCCGAGATCGAGGCCGAAGAGCGTGCGCGCCGCGAGGCAGAGGAACGCGACGACCGCGAGTTCTGGGCGATGACAGGTGCCGCCGGCGACGAACCGGGTCTGCGCAGCTATCTGGACCGCTACCCGCAAGGTATCTTTGCCGGACTGGCGCGCGAGCGTCTGAACAGGATCGAGCGCGAGGCACTGGAAGCCGCGCGCGACCGCGATGTCACGGCATGGCGGCGCGCACGGCGTATTGACTCGGTCGCCAGCTACGAGGCCTATTTGCGTGACTGGCCCGAAGGCGAGTTTGTCGAACTGGCGCGCGCCCGACTGGAAGAGCGTCGTCCTGCACCCGCACCAGCACCAGACCCGGAGCCAGAACCCGCTGGCCCGGCCGAGATGCAGGCCCGCGCGGCAGAGGCCGCGTTGGGACTGAACCAGCCCACGCGCCTGCTGATCGAACAGCGGCTGGCGCGGCTGGGGCTTGACCCCGGTCCCGTGGACGGGGTTTTCGATGCCCGGACCCGCGTTGCGATCCGCGCGGCACAAGAGCGGTTCGACCTGCGCCAGACGGGCTATGTCAATCAGGACCTGCTGACGATGCTGGTCAGCAACCTGTTCCGCGAGTTTTTCAACTAGCGGGGTTGTGCGCGTCCGGCGGCCCCGCTAAGCGCTTGGCGTCCCCTGCAACGGAGCCGTGCCATGTCCGCATCTGATGACCGCCTCATCGTCGCGCTTGATCTTCCCAATGCCCTTGCCGGGCTTGAGATGGCGCGCGATCTTGGCGATGCCGTTTCATTCTACAAGATCGGTCTGGGCATGTTGACCGGTGGCGGGCTGGCGCTGGCCAACGAGTTGAAGCAGGAACATGGCAAGCGCATCTTTCTGGACATGAAATTCTTTGACATCGGGGCCACCGTCGAGGCTGCGGTGCGCGGGATCGCGGCCTATGATCTGGATTTCCTGACTGTGCAGGGGGACCCGCATGTGGTGCGCGCCGCACGAGAGGGGGCCGGGGGGACAGGGTTGCAGATTCTTGCCGTCACGGTGCTGACCTCGCTGGATCGCGCCGATCTGGACGCGGCCCTGATCCGGCCCGGCGATCTGGTCGAGATCACGCTGGAACGCGCCGCGCGCGCCTTTGAGGCGGGCGCGGATGGTGTGATCGCAAGCCCGCAAGAGGCCCGCGCCATTCGTGCGCTGCCGCAGGCGCAGGGCAAGCTGATCGTGACACCGGGGGTGCGCCCGGCGGGGGCAGCAACCGGCGACCAGAAGCGCATCGCGACCCCGGCGGCGGCGCTGTCCGAGGGGGCAGACCATATCGTCGTAGGCCGCCCGATCTGGCAGGCAGCCGACCCGCGCGCGGCAGCCCGAGCCGTGCTGGACGAGATTGCACAGGTCTGACAGCGACTGTCGTGCTCAGTGTTTCGCTGACCAGCTTATCGAGGCTGCCCTGCGTGTGACGAATTCGCCCATCATCCCCAGAACCAGCACCACAAGCCCGAAATAGACCGGATAGAGCGCCCATGTGTGCATCGGGTTGTAATTGATAAAGGCAAATCCGCGCGCCTGATCGATGGCCTGAAACAGCGGATTCCACATGAAATAGTGCAGATACGCCTCTGGCAGCGAATTCGCGAGAAAGAACTTGCCTGACGCGACCATGTTCAGCCGTGTGATGAGCATGGTCAGCAGCCTGCTCGCGCCCGGCAACCATGGTTTGATCGCATAGAGCACCACACCGATGGCAAGCCCGGAAAACCAGACCGCCAGCAACATGCCAAAGGCCGCGATGGGCATGTAGATTTCGACCGGGGTCCAGAGAACATGGTAAAAGAACAGGATCACAAAGACAGTCAGGACCTGAATATACAATTCTGCCAGCGCGGCGCCACCGATTGCGATTATGGTATTCATCGGCTGGTGCTTCATCATCGACGAGGTCGGCCCGTCGGCCCCCGAGACTGCGCCAATGACCTTGACATGCGCCATGAACAGGAACACCCCGCTCATCAGGTAGATCAGCGTATCGCCCCGGATGGCCGCCGCGCGCATGCCCGCGAACATGAAGATCAGCATGAATACGGCGACCAGCATGACAGTCTGCGCGATGTTGAGCATCAGACCGATCAGCGCGTTGCCGTGATTCTTGCGCACATTGCGCACGGCCTGATGAAAAATCAGCTCGAACGTGGTCAGAACCTGCGACCAGACCGAACGCGACTGTATCGGGGCAAGCATTCCGTGCCTTTCGTCTTGTCGCTGCTGCGTCGATGCGCTAGCCGCGCATCCAGGTTCGAGAATAGGCATAAACGCGTAAAGGCGCAATGAACCGCGCGCTGCACTGGCAAAAGGGGATGGAAATGACGGATATGCAGGGCGTTTTGCGCGGATTGGCGCTCGAAGCCGGGGCCGCGATCATGGAGATCTACCAGCGCCCGGATTTCGAGGTGCGCACGAAATCCGACGCCAGCCCCCTGACCGAGGCCGACGAGGCCGCTGACCGGATCATCAGTGCCGGGCTGCGCGCGCGGTTTCCCGAGATCGCCCTTGTCACCGAAGAGCAGGTCGAAAGCCACGCGCTGCAGGCCATGCGGTTCTTCATTGTCGATCCGCTGGACGGGACCAAGGAATTTGTCCAGCGCCGGGGGGATTTCACGGTTAACATCGCCCTGGTCGAAGACGGCGTTCCGGTTCAGGGTGTGGTCTATGCGCCTGCAAAGGGGCGGATGTTCTACACCCGTGCCGATGGCAGCGCTGTCGAAGAGCAGGGTCCCTTTACCAGCGCCCAGCCCGGCGCGGTCACGCCGCTGGTCATGCGCGCGCCAGACCCCGAGGCGCTGGTTGTCGTGGCGTCGAAGTCGCACCGCGATGCCGCGACCGATACCTATATCGCGCGCTACAAGGTGGCCGATATGCGCAGCGCTGGGTCATCGCTGAAATTCTGTCTGCTGGCGGCGGGCGAGGCGGATTTCTATCCCCGTCTGGGCCGCACGATGGAATGGGATACGGCGGCAGGCCATGCCGTGTTGCGCGGTGCTGGGGGCGAGGTGCTGGATTTTCACACCCATGCGCCCTTGCGCTATGGCAAGCCGGGCTACGCCAATCCGTTCTTCATTGCGCGGCATCCGGCTGTGGTGCTGGTGCAGGACTGAGCCTGCGCTGGGCGCTACACGCTTTGGTTGTGGGATTGTCAATGAAACCTTGAAATTGCCTTGATTGGAACGGATTGCACCCCAGACTTGCCAGACTTTACCTGTCTTTAAGGCCCTGACGATACACCATTTGCATAATATGATCGGAGCCAGACATGAAGCGCAAGGTTACCAAAGCAGTCTTTCCAGTTGCAGGCATGGGAACGCGTTTTCTGCCCGCCACGAAATCCGTGCCCAAGGAAATCATGACGCTGGTGGACCGCCCGCTGGTGCAATACGCTATCGACGAAGCGCGCGCGGCGGGCATCACCGAATTCATCTTTGTCACCTCGCGGGGCAAGGGCGCGCTCGAAGATTATTTTGACCGCGCGCCAGAGCTTGAGGCGACACTGCGCGCCAAGGGCAAGACGGCGCTTCTGGATGTGCTGGAAGATACGAATATGGACAGCGGCGCGATTGCCTATGTCCGCCAGCATCAGGCACTGGGGCTTGGCCACGCCGTGTGGTGTGCCCGTCACCTGATCGGGGATGAACCCTTTGCCGTGCTGTTGCCTGATGATGTGATCGCTGCTGAAAAGCCCTGTCTGCAACAGATGGTCGAGGCGTATCAGCAGACGGGTGGCAACATGATCGCAGCGATGGAAGTCGCACCTGACATGGCGTCCAGCTACGGGATCATGGATGTGCCACCGGCCATCGGGCGTGTGCTGCCCATGCGCGGCATGGTCGAAAAGCCCGCCCCCGGCACGCAACCCTCGAATCTGGCGGCCATCGGGCGCTATATCCTGTCGCCCGATGTCATGCGTCATCTGGGCGCGATCAAGCCCGGCGTGGGCGGCGAGGTGCAGCTGACCGACGCCATCGCCCGCGAGATTGTCGAGCGGCAGAATGTCTATGGCTTCCGTTTTGACGGGCAACGCTATGATTGCGGCTCGAAAGCGGGCTTCCTGCAAGCTACCGTGGCCTTTGGCCTTGCCCGGCCCGAACTGAGCGCCGAACTGGAAGGGTTCCTGCGTCACATCGTGGCCCAGCGTCAGGCTGCCGAGTAACTGGCAGGCCAAACACGCATTGCACAAGGTTTTCAGGCGGCGCATCGCATTGCGCCGCCTGCCACGGTTCCGGTCGTGTCAACTCTCGGGCAAGGATGGTGCCATGTTCCGCGATGGCCGGGTCATGGGGCATTCCGGCGGGCCATGCCGCGCAGTCGGGGCGATCATGGGGCGGGGCGCGGTGTCCGCATCCTGCAGGTTCGAAACGATCACGGATCTTGCGCTTCGGGCTGCTCTCGGGTCTGGTAGATGCACGCAACAGGACAGACGCGACGATGTTCACCCCCTTGCCCCCGGCGCAGGACCGTTGGTTCGCCTTTCGGATGACATGGAAACGGCGCCGCCTGCGCGCGCGCGCCATCCTCAAGGGGCGCGAACTGACCTGTCTGCGCCGCGGCGACTGGGCGCGCGGGGCCATCCTGCTGTTCTGCACCATTCGGAACGAGGCCGAGCGGCTGGACTGGTTCCTGCACCATTACCGGCAGCTTGGGGTGCAGCATTTCATCTTTGTGGACAATGACAGCACTGACGGTACGCGCGACCGGTTGCTGGCGCAGTCCGATGCCACGGTCTATGCGACGCAGGCGAGCTATAAATCCGCGCGCTTCGGGATCGACTGGATCAACTGGCTGATGCTGCGCCACGCGCATGGTCATTGGTGTGTCATCGCTGATGCCGATGAACTGCTGATCTATCCAAACTGGCAGACCCGGCCCCTGCCTGCGCTGACGGGGTGGCTGGAGGCGCAAGACCAGCCCGTCCTGCCAGCGATGATGCTGGAGTTATACCCCAAGGGCCCGCTCGACCGCGCAGCCTATACGCCCGGCACCGACCCGACCACCTGTCTGAACTGGTTTGATGCGGGCAATTACACGATCACCCATAAACCTCTGCTGGATTGTCTGCTGATTCAGGGTGGGCCGCGCGCGCGGTGCTTTTTCCACGACAGCCCGAACCGCGCCCCCACATTGACCAAACTGCCCCTGATCAAGTGGAGCTTTCATGACGCATGGGTCAATTCCACACATTCCATCCTGCCGCGCAAACTGAACCGCAGCTTTGCCACCGATCAGGGCGAAGCGATCTCGGGCGCGTTGCTGCACACCAAATTCCTGCCGACCGTGGTCGAGAAATCCCATATCGAGAAGGCCCGCGCGCAGCATTTCGGCAATGCGCCCGTGTTTGACAGCTATTATGACGCCGTGGCGCGGTCACCCGATCTGTGGTGCGCGCAGTCCACCCGGTATGCGGGCTGGGAACAGTTGGAAGAGTTGGGGTTGCTGTCGCGCGGCGGTTGGGCCTGAGGCCGCCTCTGGCCTGATCTGGAATACGCAACAATAACCTTCTTTTGCAAAGATTGTTGCATTCACCTGCCAGCTTGGGCAAAGCTGCCCCGAAGGCTGCGGGCGTCCGGTGGGGCGAATAACAAGGGCAGCAAGTGCGGCGGCGCAGGGGTGCGCGCGGTCAGAATGGGCAGGCAGTGTATGGGTGTGCTCGAACAACTCAGGTTGCGCGGCGAACGTCAGGTAAAGCTGGTGCGCGCATTGCGCAAGAGCGCGTCATTGCGCAAGCGGATGGACCGGACCGACCGGATCCGCCCGCGTGATATTCTGGCCTTTGTGACCTTGCGCAATGAATTGCCTCGCCTGCCGTATTTTCTGGACTATTACCGCGCACAGGGCGTCCGCCATTTCCTGATGGTCGATAACGGGTCCGAGGATGGCACCACCGGCTTTCTGGAAAAAGAGCGTGATGTCTCGCTCTGGACAACGCAGGGCAGCTACAAGGGCGCGGGCTATGGGATCGACTGGTTGAACCATCTGCTATGGCGCTATGGGGCCGGGCACTGGGTGCTGACACTCGATGTCGATGAATTCCTCGTCTATCCATTCTGCGACACCCGCCCGCTGACGGCGCTGACCGACTGGCTGGAAAGTCAGGGGCGGCGGTCCTTCGCGGCGATGCTGCTGGATATGTACCCGCAAGGGCCCGTATCCGCACAACCCTATCAGCCGGGGCAAAACCCGTTCGAGATTGCGCGCTGGTTCGATGCGGGCAATTACGTCATCCAGCGCAATCCGACATACCAGAACCTGTGGATTCAAGGCGGCGTGCGCCAGCGCGTGATCCTGCGTGACGAACCCCGCTATGCGCCCGCGCTCAACAAGATCCCGTTGGTGCACTGGACGCGAAAATACGCGTACAAGAGTTCGACCCACATGGTGCTGCCGCGCGGGCTGAACAAGGTCTATGATGAAAGCGGCGGGGAGCTGGCCTCGGGGGTGCTGCTGCATGCAAAGTTTCTCGACCTGATTGTGGACAAGGCCGAAGAGGAAATCACGCGCGGCCAGCATTATGCCCGCTCGCGCGAGTATCGCGCCTATCGCGCGACACTCGCGCGACAGCAGGACTTGTGGTGTGACTGGTCATCCGAATACATCAACTGGCGCCAGCTTGAAATTCTGGGCCTGATGTCGAAAGGAGACTGGGCATGAGCACCACCGCCCCCCTTGGCATCGTGATGTTGTGCCACACGGCGCTGCCGCGCGCCGCACAGGTCGCGCGCTTCTGGATGGCGGCAGGCTGCCCCGTTGTCCTGCATATCGACCGCGCGGTGCCCGACGCAGACATACAGGCCCTGCGCGCGGATCTGGGCGATCAGCCGCTGTTGCGGTATGGCCCGCGTCACCGTTGCGATTGGGGGTCCTGGCAGATCGTATGCGCGACGCAGGATGCTGCAGAATTGTTGTTGCGCGAATTTCCGGGGGTGAACCATGTGCTTCTGACCTCGGGTGCGTGCCTGCCCCTGCAGCCAGTGGCGCAGATGCTGGAGGTGTTGCGCGACCGCCCGCAAACGGATTTCATCGAATCCGTGGCCATCGCGCATGCAACATGGATCACTGGCGGCTTGTCCGAGGAACGCTTTACGCTGTATTTCCCGTTCAACTGGCGCCGCCAGCGCTGGCTGTTCGATCAATCCGTCGAAATGCAGCGCAAGTTGCGCATCCGCCGCGACATTCCCCGCCCGCTGGAACCGCATATGGGGTCGCAATGGTGGTGCCTGACCCGCGCAACGCTGGAGGCGATCCTCAGCCACCCCAAGCGCGCGCGCTACGAGCGGTATTTCCGGCGCAACTGGATCCCGGACGAATCGTATTTCCAGACCCTTGTGCGCCTGCATGCAAACGAGATTGAGAGCCGGTCCCTGACACTGGTGAAATTCGACCGGAACGGCCGCCCCAACCTGTTTTATGACGACCATCTGCAACTGCTGCGGCGGTCGGACTGCTTTGTCGCGCGCAAGATATGGCCCGACGCGCAGAAGCTCTATGATTTCTTCCTGTCGGAACAGCCGTTGAAACTCGCCCCGGTCCCGGCAGAGCCTGCCAAGATTGACCGCTACTTTGAACTCGCCGAAAAGCAACGCATCGAAGGGCGTGCCGGCCTTTATATGCAAAGCCGCTTTCCGCATATCAAGGAAACAGGTGCCGCCCGCACGGCAGGGCCCTACGCGGCCTTTGCGGGCTTTGACCATGT
>SKRW01000146.1 GCA_007118295.1 Paracoccaceae bacterium | reverse complement strand
TGCTGTAAACCACCCCTCGACATCTCTCCCTTCAGTTCGGATCGCTTTGCATGACGCGCCACATCTTTACCTGTATCGACGGCCATACCTGCGGTAACCCGGTGAGATTGGTCATCGGCGGCGCGCCGTATCTGAACGGTGCTACCATGCTGGAGCGCCGTGCCGATTTTCTGGCGCGGCATGATTGGGTGCGCACAGGCCTGATGTGCGAGCCGCGAGGGCATGACATGATGTCGGGCGCCATCCTCTATCCGTCCACGCGCGATGATTGTGATATCGGCGTGCTGTTCATCGAAACCTCGGGCTGTCTGCCCATGTGCGGGCATGGCACGATCGGGACCGTGACGATGGCTGTCGAACATGGGCTGATCCAGCCGAAAGAACCGGGCACATTGGCGCTGGATACGCCAGCGGGTCGCGTGGCCATCTGCTATAGGCAAGAGGGCGCGCATGTCGAAGAAGTGCGCCTGACGAATGTGCCCGCGTATCTGCATGCAGAAGGGTTGACGGCAGAGGTCGAGGGGCTCGGCGAAGTCGTGGTGGATGTGGCCTATGGTGGAAATTTCTATGCTATTGTCGAACCGCAAAGGCATTTTCGTGACATGGCAGATTTCTCGGCGGCGCAACTGATCGATCTGAGCCCGCGACTGCGTGCGGCGCTGAACGAGAAATACGAGTTTATCCACCCCGAGCATCCACAGATCCGCGGGTTGAGCCATATCCTGTGGACCGGCGCACCACGCGACCGACAGGCCCACGCCCGCAATGCAGTCTTCTACGGGGACAAGGCGATCGACCGTTCTCCTTGCGGGACGGGCACATCTGCGCGCATGGCCCAGCTTGCCGCGAAGGCAAAGCTGAATGTCGGGGATGATTTCGTGCATGAATCCATTATCGGCAGTCTGTTTCACGGGCGTGTCGAAGCTGCTGCATCCATAGGCGACCGGCCCGCGATCATCCCCTCGATTGCCGGATGGGCACGAATGACAGGCTATAACACCATCTTCATCGATAACCGCGACCCGTTCGCACATGGATTTGTCGTCACATGACCGAAACTGCGCTTCTGATTTCTCCTGGCACTGCAGAGGGTGCAGTGATCGTCTGCAATCCGGGTCTCAGCTTCTGGGGTGGGGTTGATGCTGCCACTGGTGTCGTGATCGACGCGCATCACCCGTTGCATGGCCAGTCGCTTGCGGGTCGTGTGGTTCTCATGCCAACATCGCGGGGTTCGTGTACTGGCAGCGGTGTCCTGCTGGAACTGGTGCTCAATGGCCATGCGCCCGCCGGGCTGATCTTTCGCGAGGGCGAGGATGTATTGACGCTTGGCGCTCTCATTGCAGGGCGCCTGTTTGATCGGCCCTTGCCGGTGTTGCGTTTGTCGGCGGCGGATTTCGACCGCGTTGCCGCAGCACAGCAAGCAAGGATCACCAGGACCCACCTGTGTGCAGATGACCTTGACTTGCCCTTGCGCGTGACAGACCCCGGCAGGCTGGAACTGAGCGAATACGACCGAGCGCTTCTCGACGGTGCGCATGGGGCCGCAAATGCGCTGGCGATGGAGATCACCTGCATCATGGCCGCTCAACAGGGCGCAGAGAGCCTGTGCGACATTACCCGAGGCCATATCGATGGCTGCATCTATGCCAGCCCTGCCAATCTGCGCTTTGCGCAAGCCATGCGCGACATGGGCGCGAAACTGCGTGTTCCCACGACGATGAACGCCATCTCAGTCGAACATGGCCGCTGGCAGGCGCAGGGAACACCACCTGCCTTCGGTGGACCTGCGGCGGCGCTGGCTGATGCCTATGTCGCCATGGGCGCGCAACCCACATTTACCTGTGCACCCTATTTGCTGGAGGATGTCCCGGAACTGGGCGAATCCATTGGCTGGTCAGAATCCAATGCCGTGATCTATGCCAATACCACTCTTGGCGCCCGGACGGTAAAGCACCCGGATTTCCTTGACCTGTTCATCGCCATGACGGGGCGCGCACCGCTGTCCGGTGTTTACCAGAATGAAGCACGCCGCCCGCAGCGGATCATCTCGGTAGAAACACCAGAAGGCGTCGATGACGCGTTCTGGCCAATGCTCGGGTGGCTGGCGGGCGCACTGTCTCCAGACCGGATCCCACTGCTTACAGGGCTAGAATCCACCGGCCCGACCTCGTGCGACCTGAAGGCACTCTGTGCCGCCTTCGGCTCAAGTTCCGGGGCGCCGATGCTGCATATTGCCGGTATCACGCCAGAAGCAGACCTGCCCGTTACCCCGGACGCAGATGAGACCCGAATAACCCGCGATGATCTGCACAAACTCTGGCAGCAATTCAATGCGGCCTCGCCGAAGGTCGATCTGGTTGCCATTGGCAGCCCACATGCGTCCGCCCCGGAATGCCGCAAGCTCGCCGCGCTTCTGGGCGGGCAGAAGGTCCACCCGGATGTGGCCGTCATCGTCACGATCGGCGCGCATATTGCGCGCCAGATCGAAGCTGACGGCACGGCTGCAGCCTTGCGCGCGGCCGGTGTGACGATCCTGCGTGATCTGTGCTGGTGTTCGATTACCGAGCCGGTCTTTCCAACGGCGGCGCGCGTCATAATGACCAACTCTGGCAAATACGCCCACTACGGCCCCGGTCTGACGGGTAGAAGGATGCGTTTCGGATCGCTGGCCGATTGCGCGCAGACTGCCAGAACCGGTCAGGCAGAAGAGATGCTCCCAGACTGGCTGACATAAGGGTGTGCGCTGCCGCATGGTGGTTCGGATGGCAACGATGAGCAGCGCCAAGACCGCCTGACATGGGCGAGGAGTTTGCGGATGTTTAGGCCACATGAACTGCCACCGGTTTCGTGGACAGGGGAGCCTCGGTCATCTGGTGATGTGTGCAACAGAGTCCACCAAGGTACTCAGCCTGCTGGTTTTGTACGATTCGCCAGCAAGACCAGCGCGGCCACGCCAAGTGCGGTACCAAACAGCATCAACGATCCAGTCAGATCTTCCATCAGTTCGGGCCTCAGCGCCAATGCTCCGGCCAGTGCAACCATGACCACCCCGCCCAGTAGCTTGAGCGCGCGGCCATGTTGCGCGCCCATCCGGCCAAGGCTCATGCCGATGATTGCGATGGCGAAAATCGTCAATTCGACCCCCAGATAGGTCAGCACATAGACCGCAAGCAGGCCCAAGAACTCCGCACCGCTGACCCCGCGATCCGCGAGGATGCCCGACCAGATGACAGGAAACCCAGCCGTGCAGGGCAATTCCACCAGCGCAATTCCGGCGGCCATGGCCACAGTCGCGCCAATCAGCGCGGGTGTGCTCAGGTCTTGTTGCCGCAATCCTCGGATGCGCTGGTAGATGCCGGGTTTCTGGCCCTCGGGGATCGAAAAACTGATCCCGCGTCCATACCGGAAGTAATCCTTGATACTGACCAGCCCGAAACCAAGCGCGAATAGTGCCACCCCCCATCGCACCCAGGGCAGGGCAAAGGCAAAGGCCAGCACGCTGAACAATCCTGCAATGAACGCGCCATAGATCAGCGCCGTGGTCAGCAGGAAGCTGACCCCCACAATCGCCACCCGTTTGCGCGACCCGGACGAGATGACCATGCCCAAAAGCAAGGTCAGCACCCAGACCGAACACGGGTTGAACCCATCGACAAAGGCAATCAGCACGGTCAATCCCAGCACCGAGGCGGCGGCAGGGTCAACTTCGCCCAATACAGGCAGGCGCAAGG
>SKRW01000156.1 GCA_007118295.1 Paracoccaceae bacterium | reverse complement strand
GTGCGGATATGGGCAATCGCGCCTTCGACATCATCGACCACGGCAGCGGCCATGATCATGTCCAGAAACTCGCAGCCGAAATCCTGCGGCGTAGCCGCCACCACGCCGGGCAGATGCTGCAACCCCGCGCCCACCCGCATCTCGACCCCTGCGGCCACCAGATCCGCCACGATCTGCGCGCCAAGCCCGGCCACAATATCGCGGTGGATCAGCAGACATTCCGCTGCACCACAAATGCCCGTCCGGCGCGTCTTGGCGTTCAGCACCACGCGCCGCGCCTTCTCGGGGTCGGCAGAGGCATCGACATAGATATGACAGATCCCCTCCAGATGCGCGAAAACCGGAACGCGCGCCTCGCGCTGCACCAGCCCGACCAGCCCCTTGCCGCCGCGCGGCACGATCACGTCAATATGGTTGACCATGCGCAGCATATCCGACACGGCGGCGCGGTCGGTGGTCTGCACCAACTGGATCGAGTCTTCCGGCAACCCCGCCGCGCGCAGCCCCGTGACCAGTGCTGCATGGATCGCGCGCGAGGAATGAAAACTCTCCGACCCGCCACGCAGGATCACTGCATTGCCCGCCTTGAGGCACAGCGCCCCCGCATCTGCCGTCACATTGGGGCGCGACTCGTAGATCACGCCCACCACACCCAACGGTGTGCGCACGCGCTGAATATGCAACCCCGTGGGCCGGTCCCATTCTGTGATGATGGCCCCGACCGGATCAGCTTGCGCCGCAACATCGCGCAACGCCTGCGCCACGCCTTGCAGCCGCGCCGCGTCCAGCATCAGCCGGTCCACCATTGCCCCTGACAGGCCCTTGTCGGCAGCGGCGGCCAGATCGCGGGCATTGGCGGCCAGAATCTCGGCGCGCGAGTCCCAAAGGGCATCGGCTGCCGCCTCCAGCGCCTGTGTCTTGGCCGCTGGTGCGGCTGTCGCCAGTGTTTCGGCGGCTTTGCGGGCGCGCGCGCCCATTGCGAGCATCTCTGCGCTGATCTCGGTCATAATGCCATCTCGTCCCGGTGAATAAGGGCCACACGGCCCGGATAGTTCAGGATTGCTTCTATCTCGCGCGACTGGTGGCCCGCAATGGCTGCGGCCTCGTGGCTGGAATATCCCGCCAGCCCCAGCCCCAGCAGCCCCTCTGGCCCGGCAATCGCCACCGGGTCGCCGCGCTGAAACACGCCTTCAACCCGCACCACGCCCGCAGGCAGCAGCGATTTGCCCTGCGCCAGCGCGCGCACGGCCCCTGCATCGACATGCAGCACACCGCGCGGCTTCATCGCGGCTATCCAGCGTTTGCGCGCAGATCGCGGGTCGCCCTGCGCCATGAACAGGGTCGCGCGTGCGCCCTCGCGCAACCGACCCAGCGGGTGCATCGCATCGCCCGCTGTGATGATCATCGCGCAGCCCGCGCTGACCGACGCTTTCGCGGCCATGACCTTGGTTTTCATGCCCCCCTTGGACAGACCCGACACAGGCTCGCCCGCCATTGCCTCGATCTCGGGGGTGATGCGGTCCACACGGGCGAAGTGCTGTGCAGTGGGGTCGGACTGGGGGTTGGCCGAATAGAGCCCGTCCACATCTGACAGCAGCACCAGCAGATCCGCGCCAATGGTCACCGCCACCGACGCGGCCAGACGGTCATTGTCGCCATAGCGGATCTCATCTGTGGCGATGGTGTCATTCTCGTTGACAATCGGCACCACCCCCAGCGCCAGCAGCGTGCCCAGCGTCGTGCGCGAGTTCAGATAACGGCGGCGGTCCTGCGTGTCATCCAGCGTCAGCAGCACTTGCCCGGTGGTGATTGCATGGGGCGCCAGCACTTCCTCATAGGCGCGCGCCAGCCGGATCTGCCCAACCGAGGCCGCCGCCTGGCTTTGCTCCAGCGCCAGCGCGCCGGAAGGCAGGCCCAGAACCCCCCGCCCCAATGCGATGGATCCGGATGACACGATCACCACATCCGCGCCTTGCGCGCGCAGCAGCGCCACATCTTCGGCCAGTGCGCGCAGCCAGTCGGCGCGCAACCGTCCATCCTCGACCAAGAGCGCCGAGCCGATCTTGATGACCACGCGCCGCGCGCTCATCAGCACCGAGCCGGGTGTCAGGGCTGCCACGGCTCTTCCTCGTCGCGCGGCTTGGCCTTGTCGATCCGCACCAACAGCGCGCGCAGCACAGATTGCATCCCCTCGCCCGACACGGCCGAGATCAGGTGCACTGGCCGCCCGCAAGCAGCCTCCAGCGCGGCTTTCTTGTCCGTGCGTTCCTCATCATCCAGCGCGTCGATCTTGGTCATCGCGATAATGCGGGGCTTCAGGGCCACATCATGCGAATAGGCATCAAGCTCATGGTCGATGATGCGCCAGTCTTCGGCCGCATCCTCGGACGTGCCATCGACCAGTTGCAACAGCACGGCGCAGCGCTCGACATGGCCCAGAAACTGATCGCCCAGACCCCGCCCTTCGCTGGCCCCTTCGATCAGGCCGGGAATATCGGCCATGACGAATTCGCGCCCGTCAATGCCCACGACGCCCAGATTGGGGTGCAACGTGGTAAACGGGTAATCCGCGATCTTGGGCCGTGCGTTCGAGGTTGCGGCCAGAAAGGTGGATTTGCCCGCATTGGGCAGGCCCGCAAGGCCCGCATCGGCGATCAGCTTCAGCCGCAGCCAGATATCCCGCTCGACCCCCGGCTGGCCGGAATTGGCACGGCGCGGGGCCTGATTGGTGGCCGATTTGAACTGCAGGTTGCCCCAGCCACCATTGCCACCCTTGGCCAGCAGCAGCTTTTGCCCGACTTCGGTCAGATCAGCGATGACAGTTTCCTGATCCTCGTCAAGGATTTCGGTGCCCACCGGCACGCGCAACACGACCGAGTCGCCATCCTTGCCCGTGCGGCCCTTGCCCATACCGGGCTGGCCGGATTTGGCAAAGAAATGCTGCTGATACCGGAAATCGATCAACGTGTTCAGCCCGTCCACGACTTCGACCCAGACATCGCCACCCCGGCCACCATCGCCGCCGTCAGGGCCGCCATATTCGATGAATTTCTCGCGCCGGAACGACACGCAGCCGGACCCGCCCCCGCCCGAACGGATTTGGACCTTGGCCAGATCAAGGAATTTCATGGTCGCTCGCTCCGTATGCTCAAGCCGCAGCCTTTACCGCAGGATCGGGCCAAACGAAAGGGGCTGCGCGCGCGGCGCCATGCGGTTGGGTGGGGCATGTTCCGCGCGCGCCTGCGCAGTGCGATAGCGTCAGCGCCCGCGCAGCAAGCCCCCCAGAACCCCGCGCACCAGTGCCTGCCCGGACCGTGTGCCCAGTTGCCGCGCCATGGATTTCGCAAAGACATCCACCGCCGAGTCGCGCCGCCCGGACCGGGCCGGGGCCTTGGCCGGGCTGCGCGTGCGCGGCATTGAAGGGTCATAGCGGCGCGCGGCGGTGAACTCGCGTTCCTTCTCGGCCTCGGTGGCTTTCAGCGCCGCCTCGGTCTCGCGCGCGGCGGATTCGGCGCGGCGCGCAAGCATCTCATGCGCAGAATCGCTGTCCACCAGTTTCTCGTATTTGCCCGCTACGGGCGACCGCAGCATCAGCATTGCCCGCGCGCCGTCCTCGATGGGCCCCATCGCCGAAGAGGGCGGACGGATCATCGTGCGCTCGGCCATGCCCGGATTGCCCTTGTCCTCCAGAAACGAGGTCACCGCCTCGCCCACGCCGACATCGCGGATCGCATCGCCAATATC
>SKRW01000243.1 GCA_007118295.1 Paracoccaceae bacterium | reverse complement strand
GCACCAGACCGTGACAGATCACTCAGTCTGTCAGGCAGTCCGGATTCATCACTATGTCGCTGCCGCCGGGGCCACGCCCTGGTCGCTCCCGACACCCAAGCACATTGTGATGCAACTGCCGGTCACATGGCAAGGCAGCCACAATCCGGCGGCAGGGTGGCAGCGCTTGCCGACGATCCCGGTCCCGGGAACCGGTCAGATGCCAGACAGGCAGCGTCGGTGCTGCGAACGCCGTCAAACGCCAGCTATCACCAACCTGCAGACCAGTTCTGCCACAAATGCAACATCATCCCATGCCCCTTCCCTTATCCCGCGAAGAAATTGACATTTCTTCAAGTCACTCCTATCACCCGGCTATTCGCTGACCCGGCCAGCGCTACATATCAGGATGAAAATGGACGGCGGTTCCAGTTGGGTGCCACGACGGTGCCCGAAACAACACGATCAGGACCAGCCGCGCAGGATGCGGGCCGCAAGAGGGGGCTGACCCCGGTCGCTGCCCACCTGCGCTGCCCGCGCAGAGGGGACTCGCGATGACAATTCAGACACCACTCAGCGAACTCCGTTTCTCGTCCGAAGGCGACTCACCCAGCATTGACGCGGCCTTTATCGCTGTCGAAGTGGCGCGACTGCTGGCAGAGAACCGGGCCGATGTTGTCAGCGAATTTCTGGAAAGTCAGGAACTTGCCGACATTGCCGCGCTGATCGAAGAGTTGGAACGCGGCGACGACCTGACTGTTCTGCGTCTGTTGCCACTGCATGATCAGGCCGAGATGCTGGGCTATCTGCGCCCCAGTTCACAAGTCGAAATTGCCACCCGCATCCCCCGGCGCGAACTGGTCGCGCTGATGACCGCGATGAGTCATGACGAACGCGCCGACCTGTTCAAGCAACTGGACGAGGAAGCACAAGAGGCCATCCTGCCCGCCTTTGCCAAGGCCGAGCGCGAGGATCTGCGCCGTCTGGCTGCCTATGAGGAATGGACCGTCGGCTCGGTCATGACCTCGGACTATGCCACGCTCAAGCCTGACATGACCTCGACCAGTGCCATCGATGCGCTGCGTACACAGGCCATCGAGGCCGAGACGATCTACTACGCCTATATCATAGACGAAGAGCGTGCGCTTCTTGGCGTCGTCAGCCTGCGTGATCTGCTGATCGCGCGCCCCCGACAGCGCGTCTCCGAGATCATGGATACCGAACCGGTCTGGGTGCGCGCGGACGAGGAGCAGGAAGCCGCCGCCAAGACCATCGCGCGCTACGACCTGCTTGCCCTGCCCGTGCTGGACAATAACGACCGGCTGGTGGGCATCGTTACCGCAGATGATGCGATGGACGTGACCGAGGAAGAGGCGACCGAAGACTTCTACAAGGGCTCTATCGTTCAGCCGATCGAGATGTCATTGGCCGAGGCGACGATTGCGACACTCTACCGCGCGCGCATCTTCTGGCTGGTGCTGCTGGTCTTTGGCAATATCTTCTCGGGGGCGGGCATTGCCTATTTCGAGGACACGATTGCCGCTCATCTGGCGCTGCTGTTCTTCCTGCCCCTGCTGATCGCGTCTGGCGGCAATGCAGGCACGCAATCAGCCACGCTGATGGTGCGTGCCCTGGCCACAGGTGATGTCCGCCCCGCCGATTTCGGCAGGCTGCTGTCACGCGAGACGGTGATCGCGCTGGCGCTGGGCCTGACCATGGCCGTGGCCGTGTCACTGATCGGGGTCTGGCGTGGCGGGCCGGAAATCGCGCTTGTGGTGGCGTTGGCCATGGTCACCATCGTCCTGATGGGGGCGCTGATCGGCATGTGCCTGCCGTTCATCTTTGCCAAGCTCGACCGTGACCCGGCGGCGGCCTCTGGCCCGCTGGTGACCTCGATTGCCGATGTGCTGGGCGTGCTGATCTATTTCACCATCGCAGCACAGTTGCTGGGGCTCTGATCGCGGGACAGGCGGTGGCGGCGCGATATCCCCGACGGATCGGATGCGTTTGGCGGACATTCGGGCACAGGCGCTGACCCGCTTGCAGTCACAGGTCCGATTGGCTATCCCGGCCCAAGGTTGCAAAGGGCAGTGTCATGAACGCATTCGCAGAGCTTCGCGGTAAATTTCTCGAACAGATCGGCCAGGCTCCGGATGCAGACGCGCTGGAAGGCGTGCGCCTTGCCGCCCTTGGCAAGAAAGGCGAGATCAGCCTGAAAATGCGCGAATTGGGCCAGATGAGCCCCGAGGACCGCCAGACCGCCGGCCCTGCCCTGAACAGCCTGAAATCCGAGATTGATGCCGCGCTGAAGGCCCGCCGCGCCGCGCTGGAGGATGCCGCCCTTGATGCGCGCCTGAAAACCGAATGGCTGGATGTGACCCTGCCCGGTCGCGCGCGCCCCCAGGGCACGATCCACCCCATCAGTCAGGTGATGGACGAGTTGACCGCGATCTTTGCCGATATGGGGTTTTCCGTCGCCGAAGGCCCGCAGATCGAATCGGACTGGTATAATTTCGACGCGCTCAACATTGCGCCCGAACACCCCTCGCGGCAGGAGATGGACACGTTCTACATGCACCGCGCGCCGGGCGACAACCGCCCGCCGCATGTGCTGCGCACGCATACCAGCCCGGTGCAGATCCGCGCGATGCAGGCGCAGGGTGCGCCCATCCGCGTGATTGCGCCGGGCCGCGTCTACCGCATGGACATGGACCAGACCCACACGCCGATGTTCCATCAGGTCGAAGGGCTGGCGATTGACCGCGACATCAACATGGCGCAGCTCAAATGGACGCTCGAAGAATTCTGTCGCGCCTTCTTCGAGGTCGATCAGGTCGAACTGCGCTTTCGCGCTTCGCATTTCCCCTTCACCGAACCGTCTGCCGAAGTCGATATCCGCTGTTCTTGGGAAGGCGGCCAGTTGAAGATTGGCGAAGGCAAAGACTGGCTGGAAATCCTGGGCTCGGGCATGGTGCATCCAGCCGTGCTGCGTTCGGGCGGAATTGATCCGGACCAATGGCAGGGGTTTGCCTTTGGCATGGGCATCGACCGCATCGCGATGCTGAAATACGGCATCCCCGACCTGCGCGCCTTTTTCGAATCCGACCTGCGCTGGCTGCGCCATTACGGCTTTGCGGCCCTCGATCAGCCGTCACTCGCCGCAGGCCTCAGCCGCTGATCCGTCATCTTGCCTGAAATACTCACGGGGATTTTCAAGGGGCATGTATGCCCCTTGAAGCGGGGGGTTCTGGCCGCAGGCCAGCAGGGGGGCGGCAGCCCCCCGGCCCCCTCAACGAAAAAGCCCCCGCCAGGGCAGGGGCTTTTCCAGCTAAAGCAGCTTCTCAGCAGCTATAGTACATGCTGTACTCGATCGGGTGCGGCGTATGCTCATAGGCATAGACCTCTTCCCATTTCAGATCGACATAGGCCATGATCTGGTCCTTGGTGAACACGTCACCCGCCAGCAGGAAGTCATGGTCGGCGACCAGCGACTCCAGCGCTTCGCGCAAGCTGGCACAGACTGTCGGGATGCCTTCCAGCTCTTCCGGCGGCAGATCATACAGGTCCTTGTCCGATGCAGGGCCCGGATCGATCTTGTTCTTGATCCCGTCAATCCCGGCCATCAGCAGGGCGGCAAAGGCCAGATAGGGGTTGGCCGACGGGTCGGGGAAGCGGGCCTCGACGCGCTTGGCTTTCGGGCTTTCAGTCCACGGGATGCGGATACAGCCCGACCGGTTGCGGGCCGAATAGGCGCGCAGAACCGGCGCTTCAAAGCCGGGGATCAGGCGCTTGTAGCTGTTGGTCGACGGGTTGGTGAAGGCGTTCAGCGTCTTGGCGTGTTTCAGCACACCGCCGATGAACCACAACGCCTCCTGGCTCAGGTCGGCATATTTGTCCCCTGCGAACAACGGTTTGCCATCCTTCCAGATTGACATGTTGACATGCATGCCGGTGCCGTTGTCGCCCTTGACGGGCTTGGGCATGAAGGTTGCGGTCTTGCCGTAAGCATCGGCCACGTTCTTGATGACATACTTGTATTTCATCAACTCGTCAGCCTGTTTGGTCAGTGAACTGAAGATCAGGCCAAGTTCATGCTGTGCGGACGCCACCTCGGTGTGGTGCTTGTCCACTTTCATGCCCATGTCTTTCATGGTGGTCAGCATTTCCGAGCGCATGTCCTGATTGGCATCGGTCGGGTTCATTGCGAAATAGTGACCCTTGACGCCCGGACGGTGGCCCGTATTGCCATGCTCATAATCGGTGTCGGTGTTCCACGCGGCCTCTTCGGCATCAACCTCGAAGCTGACCTTGTTGATCTTGTCGCTGAACTTGACGCTGTCGAAGACGAAGAACTCGGCCTCGGGGCCAAAATAGGACACATCGCCAATACCGGTCGATTTCAGATAGGCCTCGGCCTTTTCGGCTGTGCCGCGCGGGTCGCGCTCATACGGCTCGTTGGTGTCGGGCTCGACGATAGAGGCGTGAATTGCCAGAGTTTTTTCGGCATAGAACGGGTCAACATAGACCGAGTCGAAATCGAACACGAGTTTCATATCGGACGCTTCGATTCCCTTCCAGCCCGGCACGGACGAGCCGTCGAACATGAAGCCTTCGTCAAGGAAATCCTCGTCTACCAGATCGCCCACAATCGTGACATGCAGCATGCGACCGCGCGGATCGACAAAGCGGATGTCAAGATAGGCGATCTCCTCGTCTTTCATCAGTTTGAGAACGTCAGCTGAACTCATTTCCATTTCCCTTTTGGTTTGGAGAGTGTGAACAGGGCGCAATGGCCCCGGGAACCCATGCGCGCCTTAGAGCGCGTCATCACCACTTTCGCCGGTGCGGATGCGGATCGCCTGCTCGACCGGCGAGACGAAGATCTTGCCATCGCCAATCTTGTCGGTGCGCGCGGCGGCGACAATCGCCTCCACGGCTTCATCGACCTGATCATCCGGCAGCACGACCTCGATTTTCACCTTGGGCAGGAAATCGACGACATATTCGGCACCGCGATACAGTTCGGTATGCCCTTTCTGGCGGCCAAAACCCTTGACCTCCAGCACAGACAAGCCTTGCACGCCAATATCCTGCAGCGCTTCCTTTACCTCATCAAGCTTGAACGGCTTGATAATCGCCTCGATCTTCTTCATTCCTTGTCCCCCGACTAGTTCGCGCGTGGCGTAGCGATCAGTTCTGGTCAGATCATTTTCAGCTTCACGCCACAATCTGATAGGCTTTCCCGGTAAGGTGATCCAGCGGGCAAAGAGAAGAATAGCTGTTTTTTTGTTAGTCTTGCCTATTTTTTAGGCAGTTTATGAAAACAAGGTGCAGCCAAGTGACTGAAATTCTGACATCTGCCCAAATGCGCGCCGCTGAACGGACTGCAATCGATTCTGGTGCTGTCACGGGCCGCACGTTGATGCAGCGTGCCGGGCAAGGCGTGGTCGACGCCATCTTTCAGACATGGCAATCACCAGACAAGGCAGCGCAAAGGGCCGTTATCTTGTGCGGTCCGGGCAATAATGGCGGCGACGGGTTCGTGATCGCGCGTGCGCTGCGCGATCTGGGCTGGCAGGTCGAGGTCTTTCTGTTTGGTGACAGCACCCGCCTGCCCCCTGACGCACAGCACATGCATGATATCTGGGCCGCCGGGCAGCCAGTGCGGCCCCTAACCGCCGAAGCATTGGCAGAGGGGGTGCGGCCTGCGCTGCTGGTCGATGCCCTGTTCGGCACCGGACTGACGCGCGCGATCCCGGCAATCTGCGCAAGAGCGGCAGAAATCGTCGCGGGGCGACCGGGTGGCCCTGATGCGCCAAGCTATCATGTTGCCGTCGATATCCCCTCGGGGATGGATGCCGATAGCGGGCGCTGGCTTGTTCCCCAGCCTGACACAGATCGCGACATTGCCCCGGTGCATTGGGATTTGACCGTCACGTTTCACCGGCTCAAGACAGGGCATCTGCTGTCGCAGGATCTGACCGGGCAGGTCAGGCTTGTCGATATAGGTCTTGAGGCGGGCAAGTCCCCCAGCCTGACCGAAGCCCTGAGCCGCCTGAACCCCGAAGACACAACCGCGCTGGAGCCAGCGGACAGCGCAGCGGCACGCGACTGGATGTCCGATGTGGTCCGCAAACCTGACGGCCACAAGTTCGTCCACGGTCATGCCCTTGTTCTGGCTGGCGGTGTCGGGCGCGGTGGCGCGGCGCGGTTGGCGGCGCGGGGCGCGTTGCGTATCGGGGCGGGACTGGTGACACTCGCCTGCCCGCCAGCCGCCCTGCAGGAAAACGCGTCGCGGCTGGACGCGATCATGCTGCACAGCCTGCGCGATGGCGCGGACCTGCGCACGGTTCTGCAGGACAGGCGGGTCACGGCGCTATGCCTCGGGCCGGGGATGGGGCTGAGCATGCGCGAATCTGCACTGGTCGAGGCGGCAATCGAGGTGCGCGCCGTGGACCCGCAACCGTGGACCGTGGTGCTTGATGCCGATGCCCTGACACGCCTCGCACAGATGCCGCAGATCGCGGCACGCCTGCATCCGCGCTGCGTGCTGACCCCGCATGACGGCGAATTTGCGCGACTGTTCCCTGACCTTGCAGCACGGCTTGGCGAAACGCCGTTGTGCGGCCCGGCCTATTCGCGGCGCGACGCGGCGCGCGATGCAGCACGGCGGGCAGGCTGCGTGGTGGTGCTGAAAGGGGCCGTGACCGTCATTGCCCATCCATTGGGCCATGTCGCCGTGCATGCGGCCACGCGCATGCGGGCCGCCCCGTGGCTGGCCACAGCCGGTGCGGGCGATGTGCTGGCAGGGATGATCACGGGGCTGGCTGCCCGAGGGGTCAGCCCGTTTGCGGCGGCGTGCCAGGCCGTCTGGCTGCATGTGGAGGCCGCGCGCGCCTTTGGTCCCGGATTGATCGCCGAGGACCTGCCGGAAACGCTGCCACGTGTTCTGGACCGCCTGGCGCAGCACGTTATCTGATCGCTGCCATCGCGAAACATGGCGCTGCTGCGGAGTGCTCGGGGTGGTCTGGTTCAGAATGTGCCCGACGTGCAATCTGCGCCGCTGTTGGCTTTTCGTGGGCTTTTTGCGTCGTGCAGTCGGGCACTGGGCCTGCCGCGCTTGGCTTGGCTGGCCTGTCCGCGCACCAGTGCTTTCAGGCCATCCGCCTCGATCACGCAATCGCGGTCGAATGTCAGTTCGTACAGGACGCGTGGTCCGGGATGCTGGTGCACATGCTGTCCATCGATCAGTTTGGCGGCCTGCGTCATTGCAGCCTTGCCGAACAGCACATCTGTCCGCCAGTCGCGCATTGCAAGCTTTTGCCCGGCGCCGACCACCAGCGCCCGGTCCAGTCGGCCCGGTGCACAGCCCAGCCCCATGGCCGAAGGGTCAAGGCGCACAAGGTCGCGCGGGCGGGCCTTGATCTGGCGGATGGCGCGCAACTCGACAATCTGGCCCTGCGCATCAAGCAACAGGTCCCCGGCCATGACCGCCTCGACCCGGCGAAGGCCAAAGATTGTGCGAACCTGCGTGCCGCGTCCGAAACCCTGTGGGCGCGCATCATCAGCCGCCGGGCGCGCCGCAGGAAGGCGCGACCGCGACAGGGGCAAGGCGGGGGCAAGCGAAATGCAAAGTGCAGACATGAATGAACCTCCTGATCCGACCCTGACGGAAAAAGGTAACAACAGGGTAAACAAGGGCGAAATTGCCAACTGTTTCTACATTCGCGACAATCACGGCAGAATACGGCACGAATTGGGCACAAGAGCGGCAATCTTTCGACGCCAGCGCAGGGATATTTCCCCTCGCATCGCCGGAACAGTTTTGCTAAACGACACGGCATGCGGGTGTGGCGAAATTGGCAGACGCACCAGATTTAGGTTCTGGCGCCGCAAGGCGTGGGGGTTCAAGTCCCTCCACCCGCACCAGTGTTTTTCCGCGCGCATCAGACAGCGCCTGCGGGCAGCACTAGAACAGGCCGAGCGCCCAGGGGGCCAGCAGCGCAGTCAGCAATGCATTCAGCGCCATCCCGATACCGGCGAAAGCGCCCGCTTGCGGATTGACCTGCAAGGCCCGCGCCGTGCCAATGCCATGCGCGGCAACCCCCACCGCAAGGCCACGCGCGCGCCAGTCACGGATGCGCAGCAAATTCATCAGCGGGGTCACCACGATGGCGCCTATGATCCCTGTCAGGATGACCAGCACGGCTGTCAGCGTCGGCGATCCCCCAAGGCTCTGGCTGATCCCCAATGCAACAGGCGCCGTCGTGCCCTTGGGGGCCAATGTGGCCAGAAGCTGCGGGGACAGGCCCAGTGCATGGCCGATGGCCAATGCCGACAGCACCGCAGTTGCCGACCCTGCCAGCAGCGCCGCCATCACGGGCAACAGGGCCTTGCGAAAGGTGTGGCGCTGATGCCAGAGCGGGATTGCCAGTGCGACTGTCGCCGGCCCAAGCAGGAAATGCACGAATTGCGCCCCCTCGAAATAGGTGTCGTAGGTGGTATCGGTGATCCACAACAGCGCGCCCAGCAGGATCACGGCGATCAGAACCGGGTTGACCCAGGGCGCGCGACCCATGCGTTGCGCGGCGGCATCAGCAATGACATAGGCAATCAGCGTCGCACTCAGCCAGATCAGCGGATCGCCCGCAAGGTAAGACCAGATTTCGGTGAAATCACGCATCCGGGGGCCCTTTTGCGCCTGTCAGTCGCGCGACCAGCACAAAGACGCCTGCCCCCACCCCCAACGCCAGCACGGTCGAGACGACCAGCGCCACTGCAAGGCCCGCGCCGTGGGTTCCCACGACCTGCAAATGCCCCACAACCCCCACGCCAGCAGGCACGAACAGAAGCGACAGATGCCTGAGGATCCTCTCGCCCGTCGGGATGACAAGGGTCGCAACGCGCGGCATCGTCAGCATCAGCAAAAAGAGCAGCGCCATGCCCAGAACCGGGCCGGGGACGGGCCATCCAAGCAGACGGGTCAGCATTTCGCCGATCAGTTGGCAGGCAAGGATCAGGGTCAGGGCATGAATCATGACTTCGGCCTATTACTTGGAAACACGTCGCACACAGGATAAGCGGCGCGCTGTGAAACGCCAGTCGCATCCGGCCTCTGGCATGCATGCGGCAGGCTGCCTGCGCACCTGGAACGCGGCGGGGTTCCCGTCCTGTCTGGCGCATGTCGCATCACACCCCATCCAGGTCGAGCACCAATGCGGCATGGTCGCTGGCATGTGGTCGATGCGGCCCCACATCTTCCAGACGCGCCTCGGCGGCGCGGCGAGCGTCCCGGTCCAGCCCGGCGCGCAGCGCTTTCGGCACCGCATCGTGACAGCGTCGTGCCAATTCGTGTGATGCCAGCAGTGCATCGGGGCGCGCATATTGCCCGGCTTGAGCGTCATAGAAAGTCCAGCGTTCCTGCTCTGGCATGCGCGCCACCAGATCCACAGAAAACGGAGGCAGCAAGGGGGCAATCGCAGGCTCGGCGGTGGCGTCACCGACAGGCTCGTTCAGATCGCCGATAATCAGCCACAGCGCTGCCAGGTCGCCGCTGAACCGCGCCTCTACCAGCTTGCGCACTGCGCATGCTTCCATCCGGCGAACGGGCCATGACCGGGCCGCGTCGGGCCAGGGCGCCTTGAAATGGCAGTGAAACAAGTGTGCAGCACCAACCCTGAAAAACAGACAGTCCCGCCGGAAGATAGGCACATCGGGCCGCGTATCGGGCGGCGCGGTCAGGCCCAGATCAGCGGGGACGAGTTCGGCGTGGCTTTGCACATCCTGCAAAGGGCGGCGGCTGAGCACGGCAAGGTCACGCCCGCCACCATCGTTTCCGGGCAGGCAGACGCGATACGGATAAGCACCCAGCCCCGCATGACGCATCAGATGGTCATGAAAGAAATCCAGTGTCGCCAGATCGAACACTTCCTGCAGGCAGACAACATCCGCATCGGCCAGCGCCAGAATCGCACTGGTCAGCCGTCGGTCCGCAAGGTCAAGGGCAGCGGCCTCTGACGTGCTGTCCTGCGGGACATCCCCATCGCGCGCACCATCCAGTCGCGGGCGACCGCCCGGACGACGCAAACGCAGGTTTTGCACGTTGAAGGTTACGATGCGCATCCTGTCTGCATGGCTTTACCCATGCCGCGCGGTCAAGCGCAAAGACACATCGCGGAACGCGGCGGCGCCAATCAATCACGAACTCTGTGCGCCCAGTGCACAGGCGCGATCAATGACCATGAAGCGCGAGGTAAATCCCGAGAGTCCCGACAAGGACAAGGCTCAAGGCCCAGACGACATCCAGATTGAACCATGTCCGCGACAGGAATTTCAGACCAAAGTAGAAATAGATCGCCGCAGCGATGACCCCACCAGCAAGTGTCATGGCCAGAGTATGCGCAAAGGCCACGACAAAGGCCGAGGCAATATTCTGCCCCATCAAGTCCCGCGCTGCCTCATGCCCGGCATCTCCCAGATCAGCGCTGCAAATGCCCAGATAGATTGGCACCAGCATCAGCCCTGCCCCATGCGCCATGGCCGCCAGAAACGACCACAGCACCAGCCGCGAGGGCGCGATCCGCGCCAGAAAGCGCGGATGCCTGCGATTGATCAACAGATACACGCCCGCCGCGACCACCAGCGCCCCTGCGCCGACGCGCAATTCGGTTTCCCACTGGATCAGCGCCGTCATCATCGAGAACGGCAGCAGGATCGCCAGCATCGCCAGCAGATGCCCGAAGGCCAGCGCGCCAATCGCTTTCGCCAGCGCGACATGCCGCCCCTCCATCAGCCCGGCCGACACCGCCAGCGGCCAGCCCATGCCCGGATTGACGCCATGATAGACGCCAGACAGGATGACGGCCCCCCAAAGGGCCGTCAACGTGCTTGCATCAATTTCCATTCAGACGTTGGGATAGCAGAAACTGTCCGTGGAACAGTCGCCCCCCTCCAGCCGGATCTGATGCGCGCGGTGGCCCTTGGGGAAGTTGACGTAGAAATCGCGGTCCAGCGTCAGCCCGCCATTCTCGCCGACATGCGCCATGACCATCTGGCCGCCCTCTTGCCCCGGATAGAACTGGTTGTCCCATGTCGAATAGAGCGAGTTGGTCCAGTAGACGCGCTTGCCATCGCGGCTGATCTCGACCATCTGCGGACCAAAGGCGAAATCGCCGCCGCCGGGGTGTTTTGTCCCGCGCGCAATGCCACCCAGTTCGACCTTGCCCGCAAGAAACGGGTTCATCGGGTCTGACACATCATACTGGTGCATCTCTCCCAGCCCCCAGCACGCGACATAGAGGTATCTGTCGTCAAGGCTCAGGTCGATATCCGTGACCAGCGGCGGCACTGCACCAAAGCCCTGCAACAGCGGCGGAAGGTTCGCGGGGTCTTCGGGTCGTGGGTCGATGGTGATGGTTTTCTTCGACTGCCATGTGCCATCCTCGCCGCGCCACCAGGTGAAGATCGCGCCTTGCAGATTGGTCGTGTCCACCACCACGCCACAGAACCCATAGGATTTCTTGGGGTCATGCGCGGGCCGGATTTCCAGCGCCATCTGGTAATTCTCGCCGAAATCGATGGTCTGGATGTTCTTGCGGCGGCGCAGGTCCCAGAAATGGATCGAATGGCCGTATTTGTTGGACAGCAGGTCCTCGGGCACGATCCCGTTCTCGAATTGCGGCGGCAAGGCCCATTCGGAACTGACCATGTAATCCTGCGGCAGGTTCCACCAGAAATCATAGTGCTTGTCCTGCTTGCCTCGGTCCATCTCATACCGGCCGATCACCTCGAACGTCTCGCAATCCATGATGAAGATACCCGGCGGGCCGTCCATGCCGTCCTTGCCACCGCCACCCAGCGTCGAGACATAGATCCCCTCCGGCCCGCAATGGATCGTGTGGGGGCGTGAATAGCCAGTCTTGGCAAACACCTCTTCGGGTTCGATGATCTTGTGGATTTTCAGGTCCAGCGGGTCCTTCGTGTCGATCACATAGATGCGCGACGAACGGATGCCGGGCACGATCAGGTAGCGCCGTTCAAGAAACGCATGGCCCGAGAGCGGCGACAGCGAGGACGAGCAGGCATTCCAGCCGAAATGATGAAACTCGTCGCCCTTGTTGGGCATCAGAAGTTGATGGACTATGCTGCCATAGCTGTCGGATTTCGGGTTCAGGTCCACCACGGCAATCCCGTCGGGCTGCGACCCGTCGGGGCTGAGCATCACCACAAAGCCGTGGTTTTCCACCGGGGCCTGCATGGCAAGCTGTGCTGTGGCGTGAAAGGTCGGGTCTGGTCGTAAAGTCATGTCATCCTCCCTGAAGTGATTATGCCCATGTCGGGCCGTGCTGGTGCCTTTCCCTTTCCTCTTGGCGGCGCGACCGGTGCCTCCTCAAACCCCGGCCACGTTGCACAGTTGAATGGCGCCGCTCACGCGGCTGGCCAGGTCGACAAGCTCGCACCCGATCCGGGTGCGATTGTCTGATCCGAAGCGCCGGATTGGCCCCACGGCCCCGACGCTGAAGGTTGCACCGATATTGCCGATGGAAACCGGTGCGGCCACACTGGCGATGCCAAGGTCGATTTCCTGATCGCAATCGGCAAAGCCACGCTGCACGATGCGCGCAAAATCAGCGCGCAACTCGGCCTCGGTCGTCTTGGTGTGTTCGGTATAGGCTTTCAGACTGCCGTTTATGATGCAGTCCTGAAATTCCGGCTCGGCAAAGGCGGCGATAGCCTTGGAGCACGAACAGGCATGCATCGGGCGCACCCCAAGGCCGGGGTGAATATAGGCGCGTGCAGGGTCGTCAGGCGTCTCGACATGAATGATCTCGACCTGGCTATTCCGAAACCGCGACAGAAACACCGTTTCATTGAACCTGACCGCCGCAGCCTTGAGCAACGGCGCTGCCGCGCGGCGCACATCGACGTCAGATTTTCCAAGCAGCGCGATCCGGATCAGCCGCTCGCCGATGATCACGCGCCCATCGCCTGACGGTGACTCGATCAGGCCCTGATCCAGCAATGTCTGCACCAGCCTGTAGCAGGTCGGCTTGGGCAGGCCCGTGGCCTTTTGCAACTCGACCGACGAAACGGGCCGCCCCGCCACGGCGATGATCTCCAGGATACTGATCAGGCGGTTCAGATGCATATTGACCGAATCGGATCGATTTGTGAGACTTAGTCTTGAATTATGATACAACTTGCTGCGAAAGCAAGAAAAATCAGGAAGGAACTGATGATGCGGACGCGTGCTGCCGTGGCCCTTGAGGCCGGAAAACCGTTGCAGGTGATGGAGGTGGAGCTTGACGGCCCGAAAGCGGGCGAGGTTCTGGTCGAGATCAAG
>SKRW01000098.1 GCA_007118295.1 Paracoccaceae bacterium | reverse complement strand
TTGTCGATTGGTCTGGAAAGCGAAGACCTAGCGACCGCCACGCTCTTGCAGATGGCAGACATAGGAACACGCGACAAAGACTTTCATTCGGGGCTTATCGGGCAGATTGCTTGCCTAGGGTCGCATGGTCGAAGTGTGGACAGCACCAATTCCAATTTCGTGATGGCAGTTGTCCGGTCGATTGAACCACGCGATGAACTGGAGGCGATGCTTGCCACGCAGATGGGCGCTATTCATGCCGCGTCCATGATGATGGCGCGCAAACTCAATCATGTGACCACCATTCCGCAACAGGACAGCGCCGAAAGAACGCTGAACAAGCTGGCCCGAACTTTCACCACGCAGATGGACGCCTTGAAGCGATACAGGACAGGCGGGCAACAGAAAGTCACGGTCGAACACGTCACGGTCAATTCGGGCGGTCAGGCAATTGTGGGCGCGGTGCAGACGGGTGGAGGGGGGTGCAAGTGAAAACCCCCGACAACCCCAAGCACCCCGCCCAGCGCCTAGCAGATGCCCCGCGTTGCACCGCGACAGCCAAGAGCACACGATGCCGCTGCAATGCCCCCGCCGTGAAGGGCTGGACGGTTTGCCGGATGCATGGCGCGCGCGGTGGTGCACCCTCTGGCCCTGCCAATGGTCGGTGGCGGCATGGCGACAGGACAAGGGCAAGCGACGACATGCGCCGCGTTATGGCCCAGCTTATGCGAGAGGCGCGCGAAACCGCCAAGGCGCTGGGCCACCCTTAGCCTGCAAGCGTTTTTTCTATGTGGGGCTTTATGTGGGGTAAAATCCAATTGGCCACGTTTTATACAATGAAATCAATGCTTGCTGGCGGATGGGGTGGGATTCGAACCCACGGTACGCTCTCACGCACGCTGGTTTTCAAGACCAGTGCCTTAAACCACTCGGCCACCCATCCGGCAAAGCACCTGCTAACGGCTATTTTATCCAGTTTCAAGAAATCTCGCGCAGGCAAGCATAAATCTCGCATCGCAGTCTTGACCTTCTATTTACTGGAGGGTGCATATCCGTTCAGAGCCGTGTCTTTGCGGCAATCCAGATCGGAGTTTCATGTGAGTACCGTCCTTTCTCCCGCCGAGTTGAAGAGCTTTCGTCTGCCGCTGCGCAATCTCAGTTGCGCAGGTTGCGTGCGCCGGGCCGAAACTGCGCTGCAGGGCGTGCAAGGGGTGCGTGAGGTCGCCGTCAACCTGACCACCTCGGAGGCGACGCTTTCAGCCGAGCCAACAGTCGATATTCCCAGTCTCGAACGCGCGATGGAAAAGGCCGGTTATCCGGTTCGCACCGCGACTACGGAACTGGCGCTGGACAATCTTGACTGCGCGTCCTGCATCGCACGCGCCGAGAGCGTCTTGCGGGCGCAACCGGGTGTGACCGATGCCAGTGTCAATCTGGCCAACGGGCGGGCTGTGGTCACGCATCTGGCAGGGCAGGGCGTGTCGGCGGACTGGTGCGCGGCGCTTGCGTCGGTGGGCTACCCGGCGCGCGTGCTCGCTTCGGACGCGCCGCCCGAAGACCCGCAGACCCGCCACGCGGCCGAGGCGCAGGCATGGCAGCGCGCCTTCGGGATTGCGGCCCTGCTGACCCTGCCGGTTTTCGTGACCGAAATGGGGGGGCACATGGTTCCGGCCTTTCATCACTGGTTGCATCATCAGATCGGCATGCAAACCCTTTGGGTCGCGCAGTTCGTGCTGACCACGCTGGTCCTGTTCGGGCCGGGATTGCGGTTCTTTGCGACGGGTGTTCCGGCCCTGTTGCGCGGGGCGCCCGACATGAACAGTCTTGTCGCCATCGGGACTTTCGCCGCCTGGGGTTATTCGACCATTGCAACCTTTGCGCCCGTGCTGCTGCCGGACACGGCGCGTGCGGTCTATTTCGAAGCCGCGGCTGTCATCGTCACGCTGATCCTGCTGGGGCGTTGGCTTGAAGCGCGGGCAAAGGGGCGGACAGGCGCGGCCATCGCACGGCTTGTCGGCTTGCAGCCGCGCAGCGCGCGCGTCCTGCGCGGAGATGAGGTGGTCGAACTCGCCATCGCCGAATTGCGCCCCGGCGACATCGTTGCACTGCGGCCCGGTGAACGCCTGCCCGCCGACGGGGTGCTGCGCGAAGGCGCTGCCGTGATCGACGAAAGCATGATCACCGGAGAGCCGATGCCTGTATCCAAGGCGTCCGGCGACACGCTGATCGGTGGCACGGTAAACGGGGCAGGGGCCTTTCGCATGGAGGTCACGCGCACGGGCGCGGACACGATGCTGTCTCAGATCATCCGCATGGTTGAAAGCGCACAGGGGGCCAAGCTGCCGGTTCAGGCGCTGGTGGACCGGGTGACGCTGGTCTTCGTGCCGGTGGTCATTGCGGTCGCCCTGCTGAGCGTGCTGGTCTGGTTGTGGCTGGGGCCGGGGCTGACATTCGCGCTGGTGGCGGGTGTGTCGGTGCTGATCATCGCCTGCCCCTGTGCCATGGGGCTTGCAACCCCGACATCGGTCATGGTGGGCACCGGGCGCGGGGCCGAACTGGGCGTCCTGTTCCGCAAAGGCACGGCACTGCAACAGCTTGACCAGATCGAGGTTGTCGCCTTTGACAAGACCGGCACCCTGACCGAAGGGCGCCCGGTTCTGACCGATCTCTGCCCGGTGCCCGGTGTCGATGCGCAAGAGGTGCTTGCGCTGGCCGCCGCACTTGAGCAGGAGTCCGAGCATCCCATCGCCCGCGCCATCCTGAATGCCGCGGCGGACCAGGGGCTTGCCTTGCCAAAGGTCACGGATTTCACCTCGCTGACGGGGCTGGGGGTCCGGGCGCAGGTGGACGGGGCGGATGTGACGCTTGGGGCTGCGCGCCTCATGACGCAAGAGGGGATAGATGTCGCGTCTCTGGCCGGGCAGGCGCAGGAACTGGCCGCCAAGGGGCGCAGTCCGCTGTATCTGGCGCGCAATGGCGCGGTAATGGCCCTTATCGTGGTCGCGGACCAGCCAAAACCCGGCGCGAAAGCGACGATTGCCGCGCTAAAGGCGCGCGGGTTGCAGGTGGCCATGATTTCGGGCGATGCGCAGGATGCGGCACAGGCAATCGGGCGCGATCTGGGCATTGATCTCGTCGTCGCCGACGTGCTGCCCAAGGGCAAGGTCGAGGCCTTGCAGCGTCTGCGCGCGGAGCATGGCCGTATTGCCTTTGTCGGTGACGGGATCAATGATGCCCCTGCGCTGGCCGAGGCCGATGTGGGCATCGCGATTGGAACCGGCACCGATGTCGCGGTCGAAACAGCGGATGTCGTGCTGGTTTCTGGTGCGCCCGAGGGGGTGCTGACAGCCATATCCGTGTCACAGGTGACAATGCGCAATATCCGGCAAAACCTGTTCTGGGCCTTTGCCTATAATACGGCGCTGATTCCAGTGGCGGCGGGGTTGCTTTACCCGGCCTTCGGGGTGATGCTGTCGCCAATGCTGGCGGCGGGGGCGATGGCGTTCAGCTCTGTCTTTGTGTTGTCGAACGCCTTGCGTCTGCGCCTGATGGACCCGCGCGCTTTGGGGGCGAGAGAGGCATGAATATTTCCGAAGTGGGCAAGCGTGCAGGGCTGCCCCCCAAGACGATCCGCTTTTACGAGGATATCGGCCTGATCACCCCGCGCCGCGAGGCGAATGGCTACCGCGTCTTTTCCGATGCAGACCTGCACCGACTGGCCTTTCTGCGCCGAGCGCGGGCACTGGGATTTTCGGTCGAGGAATGCCGCCAGTTGCTGGCGCTCT
>SKRW01000275.1 GCA_007118295.1 Paracoccaceae bacterium | reverse complement strand
CGCCGGAGACGACAGATGGCCAGCCTCAACGATATCCGCTCGACTTTCCTGAACTATTTTGCCCGACAGGGGCATGCCGTGGTGGACAGTTCGCCCCTCGTGCCGCGCAATGACCCGACCCTGATGTTCACCAATTCGGGCATGGTGCAGTTCAAGAATGTCTTTACCGGGCTGGAACACCGCGACTACAACCGCGCCACCACGTCGCAGAAATGCGTGCGTGCAGGCGGCAAGCATAATGACCTCGACAATGTCGGCTACACGGCGCGGCACCATACTTTCTTTGAAATGCTGGGGAATTTCAGCTTTGGCGATTATTTCAAATCCGACGCGATCCCGTTCGCATGGGAATTGCTGACCCGCGATTTCGACATCCCCAAGGACCGCCTGCTGGTCACGGTCTACCATACCGATGACGAGGCGGCGGATATCTGGAAGAAAGTAGCAGGTCTGTCAGATGACCGGATCATCCGCATTCCGACAGATGACAATTTCTGGCGTATGGGTCCGACTGGCCCCTGCGGCCCCTGCACCGAGATATTCTTTGACCACGGCCCCAGCATCTGGGGCGGCCCGCCCGGTTCGCCCGATGAGGATGGCGACCGCTTCATCGAGATCTGGAACCTCGTCTTCATGCAGAACGAACAGCACGAAGATGGCCGCCTGACCGAGTTGCCGCGCCAGTCCATCGACACCGGGATGGGGCTGGAACGGATTGGCGCGCTGTTGCAGGGCAAGCATGACAATTACGATACCGACCTGATGCGCGCGCTGATCGAGGCGTCTGCGCATGCCACCAGTTCCGACCCCGATGGCCCCGGCAAGACCCATCATCGCGTGATCGCCGACCATCTGCGCGCGACATCCTTTCTGATCGCCGACGGCGTTCTGCCCGGCAATGACGGGCGTGGCTATGTGCTGCGCCGGATCATGCGCCGCGCCATGCGCCACGCGCATATGCTGGGCGCGCAGGACCCGGTCATGCACAAGCTCGTGCCCGTGCTCGTGTCCCAGATGGGCGGGCATTATGCCGAGTTGCGCGAAGCACAGGCGCTGATCGCCGAGACCCTGCGCGCCGAGGAAACCCGCTTTCGCCAGACGCTTGATCGCGGCCTCAAGCTGCTCGATGCCGAGTTGGAGGGGCTGCCCGAGGGTGCGACCCTGCCGGGCGAGGCGGCGTTCAAGCTCTATGATACATTCGGCTTTCCGCTGGACCTGACGCAGGACGCGCTGCGCGAACGGGGCCGCAAGGTGGATGTGACCGGTTTCGATGCGGCCATGGCGGAACAGAAGATGCGCGCCCGTGCCAGTTGGGCAGGCTCGGGCGAGGCGGCGGATGCCACCATCTGGTTCGATATCGCCGACCGTTTCGGCGCGACCGAGTTTCTGGGGTATGACATGGAAGTGGCCGAGGGGCAGGTGCTGGCACTGGTCAGCGCAGGCGTCGAAGTGCCGAGTGCGGGTGGTGAGATCCAGATTGTCACCAACCAGACGCCTTTCTACGCCGAATCAGGCGGTCAGGTGGGCGATACCGGTTTCATCCGCTCCGCGACGGGCACCGCCGAAGTGACCGATACGCGCAAGACGGCAGGTGTGTTCATCCATCTCGCCCGTGTGACAACGGGCGAGATCAAGACAGGCCAGCCGGTCAAGCTGGAGGTCGATCACCGCCGCCGCGCGGCCATCCGCGCGAATCATTCGGCCACGCATCTGCTGCACGAGGCACTGCGCCTTGCTCTGGGCGCGCATGTGGCGCAGAAAGGCTCGCTCAACGCGCCTGACCGTCTGCGCTTTGATTTCAGCCACGGGGCCGGTCTGTCGGGCACGGAGATGGTGCAGGTCGAGGCCGAGGTGAACAGCTATATCCGCCAGAATGCCCCGGTCGATACCCGCATCATGACGCCTGACGACGCCCGCGCGCTTGGTGCACAGGCGCTGTTTGGCGAGAAATATGGCGATGAGGTGCGTGTGGTCTCTATGGGCCGCCAGCCGGGGTCGGGCAAGGGGGCCGAGGGTGACACCTACTCGCTGGAACTCTGCGGCGGCACCCATGTCACGCGCACGGGCGATATCGGGGCCTTCGTGCTGCTGGGTGATTCGGCCTCTTCCGCCGGGGTGCGCCGGGTCGAGGCGCTGACCGGACAGGCCGCGCTTGATCATCTGCGCGCGCAGGATGCCCGTCTGGCTGCTGTTGCGGGCTTGCTCAAGGCGCCCGCGCAGGACGTGCCGGACCGCGTCAGGGCGCTGATGGACGAACGCCGCGCGCTCGCGAATGAGATCACCCAACTCAAGCGCCAGATCGCGATGGGCGGGGGCGAGGCCACGGATGAGCCGCGCGAGATCGCAGGCATCAGATTGATCGCGCGCAAACTCGACGGGGTCAGCGGCAAGGATCTGCCCGGGCTGATCGACGCGATGAAGGAAAAACTCGGGTCGGGCGCGGTTGTCCTGATCGCCGATACGGGCGCGAAACCGGCCGTGGCCGCAGGTGTCACGCCGGATCTGACCGCGCGGCTCTCGGCTGTGGATCTTGTGCGCACAGCCGTCGCAGCCCTGGGTGGCAAGGGCGGTGGCGGGCGGCCTGACATGGCGCAGGGCGGCGGTGCCGATGTCGCGCTGGCCGATGCCGCGATTGATGCTGTTGTCGAATTTATCGAAGGAGTGAATGCATGACAGCCCTTTGGATTGCCCATGTCGAGGTGACCGACCCCGACGCTTACGGCGAATACGCCAAACGCGCCACGGGTGCCATCGCGGCACATGGTGGTGTGTTCATCGCCCGCGCTGGTCGCTATGTACAACTCGAAGGGCGTGACCGCGCGCGCAATGTCGTGGCACGCTTTCCATCGGTCGAGGCCGCGCTGGCCTGCTATAATTCGCCCGAATATCAGGAAGCGCTGAGTTTTGCGAAAGACGCCGCCGAGCGCGATCTGGTCGTGGTCGAAGAAAGCACCTGAGGCGCGTCTTTCATCTTTGCTCAAATATCGTGGGGGAGTGGGGGGGGCAGACAGCCCCCCCCACCTTTTCCAAGGGCACAGCGAAGGGGTCTTGCGCATACCCGACACCAGTCAGATACAACCCGTCAGGCGGGCTGACGGGTCCGCAGGCCGTCCGGTCGCGCGCATCGAGGGCCGCTTTCACCTGCTCGGGACGCCATGCCCCCGCGCCGACCCGCTCCAGTGTTCCCACGACGCTGCGCACCTGATTGTGCAGGAAAGACCGCGCGCGCAAGGTAAAGTGGAACTCTTGTCCATGCGGGAGGGCGAACGCCTCGATCTGCAGCATGTCCAGCGTCTTGACGGGTGAGCCGGCCTGACACTGGCTGGCCCGGAAGGTCGTGAAATCATGCTGGCCCAGCAGATGGCGCGCGGCGTCCTGCATCGCGGCCAGATCCAGCGTCTGGCGCACATGCCAGACGCGCCCTGCCTCCAGCACGGGGGGGGCGCGGCGGCTGATCAGCCGGAACAGATACCGCCGCTCGATCGCCGAAAACCGCGCATGGAACCTGTCCTCGGCCCGCGCGCAGGCGACAATCGCCACGGGCAGGGGGCGCAGATGGTGGTTCAGTGCCGCACTCAGGCGGAACGGGTCCCAGTCGCGCATCATGTCACAATGCGCAACCTGTCCCGAGGCATGCACGCCTGTGTCCGTGCGCCCTGCTGCGGCGATGCGGGGCAGGTCCGGCTCCAGCCGGGCAAGGGCGCGTTCGATGGCCTCTTGCACGGAGGGCTGGCCAGCCTGCGCCTGCCAGCCGCAAAACGGCCTGCCGTCATATTCGATTTTCAGTGCATAGCGTGGCATGGCGCGCGAGGTAGCGCGAAGTCATGCGTTTGGCAATCACCCCTCGGCGGCCAGAATCGCCGCCAGCCCGCTCTGATAATCCGGATAGCGCAATTCCAGCCCCAGTTCGCGCTTGACCCGGTCATTGCGCACGCGCTTGTTGTCGGCATAGAAACTGCGCGCCATCGGCGAGAGGTCGGCCTGATCGAAGGGCACTTCCGGCGGAACCTTGATGCCCAGCAAACGCGCGGCATGGGCCAGCACATCCTGCGGCGGGGCAGGGGTGTCATCGCACAGGTTGAAGATGCGGCTGCCAAGGGCCGCGTGCATCGCCAGATCCAGCGCCTGCGCGATATCGTCCTGATGGATGCGTGAAAACACCTGTCCGGGCTTGACCACCCGCTCGGCCCGCCCGGCGCGCAGTTTTGCAAACGGACCGCGACCGGGGCCATAGATGCCCCCCAGCCGGAACACCTGCAGCGGCACACCCGCACGGTCACAGACATCCTGCCATGCTGCCTCGGCATGGATGCGGGCGCGCGCGCGGTCAGACGTGGCATCGGGGTCTGTCTCTTCATCCACCCAGCCGCCCTGCCGGTCACCGTAAACGCCGATGGTGGACAGATAGCCCACCCATTCCAGATGGCGGGCCGCTGCGATTTCTGCGCCATGCAGGGCCAGCACCGGGTCATCCCCCTCGCGCGGGGCGATGGAACTCAGCACATGGGTTGCCCTGTCCAGCGGCAGGGGCGACCCCGGCCAGATCAGCGGGGTGACGCCGCGCGCCCGCATGGCGCGGGCCTTGTCGGGGCTGCGGGTGGTGCCGATGATCTGCCAGTCGCGCGGCAATAGCCGCGTTTCCAGCCCTTCGGCGCTGTAGCCATGCCCCAGTGATAGAAGTGTCTTGCTCATGGCGCGTAGTATCCCTGCTGTGGCGGGGCGGTGCAAGGGGCTGGTATGGCTGCGCAAATCCGGGCAATGTCGCGCTTCCATGCAAGGACACCCAATCATGTCAGAGACTGTGAAATATGCGCTGATCATGCTGGCCGCCGGGGTGGGCGTGCCGGTTCTGGCCGCGCTGAACGCGCAACTGGGCGGGCGGATCGCATCGCCTGCCGCTGCAGGGGCAATGATGTTCCTGATCGCCTGCGTTGCCGCCACGCTGGTCGCCGCTGCGGTGGGCGAGGGGCAGGCCTTTGCGCAATTGGGCGCGCAGCCGAAGCATCTGTTTCTAGCAGGGTTGCTGATTGCGTTCTATCTCTTGTCGATCTCGTGGGTTGCGCCCCGGTTCGGGGTTGGCAATGCGGTGATGTTCGTGCTGCTGGGGCAGATCGTGGCCATTTCGGTGATCGACCATTTCGGCCTGTTCGGTGCGCGCCTGCGCCCGATGGACCTGACGCGCAGTGCAGGCATCGTGCTGATGTCGCTGGGCGTGATACTTGCGCAACGTCCTGCACCCTGACGCCATATTTTTCCGGGGATTGATCAATGTCAAAGACAGGTTTTCATGCCCATCATAGCTTTTGCCGTGATAGACATCTAACCCGTTGAGGAGTGCTGCATGGCCGAAGCTGTCATTAAACCAGAGTCGATTACCCCTTCCAGCCCGGCCCCTGCGCCCGAGCAATCCGCCCCTGCGCCCGATCCATCGGCCCCTGCGCAAGAGGAAAGTGTCGCGCCACTGCACCAGCCAAGTGCAAGAAAGCTCAAGACCGCGCCCAAGAATCACACATGGCAGCCGGACCCGGCAACATTGACCAGCGAAGAGATACGCTCGTTTTTCGAATCCGACCGCTATCCCTACCGTTACAAGATGGCGCGCGCGCCCTATGAGACCGAAAAGGCGCTGTTGCAGGCCGAACTCCTCAAGGTGCAGAAATGGGCCATCGAGACCGGCGAGCGTTTCGTCTTTCTGTTCGAGGGGCGCGATGCAGCGGGCAAGGGTGGAACGATCAAGCGTTTCACCGAGCATCTCAACCCGCGTTTCGCGCGCGTCGTGGCCCTGAACAAGCCATCCGAGAAGGAACTCGGCCAATGGTATTTCCAGCGTTATATCGAGCATCTGCCAACTGCTGGTGAAATGGTGTTCTATGACCGGTCCTGGTATAACCGCGCGGGTGTCGAGCGGGTGATGGGCTTCTGCAAACCGGGCGAATATCTGGAATTCATGCGTCAGGCCCCCGAGTTTGAGCGTATGCTGGTGCGCTCGGGTATCCGTCTGTTCAAGTTCTGGTTCTCGGTCACGCCTCAGGAACAGCGCCGCCGCTTTGCCTCGCGCGAGACAGACCCGCTGAAACGCTGGAAACTCTCGCCGATCGACAAGGCATCGCTTGACAAATGGGATGAATATACCGAAGCGAAAGAGGCAATGTTTTTCTATACCGACACGGCAGATGCGCCCTGGACGGTCATCAAGTCCAAGGACAAGAAGCGCGCGCGGCTGGAATGCATGAAGCATTTCCTCTCAAGCGTGGATTACCCCGACAAGGATCCGGCGATCGTGCGTACACCTGATCCGCTGATTGTTGGTCGTGCGCGTCATGTGGTGCTGTCGGGGGCTGAACTGGGCCATCTGATGGGCGCTTCGCAGGACTGAGCACCTGACGGGGGCGGCCTGCGCGGGCCTGATCGGCCGGGGCTGGTCTTTGGGGGCGAGAGTTTGCGCTGAACGGGCCTTGCTTCGGCTTGACAGCCGTTCGCCTATCCCCCATAGGACAGCTTCCGTTCGGGCATCCGGTCCGCGCGGCAGTCAGCTATTGTCCGGCCAGATGCCGGGCACGCTGTCCGAGGCAGAGAAAACGACCGGCACATGTCCGGGGGCCACAGGGCGCGGCAGAGAGAGAAAAGGAACAGACCGATGTTTGCGGTCCTCAAAACCGGTGGCAAGCAATACCGCGTGCAGGCAGGTGACCTGCTGCGCGTCGAGCGCATTGCCGCACAGGCGGGTGAAACCGTCCAGTTCAACGACATTCTGATGATCGGTGGCGATACGCCCGTGATCGGCACACCCACCATCGACGGTGCCGGCGTGCAGGCAGAAGTGGTCGATCAGATCAAGGCCGACAAGGTCATCCACTTCGTCAAGCGTCGCCGCAAGCACAGCTCGCAGCGCACCAAGGGCCACCGCCAGAAGCTGACGCTTGTGCGCGTGACCGACATCCTTGCCTCTGGCGCGGATGCATCGGGAGTGAAAGCGGCAATCGGTACGGGTTCGGTTTCGGGTTTCGCCATCGAGGCTGCGGCCCCTGCCAAAGCCGAAAAGCCCGCGAAAGCGGCAAAGGCCGCCAAAGCCCCCAAGGGCGATGCTGCCGATGCTCCGGCGATTGAAGGCACCAAGCCTGCCAACCTCTTGACCGAGGCCCGCGACGGCCAGCCGGATGATCTGAAAAAGATCTCGGGCGTTGGTCCCAAGCTGGAAGGTCTGCTGCATACCAACGGTGTGTTCCATTTTGACCAGATCGCCGCTTGGACTCCGTCAGAGATTGCCTATATGGATGATCAACTGTCGTTCAAAGGTCGCATCGAGCGTGATGGCTGGATCGATCAGGCCAAACAATTCGCAGCCGAGAAGGAGTAACCCCTCATGGCACACAAGAAAGCAGGCGGTTCATCCCGTAACGGGCGCGACTCTGCAGGTCGTCGCCTTGGTGTGAAACTCTATGGCGGCCAGCACGCCATTCCGGGGAATATCATCGTGCGCCAGCGTGGGACCAAGCATTGGCCGGGCACGGGCGTGGGCATTGGCCGCGACCATACGCTGTTTGCACTGACTGAAGGGCACATTGTGTTCACCAAGGGTTTCAAGGGGCGCAGTTTCGTGTCCGTGATGCCGTTGGAGCAAGCTGCCGAGTAGCCGAACCTTTACATTACAGATGTAGGACAGGGTCGGCAGAGATGCCGGCCCTTTCCCCATTTCTATCGCTGATGCGCGTCGGGGGAGTGGAGACGGCGCGATCAAGACAGACCAAGGGAGTCGCGCATTGCGCGCGACAGGAGGAGTACCATGAGCAAGACCGAGAATATCACCGCCGATCAGCCGATTCTGACCAGCGCGCGGCTGATCCTGCGCCCCTTGCAGCCCTCGGATGCCGGATTGCTGGCGCTCTACACGGGCGACAAGCGCGTGGCAGAAGGGACGCGGTCCATACCGCACCCCTTGCCACCCGGCGCGACCGAGCAGTTCATCGCCCGCACCCTCTCGGACAAGCGCGAAGAGGATGTCTGGGTGCTGGACGGGTCCGGTGTCGGGTCAAGCACGGTTCTTGGTCTTTTGTCGCTCAAACCGCTGGACCGTGCGCAAAGCCAGATCGGGTTCTGGGTGGCCCCTGCCTTCTGGAATGCAGGCTTTGCGTCCGAAGCCGTGCGCACGGTTATCAAGGCCAACCCCCACAAGGCGCGCACGCTCTTCGCCGAGGTGTTTCAGGACAACGCAGCATCGGCCCATGTGCTGACCAATGCGGGCTTTGACTATCTGGGCGATGCAGAGGCATATTCCGTGGCCCGCCGCGCGAATGTCCCGACCTGGACCTATATCCGGCGGATGTGATGGCGGGGCCTTTGCCGTTACCGCTTGCAGCCCCGCATGCGGGGCTGCCGGGGCTGCACTTGCGTCGTCTGCACGCTTCGGACGCGGCGGCGTTTCGCGCCGCCGTCACCACGCCCGAGATCGGGCGCATGCTGTTCAGGTTCCCGGCGGACTGGCCACTGGCCGAGGCCGAGACCCTGATCGCAGAGATTGCCCCGCGCGATACACCGCCTTTTCGGCTGGCCATTTCCGCAGCCGATGGCGGGTTTCTGGGCAGTGTCGGGCTGGTGACTGCCGAACCCGCCGAACTCGCCTATTTCCTGACGCCCGCCGCGCAGGGACAGGGGATCATGCGCGCGGTTCTGGATGTGTTTGTCGCAATGGTCTTTGCGCAGTTCGACCTGCCCGCATTGCGCGCACAGGTGTATCACGACAACCCGGCCTCGATGGCCCTGTTGCGCAAACTGGGCTTTGTGGAAACCGGCAGCGTGTTGGGCACCTGTTCCGCGCAGCGTCCGGGGCCGGAGTGGCAGCACGCATTCTGCCTGACTCGGTCTGCGTGACTCGGTCTGCCTGACTCGGTGACGGCAGGGCCGGGACGCGCCTGATTTTCGGGCAATAAGCCCGGTGGTTGCCCGAGGCTCTCGACCTTCTGCATATCTCTGCTACACTTGTGTCGAACCAAGGGCATGTATGACGTATGCGTAGACCAACTGTCGGAATTATCGGCAATTCCCACCTGATCAATGACCAGTACCCGGCCCATGCCGGGGGCACCATGAATTCCGAAGCGGTGTCGCAGGTGTCTGGATGCCTGCCGCTGCTGGTCCCATCGGACCCACGTCTGGTGTCGGTCGAGGAGTTGCTGGATGTCTGCGACGGGTTCCTGCTGACGGGCGGACGCCCCAATGTCCACCCCGAGGAATATGGCGAGCCCGAGACCCCCGCCCACGGGGCCTTTGACCGTGCGCGCGATGCCATCACCCTGCCGCTGGTGCGCGCCTGCGTAGAGCGCGGCCAGCCCTTTTTCGGGGTGTGCCGTGGCTTTCAGGAGGTCAATGTCGCACTTGGCGGCACGCTCTACCCGGAAATCCGCGATCTGCCGGGCCGGATGAACCACCGCATGCCACCCGATGGTACGCTGGAAGAGAAATTCGCCCTGCGTCACCCGGTGCGGTTCAGCGAGGGCGGGGTGTTTCATCGCCTGATGGGGGCGCCCGAAGTGATGACCAACACGCTGCATGGGCAGGGGATCAAGACCCCCGGCGCGCGCATCGTGATCGACGGCCACGCGCCGGACGGCACCCCCGAGGCGCTGTATGTCGAGGGCGCGCGCGGGTTCACGCTGTCGGTGCAGTGGCACCCCGAATGGCGCGCCGGGCAGGACCCGGTCTCGCGCCCGTTATTCGAGGCGTTTGGTGCGGCTGTCCGGGCCTGGGCAGACGGGCGCACCCCTTGGGCGTTGAGCGCGTGAGCCGTCGCTGCAAGTGAGTATTTCTGGCAAGATGAAGCCGTGATCGGGTGCCTTCGGTCTGTCCGAGGCCTTGGGCGCGCGCAACCGGGCCAAGGGGCCGCGTTATACCACGACGACGCGGGTGCCGATCGGCACGCGGTCATAGAGGTCGATCACATCCTGTTGCAGCATGCGAAAACAACCGGATGAGGCAAAGCGCCCGATCGAGCGCCATTCCGGTGTGCCGTGAATGCGGTATCCCTCGTCGCGGCCATTGCTTTCGAGATAGAGCGCACGCGCGCCGAGCGGGTTGGTCGGCCCGCCGGGCTGGCCGTCTTTCCAGCGTTCCAGATGCGGCTCGCGCTCGATCATCTCGGGCGGCGGCGTCCATGTCGGCCATTGCGCCTTGCGATAAACTGTCGCCTCGCCGGTCCAGTCGAACCCCTCGCGCCCGACCGACAGCCCGTAGCGCAGGGCATAGCCATTCTCCAGAATCAAGTAGAGCAGACGGTTCTGGTTCTCGATCACGATGGTCCCCGGCGCTTCCTCGGTCTGGTAGGGGACAACCTGACGGTGCAGGAACTCGGGAATCTCCTGCAGATTGACCGCCCGCAGGGTATGCCCGCCATCGCGCCGTGACGCATAGTCGATGGGTTCAAACTCGGGTGGTGGCGGGGCCGGGGTCAGCGCAGGGACACAGGCCCCGAGCGCCAGCGCGCTGCCCGACATGGCAAGAAAGCTGCGGCGGAGGATGTGCGATTTCCGGGTCATGCTGCATTGCCTTTTCGTACGCGCCTGTTCGTATGGGGGCACCGGTCTGCATGTCACACGCGGACCCGCACCTCAGATGGTGAGGACCTGTGTGCCATTCGGTACCCGGCCATACAGATCCAGAGCATCCTGATTGACCATCCGGATGCAGCCCGACGAGACATATTGTCCGATCAGCCAGTATTCCGGTGTGCCATGTATCCGGTATCCCTGATCGCGCCCGCCTGACTGCAAGTATAACGCACGGGCGCCCAATGGGTTGCGTGGACCACCCGGCATACCGCCTGCAAAGCGCGACAGGCTGGGGTCTTCGCGGATCATGCGGGCGGTGGGGGTCCAGGTCGGCCATTCGGCGCGGCGATAGATCCGCCCGCGCCCGCGCCATGTGCGCCCTTCGCGTCCGACCGAAATGCCATAGCGCAACGCATGGCTCTCATCGAGGATCAGAAACAGGTGGCGGGCGCTGTTCTGCACCAGAATCGTACCGGGGCGATGCGTCGAGGGATATTCGACCACCTGCCGGTGAAACTGCGGCGGGATCAGGCTCATACCGGTCGCGGGGAGTGTATGGGCCCCGTCGGAGCGTTCCTCATAGGATATGGGCGTGATGTCGAAGCGTTCGGCCAGCGGCGACAGCGGCTCGGCGCGGGTGGTGGCGATGGGGCGGCCATCGTCGGTAAAGCGGGGCGCGTCCGGGGTTCCCGCGATCTGGGTGGTTTCGCAAGCTGACAGCCCCAGCAGCGAGGCTGCGGAGGCAGAGGCCAGAAAGCCACGTCTGTTGATTAACGTCATGATGCAACCTGTTGTGGTTGCCTGTTTTTACTGCCTCGGATTCATGCTAGTCGAAGGATCGCCGCCGGTCCAGCCGCGTTCGGGCCATGCTGGGCCATCTGTTGCGCATGCGCCACCGGCCTAGCGCGGCAGTGCGCTGGCCCCCCGCGCCAGTGCGGTGATCGCGGCCCAGTCGCCGCGCGCCATTGCGTCTTTCGGTGCGACCCAGCTACCGCCGACGCAGACCACATTGGGCAGGCCAAGGTAATCGGGTGCGCGCGACAGGCTGATGCCGCCCGTCGGGCAAAAGCTCACCTGCGGCAAGGGGCCGGCAATGGATTTGAGCACGTTTGCCGCGCCAATGGCCTCTGCCGGAAAGAATTTCTGGACCACATATCCCTGTTCCAGCAAATGCATCACTTCCGAACAGGTCTGCGCGCCGGGCAGGAGCGGCACCCCTTGCATCCGCGCGGCGTCGATCAGGGCAGATGTCGCACCGGGCGAGACCGCGAAACGCGCGCCTGCGGCTTTTGCGGCTTCCATCTGGTCCGGGGTCAGCACAGTACCCGCACCGACCACCGCCCCGTCAACCTGCGCCATGGCGGCGATGGCGTCGAGCGCACAATCGGTGCGCAACGTGACTTCCAGCACGGGCAGACCACCGGCCACCAGCGCCTCGGCCAATGGGCGGGCTTGGGCAAGATCGTCAATCACCAGAACCGGAATGACCGGGGCAAGCTGGCAGAGGGCAAGCGCGTGCTGGCTTTGCTCGTTTGGGGTCATGGGCGGGCTCCGGTCAGAGGATCTGGTGTGGTTAGCGCTAACGGTTTACTGCGGGATCATACCATCATGCAAGCCCGGACCGCCGCATTATTGCAGGAAGCGCATCGGATCCTGACTCTCGGTTCCGCGCCGGACCTCGAAATGCAGGTTGCTGGACTCGCCCGCGGCGACCCGCGCGATGGTCTGGCCCTGGGTCACGCGCGCACCCTCGCTGACCGCGACATTGTCGATATTGGCATAGACAGAGGACAACTGGTCGCCATGCGACAGGATGATGAAGGTGATGTTGTTTGTCGTGCGCACGATCCGTGAGACAGTGCCTGCTGCGGCGGCCTTGACCGTCGTGCCCGCCGGGGCTGCAATGCCGATCCCGTCAGAGCGAGGCGGCGAGTAGGCGCGGATGATCCGCCCGTCCACAGGCATGACGAAACGCGGGCGCGTCGCCTCGGTGCGTTCTTCGGACAGCGCGGGCGAGGGGGGCCGCGCTTCCTGTGCGGCGGTGGCTGCCTCTTCTGCGGGCGGTTCAGGCTCGGGCAGGGGCGCGCTCGCACTTGGGGGGAGCGGGGTCGAACTGCCAGAGCCGGGCTGCGGCACCGAGGCAGGCTCAGGTTGGCGCGATGGTTCCGGCTCGCTGCGGGTGGGGGCTGCCTGTGCCGCCACCGGGATCAACAGGACCTGACCTTCACGCACGCGCATTTCAGGGTCCAGCCCGTTCCATTCGGCCAGCGCGCGCGGTGCGACATTGTACAGCCGCGCGATCTGGAAGGCGGTTTCACCCCGCTCGACGCGGTGTCGTGTGGGTTGCTGGCTGGCAGGCTGGGTGGCTGTGGGCGCGGGTGTTGGCTCGCGGCCCTCGGCGCGGGCGATGGCCGAATCCGCGAGGGTGGAAATCTCGATTGACCCCGAGGAAGGGGCCGAGCTGTCGCCGTCAACCCTGCGCGGAAGGGCCAGCACTTCGCCGGGGCGCAACGCGGTTTCCGGCGTCAGCGCGTTGAAGCTGGCAAGCTCGCGTTCGCTCATCCCGATGCGCTGCGCGACAGCGGCAACACTGTCACCGCTGCGGGCGACAACAACCGGATAATCCGGGTAGGAAATGACACCACGCCCATCCGGGCGCGGACGCGCGGCGGTGGCCTGACGTGCTGCCTCGGTGGTGGCAAAGCCATTGTCGGCGCGGCGCATGTCGAAATCGAAATCGCTGCAGGCGCCCAAGGCCAGAACTGCTGCGCTGCACAGCAACGTAATCCGGTGTCCGCTCATCATCTTGTCTGCCCCTTGCCTTTGCGTCGCCCTGGTGCGGCGGTTGATCCGCCATCTGGTCCGCGCATCCTGCTATTGGCCCAAGCCTTCGACCAGCGGCACAAAGCGCACGGCGCGCAATTCCTCATACTCATACCCATCTTCGTGCCGGATGGCGCGGATCAGTGTCTGCACGGTATCCGACTGCCCCACTGGCACGATCATGATACCCCCAATGCGCAACTGCGCCAAGAGGGGGCCGGGCGGGTCCTCGGCTGCGGCGGTCACGATAATGCGATCAAACGGCGCCAGATCCGGCAAACCATAGCTGCCATCCGAGACCATCGCCGTGATATTCGTCAGTCCCAGCCGGTCAAACAGCGCCTGCGCGCCCTGTGCAAGCGAGCGGTGACGTTCGACCGTGTAGACACGGCGGGCAAGCTGGCTGAGGATGGCCGCCTGATAGCCCGACCCGGTGCCCACTTCGAGCACCTTGTCACGCGGGCCGACTTGCAGCGCCTCGGTCATCAGCGCCACGACAGAGGGCTGGCTGATCGTCTGGCCGCAGGCAATCGGCAGGGGCATGTCCTCATAGGCGCGGTCGGCAAAGACGCCGGTCACAAAGGCGCGCCGGTCGATCCGTTCCATGGCCTGCAGCACGCGCGCATCCGTCACACCGCGCGAACGTAGCGTGTAGATGAAGCGCATGCGGGCCTCGGTCAGGTCGTCGCTCATTCCAGCGCCTTTCGCACGGCGTCCATGGCGTCATGTGCTGACAGGTCGGCGCGCATGGGCGTTATCGAAACATAGCCATCCAGATTGACAGCCGCATCCGTGCCGGGCGCGGTTGGCAGGTGCTGCGGCCCGCCCTTGATCCACAGGAACTTGCGCCCGGTCGGGGATGTCTGGGCCTCGACGCCGAAAAACGTATCTTTTCTATAGCCTTGCGGCGCGACCTTCATGCCCTTGACTGCCTCGCGCCCGATCGGGGGGAAGTTCACGTTATAGAACAGGCGGTAATCCCCCTGATCCCAGATGGCCTTGTCCAGCAGTTTGCGTATTACGGCTTCGCCATGCCCGATGGCCGCGTCAAAGGCCGAGGGCAGATCTTCGGTCTGCGGTCCCATATATTGCGACAGCGCAATCGCGGGCAGGCCTTGCAGGGCGGCTTCCATCGCGCCGCCAACTGTGCCGGAATACAGCACATTCTCGGCTGAATTGTTGCCGCGGTTGACCCCTGACAGCACCAGATCTGGGCGCGCGCCCTGCAACACGTCATACAGCCCCGCCAGCACGCAATCGGCGGGCGAACCTTCGGCGGCATAGCGCCGCGTGTCCAGTTTCGCGATCATCATCGGGTGCGTGTAGCTGATGCAATGCGCCACGCCTGATTGCTCGAACGCCGGGGCGACGATCCAGACCTCGCCATCTGGGCCAGCGACATTGCGCGCGATCTCTTCCAGCACGGCCAGGCCCGGAGCGTTGATCCCATCGTCATTGGTTATCAGAATACGCATGAAACCCCCTGCCTGCCGTCACTTATCTGCTTAGTGCAGGCGCAGGCAGGGAACAAGGGCGTCAGGTCGTATAGTTGGGGTCGCGCGGCAGGTTGGGCGAGGCGAGGCTGGCTTTGCCCTGCCGAGCGGCCACGCTTTCATGCACCCATGCGTCCTGTGGCACATAGCGCCTGCGCCAAAGCGGCAGATACAGGCCATACAGCGCCGTTGCCGCCATTCCGCGCGGAACCCTGCGCGGGACAAGGCCCGTCAGCAGCCAGCCCAGCGTCAGCGATTCCTGCGCGCGCGCCATCGGGTCAGGGGCGACATAGCGCTCCGAGGGGGCATCGCCCTGTCGCCCCAGCACCAGCCGGTTGACGGTCGCCTGCCGGTATTGCACGCCCAGCCCGCGCGTCTCATGGATCATCCAGTCCAGTGCGACCTTGCCCAGCGCCGCATTGCGTTCGGGATACCCACCGCCCACATCCGAATGCACGCCTGCAAACCACATCTCGCGCAGGTCCTGCGCCTGTCCGCCCCCGCGCCGGAACCGGTTGCCGAAATAGCTTTGCCCCGCAGGCCAGAGCAGCGGCTGATACAACGCGCGCCGCTCGTCCAGCGCCACGGCATGGCGCACCGCCGCGACCGACGGGTTCAGGCTGGTATTCGCATGGGCCCGGAAACGCGGCCCGGCCCGCCCCCATTCGAACACTGAACTGACAGTATCGAACAACCCCAGCGCAGTGACGGGCACGATGTCAGGGCGCAGGACCCGGTACCACAGGTTCATCTCGTCCCAGTCGCCCTTGGCATCGGGCCGTTCGGCCACGCCCTTGTAGGCGCGATAGGCCTGATCCAGCAGGTTCAGATGGCGCGGCTCCATCAATCCAAACGCATTGAGAAACCCTGTCAGCACCCGCGCGGTATAGGCCCCCCGCGAAAAGCCGAACATCACGACCCGGTCGCGCGGTTGCACGCGCTTGCCCGCGCGTTTGCCGTTGTCGTAATTGTGGACGAGAAAGCGATAGGCTTCCTTGACATTGGCATCCAGCCCCCAGCCGGTCGCACGGTCCAGCCATTCGCGCAGACGCTGGCGGTAATGGAACAGCGACCCCTCGCCGCCAAAGGTGCCCACACCGGGGCTGTACCAGACAAGTTGCCGCTCTGACTTTTCCAGACAGCCGTAAAGGCGCAGGATGTTGCTTCGATTGGCCCTGACCGTATTGGCCGTGCCGTCGAACAGCAGGATGATCGTCTTGGTCATGGCATCACCTCCCGAGATGCAGAATAGCCCGGAACATGGCTTGCGTCATCTGTTGCGGCTGCTTATGTCGGAAGTGATGCGGATGGTCGGATGGCCGCGTGGGCCATCTGGTCCGCGAGGAAAGTCCGGGCTCCACAAGGCAAGGGTGCCGGGTAACGCCCGGCCGGGGAAACCCGAGGGAAAGCGCCACAGAAAACAGACCGCCATGCACGCATGGCAAGGGTGAAACGGTGGAGTAAGAGCCCACCGCGGACCGGGCAACCGGACCGGCACGGCAAGCCCCACCCGGAGCAATGCCGAATAGGGACTTCGCGCGGGTGTGATCCGACATGGATATCCCCGCAGGGCTGCCTTGGCCCGAAGTCCGGGTTGGCAGCTAGACCCTGCGCGCAAGCAGCAGGGCCAGATGAATGGTCATCGAAGGGGGCCTTGGCCCCCGGAACAGAACCCGGCTTACAGACCATCCGCATCCTGTTTTCTCATTAAGCTAATTTTCAATGTGCCCTGAGATACTGTCCACCTGACAGACAGACCGGGCACGAGATGCGAGAGACGCGCGCACACGACATGACAACCGCCCTGCATGTGGTCCCACAGCGGCCCGCACTGCATCTGACGCCTGTTGCATTTCTGCGTCTGGTTCGCTGGGGCGAGGCGGGGTTTGTCCTTGCCTGCCTGCTGGCCGGGTTCTGGCATGCTGGCGGGCTGACCCTGCCGCTCTGGCAAGGGATCGGCTGGGTCGTGGCGGGGGGTGTTCTGGTGGCGGCCTATCGCGGGCTGACAGCGCCGGGGCGCACCGAGCTTCTGGCGCAGTTCGACCAGCGTGGCGCGGCACTGCGCCTCGCCGCAAGAGTATGGCTGGGCCTGCTGGTGCTGGTGCTTGGCACCGGCTATCTGTGGCTTGGCTCTGCGCTTGCACTGGCCATGGCATCGGCACTGCTGCCTGCGGCATTGCTGTCGCTGCTGTGGCGCCAGGGGGTCGAGGCACTGGTCCCGTATCTGGTTGCACGCAACCATCTCGGGTTGCATGTGGCCCTCATCGGCGGCGGGGCCGCAGCCTGCACGATCCTTGCCCCGCTGATCGCGATGCGACAGCAGGGGGTCCGCGTGCTGGGGCTGTTCGATGACCGCGAGGCCGCGCGCTCTCCCGCCGTGCAGATGGGGGTGCCGAAACTTGGCCGTGTGGCGGATCTGCCAGAGATCCTGCACCACACAAGGCTGGATCTGGTCATCGTCATCATGCCCCCAAGCGCCGAGGCCCGAATCACCCAGTTGCTGGACTCCCTGTGGCACTTGCCAGTGGATATCCGCCTCGCGCCGGTCAGCACCACGCTGCTGTTCCGGCCCCGCACCTATCGCTGGCTGGGCGCTGTACCGCTGCTGGCCCTCTTTGACCGGCCCCTGCGCCCGGTTGACGCCGCGCTGAAACGCGGCTTTGACCTGTGTGCCGGGTTGCTGATCCTGACCGCGCTCGCGCCATTGCTGGCGCTGCTGGCGCTCGCCATCCGCATTGACAGTCCCGGCCCGGTGATGTTTCGCCAGTGGCGCGAAGGGTACGCCGGACGCCCCTTTCTGGTCTGGAAGTTCCGCACGCTACATCATGCGCAGGCCGATGCAACGGCCCTGCGCCCGGTGACACAGGGGGATTCTCGCGTGACCCGGCTGGGCCGCATGCTGCGGCGCAGTTCGCTGGATGAATTGCCACAGCTTTTCAATGTGATCGATGGCAGCATGTCGCTGGTCGGCCCGCGCCCCCATGCGGTCGGCGCGCGCAGTTCCGAGATTGACTTCGCCCGCGTCGTGCGCAGTTACGGCGCGCGCCACCGCGTCCGGCCCGGCATGACCGGCTGGGCGCAGGTGCGCGGTCTGCGCGGGCCCATCCAGACGCCTGAACAGATATCGGGCCGCGTCGCACTTGACCTGGACTATATCGACCGCTGGTCGCTGTTGTTCGATCTGCGCATCCTCGCGCTGACGCTACCCACAGTCCTGCGCGGTGAAAACGCGGTCTGAGCGCCAGAAACCTGCCCCTTTGCAGTTGACACGCCGCACCAGACGCGTAGAAGGCGGGTTCAGAATTCACGGGTCCGGGCGTCACTCGCGCGCACTGCCCGACGCAGGAGAGACACCCATGGCGAAGCCAACCACCATCAAGATCCGCCTGAACTCGACCGCAGGCACCGGGCATTTCTACGTCACCAAGAAAAACGCCCGCACCATGACCGAAAAGATGTCGGTCCGCAAATACGACCCGGTCGTGCGCAAGCATGTTGAATACAAGGAAGGCAAGATCAAGTAATCTTGCCCGCATTCAGCGACTCAAAAGCCGCGCTTGCATCAAGCGCGGCTTTTTGTTGTGACATACGAGGCGATCCAGCAGATCAGCCGTGCCTTGGGAATCCTTTCAGCTCTTCAAGACCAGCGTCACGCGCAGCAGACCCGCGCGCACGCTCAGGGCTTCATCTTGCCCCAAATACTCACTGCGCGCCGGCAGACCAGGGAACCCCGCCAGATGCCTCGCCTTGCGGCTGTCACAAGCCCAGTTTCGCACTCACCATCTGGTTGACGGCTGCGGGGTTGGCCTTGCCGCCCGTGGCCTTCATCACCTGACCCACAAACCAGCCTGCCAGTTTGGGATTGGCCTTGGCCTTTTCCACCTGCGCAGGGTTGGCGGCGATGATCTCATCCACCGCCGCTTCAATCGCGCCAGTGTCGGTGACCTGCTTCATGCCGCGCGATTCAACAATCTGCGCCGGGTCGCCGCCTTCGGTATAGACGATCTCGAACAGGTCCTTGGCGATCTTGCCGGAAATATCGCCTGCGCGGATCAGCCGGATGATGCCCGCGACTTGCCCCGCCGAAACCGGGCTGCCGCCAATCTCGCGCGCATCTTTCTTCAGCCGTCCGAACAACTCGTTGATCACCCAGTTGGCTGCCAGCTTGCCATCGCCCGCTTCTGCCGCCACGGCCTCGAAAAAGGCTGCATGTGCCACATCGGCGGTCAGCACACTGGCGTCATAATCGGTCAGCCCGAAATCGCCCATGAAGCGCGCTTTCTTGGCGTCGGGCAGTTCCGGCAGGGTGGCTTCGATATCATCGACCCAAGCCTGTTCAATCTCCAGCGGCAGCAGGTCGGGGCAGGGGAAGTAGCGGTAATCATGCGCTTCTTCCTTGGACCGCATGGACCGGGTCTCGCCCTTGTCCGGGTCAAACAGGCGCGTTTCCTGCACCACCTTGCCCCCGTCTTCCAGAATCGCGATCTGGCGGCGGGCCTCATACTCGATAGCCGCCTGGATAAAGCGCATCGAGTTCATGTTCTTGATCTCGCAGCGCGTGCCCAGATGGCCGAAATCCTGACTTTCCTGATATTTCTCGTACTGACCGGGGCGACAGACCGACACGTTCACATCCGCGCGCAGGTTGCCGTTCTGCATGTTTCCGTCGCAGGTGCCGAGGTAGCGCAGGATCTGGCGCAGCTTGGTAACAAAGGCCGCCGCTTCCTCGGGGCCGCGAATGTCGGGGCGGCTGACGATTTCCATCAGCGCGACGCCGGTGCGGTTCAGGTCCACAAAGCTCATGTTCGGGTCCATGTCATGGATCGACTTGCCTGCGTCCTGTTCCACATGAATACGCTCGATCCGCACCAGCCGCGCGACACCCGGCCCCATGTCCACCAGCACTTCGCCTTCGCCCACCAGCGGATGGTAAAGCTGGCTGATCTGATAGCCCTGCGGCAGATCGGGGTAAAAGTAATTCTTGCGGTCAAAGGCCGAGACAAGGTTGATCTGCGCCTTCAGCCCCAGCCCGGTGCGCACCGCCTGTTCAATGCAGTATTCATTGACCACTGGCAGCATGCCCGGCATCGCCGCATCGACAAAGGCGACATTGGAATTGGGCTCTGCGCCGAACCGGGTTGACGCGCCCGAGAACAGTTTGGCCTCACTTGCGACCTGCGCATGGATTTCCATACCGATCACCAGTTCCCAATCGCCGGTCGCGCCCGAAATGACCTTTGGGGTCGGGGTCTCATAGGTCAGATCCAGCATTGTCGGGGCCTCCTGCGCTGTGGGTGCTCGCTGCCTTCTAGCCTTGCGACCCCGGCGCAGCAAGAGGGCCATAGGCGAAAGCCCGCCCAAAAACGGGCTTTCATCGGGGTGCGATTTGCCAAGTTGCGCGGCGCAGGGCATAGGCCGCGACGCAGCCTGATTCAGGGGTTGTGCCACCATTCGGACATATAATGACCCGCTACATGCCTCTGCGCGCGCTTGCCGCGTCTGTTGTTGTTGCGCTATCTGCCGGCTGCACCCTGTCGGCCCCCGAGGTCGTCTCGCGCAAATCGCCGCTTGAGATCACGACTCGCTGGGACCACCGCCCCGAGGCGCAACTCTGGACCACCGCCAAGTTCACTGCGCTGGAGAATGAGGGCCACGCCCTGATCACGACTGTTCCCCGTGACATCGACACATTCTGTCCGGGCTATGAGAGTGCGGATGCCGACGGGCGCAAGGCGTTCTGGACGGCCCTGTTCTCGGGGCTTGCAGGCTATGAAAGCACATGGCGCCCCGAGGCTGCGGGCGCAGGCGGGCGCTACCGGGGGCTGTTGCAGATCTGGCCGACCTCGGCGCGGTTCTACGGGTGCGACCTGTCCCATCCCAACGGCCTGTATGACGGGCCGACCAACTTGCGCTGTGCCGCGCGAATTGCCGCGCAGGCGGTCGAGCGCGATCAGGTCGTTGCCGGAGGACCGGGCGCCTGGGGCGGGGTCGCCAAGGACTGGCCGCCTTTGCGCAATGCGCGCAAACGCAGCGACATTGCAGGCTTTACCCGCACGCTGCCGGTTTGCCAGGTCTGACGCGTCGCACCTGACCAGCCCGAATTCCGAACGCGCATTCAGGCTTTGATAACCCTTTTGCGGCAGTTTGGGGCGCAGGACGGGTGGTCGATGCGATGACGGAACAGATAAAAGCGGACACGCAAAACGACACCGGGCAACGGGCTGGCGCGCTTGGGCAGATGGCCACGCGGCACCGCGTCGCCGAAGCCGAGGCGCGCGCGAAATTTGCCGCAGCGCTGCGCGTGGCCTTCGGGCGCATGGGCGCAGAGTGTCGGGGGCTGGAAGCGGTGGTGCAGGATGTCCGGGTCCGGCAGGCCAGCCTGGCCGAGATTATCGACATGGCCGAACCCGGCATGTTCCTGTCGCTGCTGGAAGGGCAGGGCGAGCGGATGGGCCTGCTGATGGCCTGCCCCAGCGTTCTGGCCGGTATGGTCGAGGCGCAGGCAACCGGGCGCGTAAGCACCACCCCACCGCCCATGCGCAAACCCACCCGCACTGACGCAGCGCTGCTGGCCCCCATGATCGACGCATTTTTGCGGTTGGTCGAGCAGCGCTGCGCCGGGCTGCCAGAGGCCGTGCTGGTCAGCGACTTTGTCTATGGCTCGTTCCTTGAAGACCCGCGCCCGCTTGGGCTGATGCTGGAAGAGGGGGCCTATCAGGTCCATCATCTGCGCGTGGCGCTGGGGTTCGGTGCCAGACAGGGCGACTGGATGCTGATCCTGCCCATCGCGGACACGTCCGGGCGAAACCCGGACACGCAGCCCGACGCGGACCAAGAGGCCAAAGACTGGGCGGCGCGGCTTGAGGCTACGGTCACGGCAAGTCCGGTGCAGATTGATGCGGTGCTGTGCCGGGTTCAGATCAGCCTGACCGAGGCGCTACGCCTGCGGCCGGGCGATATGCTGCGCCTGCCGGAAGCGGCGCTTGAATCGCTGTCAGTCGAAACGATAGGTCACGCGGCGCTGGGAATCGGGCGGTTGGGGCAGGCGCGCGGCCAGCGTGCCGTCCGGTTGACAGCAGAGCCCGGCGTGCTGACCGATGCGATGGGCGTGTCGATCTCGCCTGTGGCCTTGCCTGCTTCGATCCTGCCCTTCCGACCACCGCACGCGGCATTCGTTCCCGAGGACCGGCAAGGGGGCCCGGGCGCGCAGGGGCAGGCGGAGTCATCAGGCGCGCGCCCCATGTAAGGCAATGCGGAATCTCGGTGACGGGCGCATCTGGCCGGGCCGCGCGGTTCGGGGGCACCTGGGCGCTGATGGCTATGGCGAGTGGTCAGCGGGCACAGGTGGCATAGGGTTTGCGGCGCGCTGACGTGATGCCAGCATCGGCTATCTGCGGGCAAAGGTCGGGCGGGAGCAGAATATCAAACGCAGCCCCGCAGGAAACGGGGCCGCGTGGCGACAGATATGACGCGCTGTCGGTGTTGCGTGACCGTTGGCCTGCCTGCGGGGTATCGGTGCAGGCTCAGCCTGCGGCAAGCTGGTCGATGGTCGGGCGGAAGGGTTCCAGCGCATAGCCATATCGCGCCGGGATCGCAATCAGTTCATCGGTAGGGCGCTGTCCTGCATGGGCCAGCGCCCAGACAATCGACGACCGGTTCCCCGAGGCGCAATAGGCCAGCACAGGCCCCCCGCTTTCGGTCATGGCGCGGCTCTGGGCGCTGATATTGTCCAGCGTGATCGCCCCGCCAATCACCGGGTTGTCGACAAATTTCAGCCCTGCAGCCTCGACCGACTTGCGGATTTCGGTTGCCTGCAAGTCTGGCGGGATTTCGCCGTCGGGGCGGTTGCAGACCACTGTCGTGAACCCTGCCGCGACGATTGCCGCGACATCTTCGGGGGTGATCTGGGGTGACACGGCGTAAACGTCGGTCAGGGGGCGAATGTCCATGGCGGGCTCCGGTCAGGCGGCTGCGATACGGTCGATGCGCAGACGGATGGGTTGAGCGACCAGCATACCGGCGATCATCGCCAGAAGAAAGGTGATGCCCCCCGTGCCGCCCCAACTGAGCGAGGCAATGGCCGGGCCGGGGCACAGCCCCACCAGCCCCCAACCCGCCCCGAACAACACTGAACCAACCACAAGGTTATGACCCAGACGCGGGTCGGGCTTGGCCGGAAAGGGGGTGCCTGCCAGCGATTGCGCGCGCCGCGTGGTCATGTTCCAGGCCAGCAGCATCGGCAGGATCGCCCCGCCCAGCACAAAGGCCAGCGTCGGGTCCCATGCGCCGAAGATGTCCAGCCAGCCTTGGACCTTGGTGGTGTCGGTCATGCCGGACACAAGCAGCCCCGCCCCGAACAGCCCGCCCGACAGGGCCGCGATGATATTGCGTTTCATCAGATCACTCCCAGCACATGGCGGAACAGCACCATCGCGATGCCACCAGCCAGCAGATAGAATACAGTCGCCACCATGCCGCGCAGCGAGAAGCGCGAGATACCGCAGACCCCGTGACCAGAGGTGCAGCCATTGGCCAGCCGCGTGCCAATCCCGACCAGAAGCCCGCCTGCGATCACGATGCCAAGGTTCGAGGTGATATGCGTGCTGACCTCAACAGTGTAAAAGGGCAGCATCAGCGCGGGAACAACGACAAGCGCGGCCAGAAAGGCCACGCGCTCTTGCCAGTTGCCAAGCCCGGTGCGGTCCACCAGCCCGCCGATCAGCCCGCTTGCACCCATGATCCGCCCGTTGCCAAGCAGAAAGATGGCCGCCGCCGTGCCAATCATCAGGCCCCCGACGAGGCCCCAAATCCAATCCATGGGAATCATGTTTTCATGTCCTGTTCAGGGGCGGGCAGGGCGCTGTGCATCCTGCCCGCGATAGGGTTTGTGGCTCAGAGCGTGTTGACTGGCACTTTCAGATAGACCGTGCCGTTTTCTTCGGCTTCGGGCATCTGGCCTGCGCGCATGTTCACCTGCAGCGACGGCACGATCAGGCGCGGCATGCCCAACTGGGCGTCGCGTTCGGTCCGGGCCTTGACGAATTCTTCTTTCGAGGCACCGGCCCCCACATGCTTGTTCGCGGCTTTCTGCTCGTCCACGGTGGTTTCCCATGCGTAGTGATCGCGGCCTTCGGCCTTGTAGTCATGGCCGACGAAGATGCGGGTCTCTTCGGGCAGGGTCAGAATTTTCTGAACCGAATCCCACATGGTCTCGGCGGAACCGCCTGGAAAGTCGCAGCGCGCGGTGCCGAAATCGGGCATGAACAGTGTATCGCCCACAAAGGCCGCATCGCCGATCACATAGGTCAGGCAGGCCGGGGTGTGGCCGGGGGTATGCAGCACATCGACGCGCAACTGGCCGATATGGATCGAGTCGCCCTCGACAAACAGCTTGTCGAACTGGCTGCCATCGCGCTGGAATTTGGTGCCTTCGTTAAACACCTTGCCGAACGTGTCCTGCACGATCGTGATGTTATGGCCGATGCCGATCTTGCCGCCCAGCTTTTCCTGCAGATAGGGGGCTGCCGACAGGTGGTCTGCATGGACATGCGTTTCCAGCAGCCATTCGACGCGGTAGCCTTTGTCCTGCACAAAGGCGATGACTTCATCTGCGGATTTGGTCGAGGTACGCCCCGAGGCGTAATCGAAATCCAGCACAGAATCCACGATGGCGCAGGACGTACCTTGCGGGTCGCGCACCACATAGGTGATGGTGAAGGTATCGGGGTCGAAAAAGGCGGTGACTTCGGGTTTCATGATTGTCTCCTGTAGCTGTCTGGAACAGGATATAACCACATTAATACATATTGCAAGTTTTGAATGTTAAGTAAGGCCAATTTTTTGGATCAGCGCGCGCGTTCCGCGCGCGCCCAGTTCAGAGGCAAAGTTTACAGCTTCAGGGCAAGGCTCGGTGACATGACGTCAATCTCCAGTGCCTTGCCGACGGCGTAGTAGGTCAGGTGCCCGGCATGGGTGTTCAAGCCCTCCAGCAGATGGGGGTCATCCTCGCAGGCCTTGCGCCAGCCCTTGTCGGCCAGTGCCAGCATATAGGGCATGGTTGCATTGCCCAGCGCGATGGTTGACGTGCGGGCAACTGCGCCGGGCATGTTGGCCACGCAATAATGCACGATGCCATCCACGTCATAGATCGGGTTGGCATGGGTCGTGGTGCGCGATGTCTCGAAGCAACCGCCCTGATCGATGGCCACATCCACCAGCACGGCACCGGGTTGCATACTGGCCAACTGGTCGCGCCGGATCAGTTTGGGGGCGGCGGCACCGGGGATCAGCACTGCGCCAATCACCATATCGGCGCGCGCAAGCAGGTCTTCGATCGCGGCGGCGTCGGAAAATTGCGTGGTCAGGCGGCCATGAAAGATGTCATCCAGATAGGACAGGCGCGGGATGGACCGGTCCAGAATCGTGACATTCGCGCCCATTCCGACCGCCACGCGCGCTGCCGCCGTGCCGACCACCCCGCCACCGATGATGATGACATTGGCAGGTCGCACCCCCGGCACACCGCCCATCAGCACACCGCGCCCGCCATTGGCCTTTTGCAATGCCCATGAGCCTGCCTGCGGGGCCAGTCGGCCCGCAACCTCGGACATGGGGGCCAGCAGGGGCAGGCCGCCATTGCGGTCGGTCACGGTTTCATAGGCGATGGCGGTGACGCCACTGTCGAGCAGGTCACGCGTCTGGGCAGGGTCGGGGGCAAGGTGCAGATAGGTGAAAAGCACCTGACCTGCGCGCAATTGCTTGCGCTCGCTGGCTTGCGGTTCCTTGACCTTGACGATCATTTCGGCGCGGGCAAAGATTTCTTCGGCGGTGTCCACGACCTGCGCGCCGATGGCCGAATAGGCGGTATCGTCAAACCCGGCCCCGGCCCCGGCGCCTGCCTCGATCATGACCTGATGGCCGCGGTGGATGGCCTCCAGCGCGGCATTGGGCGTCAGGCCCACGCGAAATTCCTGTGGCTTGATCTCCCTTACGCATCCGATAAGCATCGCGTCCTCCGTAGATTTCTGGGTGCAGACTATCCTGCGCGGCGGGGGATTTCCTTGACAGTTTGGGCTTTATCAGGTGATCTCTTCGCAGAAATGCAGCTAAAACACAGGTTTTTGCGAAGAGGATTGCGCTGCAATGCAGCTAGACGCGACAGACCGCCGCATCCTGCGGGTTCTGCAACAGCAGGGCCGCGTCACCAATGCCGAACTGGCAGAGATGATCCATCTGTCGCCCTCGGCCTGTCATCGGCGGGTGCAGCGACTGGAAAGCGAAGGGTTTGTCGCGGGATACCATGCGCGGTTGGATTTGCGGCGCATCGGGCGTTCGACGGTCGTATTCGTGGAAATCACGCTTTCGGGGCAAAGCGACGAGATACTTGATGCGTTCGAGCGCGAGGTGGCGCGCGTGCCCGATGTGCTGGAATGTCATCTGATGGCGGGCAGTGCGGATTACCTGCTCAAGATCGTTGCCGCCGATACCGAAGATTTCGCCCGTATTCACCGCCGCTATCTCAGCCGGTTGCCGGGGGTCACGCAGATGCAATCATCCTTTGCGCTGCGCACTGTGGTAGAAACGACCGCTGTCGATATCTGACAGCGGTCGCAACTGGTTTAGCGCGCCTTCAGGGCGTCGCGAATTTCGACAAGCAATTCTTCCGAAGTGGGGCCCTTGGGCGCTTCGGGTTCGGCTTTTTCTGCTGCCTTGCCCATTTTTGCGAAGTTGTTGACCGTGCGCACCAGCATGAAAACGACAAAGGCAATGATCAGGAACTTGATCACGGCATTGATGAAATTACCGATCATGAATTGTGCCTCGCCCAGGCCAAAGCTGATGGCGCTGAAATCGATTCCGCCGACAAAAATACCGATCAGCGGGTTGACCAGATCATCGACCAGCGAGGTGACAATGGCCGTAAAGGCCGCACCTATGATGATCCCGACGGCCATGTCCATGGCATTGCCGCGCGCGATGAAGTCTCTGAACTCTTTAAGCATGACGTTGTCCCTTTGTTTACGACGCCAGGAGTTATGCCGTCAAAGCGGGGGCATGGGAACCCGTTTTTACACGCGACACGCCTGCCTTGGTGCGTTTCAGGGCAATTCACCTGTCAGCGTGTATCGTAATATCGCTACCACCTGTTCGGGTGTTTCGGCGACGGCAAGGGCGGCGGCATCCACTTCTTTCAGCGCGTGCTGATGGTCATCGCCGTGCATCACGACAAGCGACTTGCCCAGCGCTGCGGCATAGCCCGCATCAAAGGCGGCGTTCCACTGGCGGTATTTGTCACCAAAGCGCACGACCACGATATCGGCATCGGCCAGAGCCTTGCGCGTGCGGATCGCGTTGAGTTGCGCGCCCTTGTGGTCGTGCCAGAATTTGCGGTCTTCGGCCCCCAGAATGCGTACGCCGCAATCGTCAGATGCTGCATGGTCCGTCACCGGCCCGGTAAATATCACTGGCAGATCGCCTGCGCCCGCGATGATCCGTTCACGCCAGTCCGTGTGAATTTCGCCTGCCAGATACACTGTCAGATGCATGGTCATGTCCTTTCTGTGCTGTGTGCCTCAGATAACATCTAAAGCCGCGCGTGACACCCTTGCGTGCGGGCCAACTGCGCTCTTGTGTTGCGAGGCGCGGTGTTCTGTGGCAATGACATAAGCAGCAACAACTAAACCGAAGAGTTCAGTTCATGATCGATTTCGAGATGCGCCGCAGGATGATGGTCGACTCGCAGGTGCGCCCGTCGGATGTCACGAAGTTCCCGATCATCGACGCGATGCTGCGTGTCCCGCGCGAGGCATTTGTCCCCGAAGCATTGGTCGAGGCCGCCTATATCGGCGAGAACCTGACCCTTGCTCAGGGCCGCGTTCTGCTTGATCCCCGGACATTGGCCAAGATGCTGGATGCACTCTCGCTGACGCGCAAGGACCTTGTGCTCGATATCGGCTGTGCGTCCGGCTATTCCAGCGCGCTGATGCTGCGCATGGCGCAGGCCGTTGTCGCGGTCGAGGAAGACCCCGCGCTTGCCGAACTGGCCGAGGCATCGCTTGCACGCACGAACTCGGAACCGGTGGTGCTGCACAAGGGGCCGCTGGCCGAAGGTGCGGCCGCGCATGCGCCCTATGACGCAATGATCCTGCAAGGGGGCATTGTAGAGTTCCCGGCAGCGCTTCTGGGCCAGTTGCGCGAAGGCGGACGCGTGACAGCGCTGTTCATGGACGGTGCGCTGGGCGTGGTGCGTCTGGGCTGGCGACAGGGTGACACGATCACGTGGCGTGACATATTCAATGCTGCGGCACCGGTTCTGCCGGGGTTCGAGAAAGCACAGGCATTCAGCTTGTGAACCGTTGCGCTGTCTGTGGCGTATAGGGACAGGGCAAGGAAAAGAGGCAAACCTATGGGCTGCAAACATTTTATCGCGGGTCTGACAGTCGCTGCGTTTATGGCAGCTACCCCTGCCTCTGCGCAATCCCTCGCGGATACGCTGATCGCGGCGTATCGCAATTCCAACCTGCTGGAACAGAACCGCGCCTTGCTGCGGGCTGCGGACGAGGATGTGGCGATTGCCGTGGCCAGCATGCGCCCGGTGCTGAATTTCATCACGGATGCTCAGTATCGGTATCAGCCCGGCGGCGCGGATTCGATTTCGCTGTCCTTCAGTCTGGCAGCCGAAGTGACACTTATTGATTTCGGGCGTGGCCAGCTTGCGCGCGACGCGGCCAAGGCACAGGTGCTGGCCACCCGTCAGGCGCTGATCGACGTGGAACAGCAAGTGCTGCAAGGCGCGATCTCTGCCTATCTGGATGTGCGCACCGCAACCGAGGCCGTCGCGCTGCGCCGGGCGACAGTGCGCGTCATCACGCAGGAACTGGACGCAGCCCGTCAGCGGTTTGAGTTGAGCGAGATCACCCGCACCGATGTGTCATTGGCCGAGGCACGGCTGGCGGCGGCGCGCTCGATGCTGGCAGCCGCCGAGGGCGAGTTGACCGCCGCGCGCGAAGGCTACAAGCTGGCCACCGGCAACACACCCGGACAGTTGCGGCCCCCCCCGGCACTGCCACGGGCGGCGGCCTCTCTGAATGTCGCGCAGGACATTGCGCGCCGCACGCATCCGCGCGTCCTGCAGTCACAGCACGAGGTGACAGCGGCCGAACTGAATGCCGAGCGCGTCTTTGCGCAGCGTCACGGGTCGGTCACGGGCAGCGCGGGCGTGGGTCAGAATTTCACCAATCTGGGCGACTCGTCGTCCTTTTCGGCAGGGGTCCGCTATGCGCGGCCGATCTATCAGGGCGGCCAGTTGAACGCGTTGCATCGTCAGGCCAATGCCCGGCGCGATGCGACGCGCTCGGGCTTGCACCAGACAGTCGCGCAGGTTTTGCAGAACGTGGCCGTGGCATGGGCTAATGTCGATGTTGCCCGCGCGCGGATCGCGGCCAGCCAGCAACAGGTTCGTGCTTCTCAAAGCGCGTTCGAGGGCACGCGCGAGGAAGCGCGCCTTGGCGCACGCACCACGCTGGACGTACTGAACGCCGAGACGGATCTGCTGGAAGCGCGCACCAATCTGTTGCAGGCGCAGGCATCTGAACAGGCGGCGGCCTATAACGTCCTGGCGGCAATGGGGCTTTTGACAGTCGAACATCTGGGGCTGGGCATTCCGACCTATGACGCCGAAGCGTATTACAACGCCGTGCGCAGCGCGCCCGTTACCTCGCAGCAAGGCGAGGCGCTGGACCGCGTCTTGCGGGCGCTGGGGCGCGACTGACACCTGTCCTGCGCGTTGTGAACCAGAATCGCACTCGGCGATTGTCTTGATTCCTCGCGCGCGCTACACTTCGCTCGATAGCCGCTCAACTCCGGCCCGGCCCCGTCAGAAGGACCGGCAAGACAGGGGCGCTGGGCTACCGGGCAGGATGGGCAGAAGGGCAAGCGCATGACAGAAGCAATGTCTCGGCACGAGATCGAGGATGTGCTGACATCGATCCGCAGGCTGGTCTCGCAGGACCCGAAAGACAAGCGGCCCCGGCAGGGCAGCACGGCACCGGGACCTGCGCCAGTGGAAAAGCTGGTCCTGACATCGGCGCTGCGGATCGACGATGGCGCGGACCACCCGCCGCAACCGGACACCTCCGCGCAAGGCATAGCACCCGCCGATACGGAAGCAGGGGTGCCGGAAGCGCCTGCGGCGTCTTCGCTGCTGTCGCGGATCCAGAGCGCAGGTGCTGCGCGCACGCCAGAGCCCGCTGTCAGATCGGTGCCCGACGCTGAACCCGTCCTTGCGGTTGAGGATGTGCCTGCAGCGGAGGCGTCGCCGGTCGCTGATGACCTCCCGCAATCCCCGGAGGCGGAGTTGCCCGCGCAAGAGCCGCTGGAATCAGTCGAGGATGCCGCACTTGAAGCCACGCTGTCGCGGCTCGAAGCGATGCTGGCTGCCGCACCCGCCGCGACCGAGTCTGCCGCGCCGCATCAGTCCAGTAGCCCTGTCGCGGCGGCACAGAGCGACGCTGCACTTGATCAGGTCATTGATGAACGGATGCTCTACCAGCTTGTGGCCCAGATCGTGCGTCAGGAATTGCAGGGCGAGTTGGGCGAGAAGATCACGCGCAACATCCGCAAGCTTGTCCGTTCAGAGGTCGCGCGCGAACTGGCCCTGCGCAAGCTTTAGTCTTGTCGTCAATCCAGCTTCGGACGGGTCCTATACGTTCAGGGACGGTGGGTGCACAGCACCCACCCTACAAGATGCGCCCTGTTCCCGTGCGTCAGTCCCGGCGGTCTTCCGGCGCATCATCCAGCGCGTAATCTTCCCAGTCATCCAGCGGGATGACAGCTTCGGACACAGTCGCGCCCTGCATAGACATACCCGCCTTGTGGGTCGAGTCCGGGTCGCCGGTCAGCAACGGGTGCCAGTCGGGCAGGCGGTGCCCTTCGTGCAGCCGCCGATACGCGCAGGTTTCCGGCATCCAGTAGGCGATCTCGTCCAGCGTCCGGGGCGTCAGGACCACGCATTCGGGGACATGGCGCTTGCGTTCGGCATAATTGGCGCAGCGGCAGGTTTCATCGTCGAACAGGCGGCAGGCGACGCGGGTGAATATCAACTCGCCCGTGTCAATATCTTCCAGCTTGTTCAGGCAGCATTTACCGCAGCCATCGCACAGACCCTCCCATTCCTCGGGGGTCATGCGGGGCAGGGGGACGGTTTCCCAGTATCGGTCACGCGCACTCATGCCGGGCAGATACGCCTCTCTGGCCTCGGGGGAAAGCCCCTGTCGCGCTTGTTTTCGCGCGTGCGCAGAATACCATTGACCGACAGCCAGCGCGAGACACCATGCCCGACACGCACCATCCTGCCGCCCAGTTGCCGGACCGCCTGACCGGTTGGTTCGCAGCGCAAGGCTGGGCACCGCATTCGCATCAGTTGGCCATGATGGCGACACCGGGCGACCGCCTGCTGATCGCACCGACGGGGGGCGGCAAGACGCTGGCGGGGTTCCTGCCCACATTGGCGGCGGCCTGCGGCGGGTTGGGGCCGGGGCTGCATACGCTCTATGCCTCGCCGCTCAAGGCGTTGACGCATGATATTGGCCGCAATCTTGCGCGGCCTGTGGCCGATCTGGGGCTGGAGGTGCGGATCGAGGATCGCACAGGCGATACCGGGGCGACGACCCGCGCGCGTCAGCGCGTGGACCCGCCGCATATCCTGCTGACCACGCCCGAATCCCTTGCGCTGATGCTGTCCTATTCCGAGGCCCCGCGCATTTTCGGCCAGTTGCGCCATGTTGTGATCGACGAGATTCACGCGCTGGCAGAATCGCAACGCGGCGAGCAGTTGATGCTGGGCCTTGCGCGGCTGCGTCGCCTTGCGCCGGGGCTGCAGGTTGCGGGCCTGTCGGCGACGGTCGAGGACCCGGCGGCACTTGCGGGTTTCATGGGCGGCGCGCAGATCATCCGGGCCGACCCCGGCCCAGCACCCGATATTGCGATGCTGCCGACCACGCTGACCCCGCCCTGGTCGGGCGCAGGCGGGGCTTATGCCGCGCGCGATGTGATCGACGCCATCGCAGCGGCGCGGCTGACGCTGGTGTTCATCAACACCCGCGCGCAGGCGGAGTTGTTCTTTCAGGCGCTCTGGGCCGTGAATGACGCGAACCTGCCCATTGCGCTGCATCATGGCAGCCTGTCACGCGATGCGCGCCGCAAGGTCGAGGGGGCGATGGCCGCAGGTGATTTGCGCGCAGTCGTGGCGACCGGCAGTCTGGATCTGGGTCTGGACTGGGGGGATGTCGATCTGGTCATCCAGATTGGCGCGCCAAAGAATGTCAAACGGCTGGTGCAGCGCATCGGTCGGGCAAACCACCGCTATGACGCGCCCTCTCGCGCGCGCATCGTGCCTGCGAACCGGTTCGAGGTGATCGAATGTGTCGCCGCGCTGCAAGCGGTCGCGGCGGGTGAGTTGGATGGTGATGCGCGCGGCGCGGGCGGGCTGGACGTGCTGTGCCAGCACCTGCTGCTCCTGGCGTGCGCCGGACCGCTGGACCCGGTGCCCCTGTTTCACGAGATCAGGACAGCGGGCCCCTATGCAAACCTCAGCCGCGCGGCGTTTGACGATTGTCTGGATTTCGTGGCAACAGGCGGCTATGCGCTGCGCGCGTATGACCGCTGGCAGAGACTGGTCCAGCGTGGCGGGCTGTGGCATCTGCGCGACCCGCGCGCGGCCAAGGCCATTCGCATGAACATCGGCACCATCGTTGCCCCCGAGTTGCTGTCTGTGCGGCGCGGCCCTCGCGGCGGCGCACCCCTTGGCCAGATCGAGGAGTCCTTTGCCGCCAGCCTGATGCCGGGCGATACCTTTCTGATCGGCGGGCAGACCGTGCGCTATGACCGCCTGCGCGACATGGTGGTCGAGGTCACGCCCCAGCCCGCGCGTCAGCCGAAGATTGCTGTCTTCAACGGGCTGAAAATGGCCACCTCGACCGAATTGTCGGCGCGTCTGCTGGCGCTGATCGGCGCGCCGGATGACTGGGGCGCATTGCCGGATCACACACGCGAATGGCTGGTACTGCAATCCGAGATTTCGGTCCTGCCGTGCCCCGGCACCATGACCTGCGAAAGCTTCGCGCGTGCGGGGCGGTGGTATTTCGCGATTTACTCGTTTGCGGGGCGCAATGCCAACCAGACACTGGGCCTGTTGCTGACTCACCGGATGGAGGGGGCGGGGCTGGACCCGCTGGGGTTTGTCGCGACTGATTACGCGCTGCTGATCTGGTCGCTGGAGCCTGTGCGCGACCCTGCGCCCCTGCTGAACCCCGAGGGGCTGCGCGAGGGGCTTGGCGACTGGTTGGCCGAAAACGCCGTGATGAAGCGCAGCTTTCGCGCTGTGGCCACAGTGGCGGGATTGTTGCAGCGCAACCTGCCGGGCGCGCGCAAATCGGGCAAGCAGGCGACGTTTTCCAGTGACATCCTGTATGACACCTTGCGCAAATACGACCCTGACCACCTGTTGCTGCGCGTCACCCGCGACGCTGCCATGCGCGGGCTGGCCGATTTTGGCCGGGTTGAGGAAATGCTGCGGACCCGCCCCGAGATTGTTCATGTCCTGCCGCCCCATGTCACCCCCTTTGCGGCCCCCCTGATGCTGGAGGCCGGGCGCGTGCCGATCCGGGCGTCGGGTGCGGCACGCCTGATCGAGCAAGAGGCCGAGGCCATGATGCGCGAGGCCGGCTTGCAGATGGGCAATGCGGGCTGAGTGTCGCGCGGGCTTGAACTTGGGCGACCGCGCCGCGCATAACAGGGCATGACCGATTGCCCGCTGACCTTTGCCAATCAGCATTTTGTCGCGCGCGCCTCGGGCGCGCTGTTCTGGCCTGCGCAGGATGCGCTGATCGTGGCCGACCTGCATCTGGGCAAATCCGAGCGTATGGCGCGGCGCGGGGGCGCGTTGTTGCCTCCCTATGACGTGATCGAGACTCTGGCGCGGCTGGAGGGCGAGTTATCTGCCACCGGTGCGCGGCGGCTGATCGCCCTGGGCGACAGTTTTGATGATGATCTGGCCGCGCCTGCCCTGATGCCTGCGCTTTTGCGGCTGGCAGCCCGCTGCGATGTGACTTGGATCGCGGGCAATCATGACCCGCAGGCGCAGGGTCTGCCGGGCAGGACGCTGCCCGAGCGGCAGATAGCGGGTATCGCCTTTCGCCATATTGCGCAGGATAATCCCGATATTTCAGGTCATTACCACCCGAAGCTGATGTTCGCAGGTCAGCGTGTCGCGGTGTTTCTTGCAGGCGCACAGCATCTGATCCTGCCAGCATTCGGCACCTATACCGGTGGGCTGGACTGCAGTGATCCAGTGCTGACGGCTTTGGTGCCGCAGGGCTGCGCCATCCTGACGGGCAGGGCGGCGCGTATGGTGCCGTTTCCGCTGCCGCCGCGCCGCCGCGCGCGCCCTGCGCGCAGAGCCTTGCCGATCTGAGCATTTCTTCTGGAATGAACGGCGCTTTCGGGTTAGTCTGCCTCTCAGACCCGGAAAACGGGCCCCGGAAAACGGGAAATGACAGGCATGCTTTCACAAACAGGACGCTTGAAAGTCACAGGCGGGACGATCGAGGCAGTAACATGACGGAAATGGTGTATGGCACCACGCCTGTGCGCGTGGAAGATCCGGTGCTGTCGCGCTGGTGGCGCACAATTGACAAGGTTACGCTGACCGCCATTCTGCTGCTGATGGCAGTCGGGTTGCTGGTCGGTCTTGCCGCGTCGCCCCCCTTGGCGTCACGCAACGGACTGCCCCCGTTTTTCTATGTGCAGCGTCAGGTCGTGTTCGGGCTGATGGGGGTCACAGCGATGGTTCTGGTCTCCATGATGTCACCCGAGCGTATCCGGCGTCTGGCGGTGCTGGGGTTCTTCGTCAGTTTGCTGTCGCTGATGCTGCTGCCGTTCTTCGGCACCGATTTCGGCAAGGGGGCTGTGCGCTGGTTCAGCTTCGGGTTTGCCTCGATGCAGCCGTCCGAGTTTCTCAAGCCGATGCTGGCCGTATTTGCGGCATGGCTGCTGGCGTCGGGGCAGGAACCAAGCGGACCACCGGGCAAGGCGCTGTCACTGGGGTTCACGATGCTGGTGCTGGGCCTGCTGGTCATCCAGCCCGATTTCGGGCAGGCGGCACTGGTCGCCGCAGGCTGGATGGCGATGTATTTCGTGGCGGGCGCACCGATGGCGCTGTTGTTGGGACTGGCCAGCCTTGTGCTGCTGGGCGGGTATGCCGCCTATCAGAATTCCGAACATTTCGCGCGCCGCATCGACGGGTTTCTGGCCGCAGATGTCGATCCGCGCACACAGATGGGCTTTGCGCAGAACGCCATTTCCGAAGGTGGTTTCTTTGGTGCGGGCGTGGGCGAGGGGCGGGTGAAATGGTCATTGCCCGATGCGCATACCGATTTCATCATCGCGGTCGCCGCCGAGGAATATGGCCTGATCCTTGTGCTGTTCATCATCGGGCTCTATGCCACGATCCT